>JAZIHR010000013.1:0-37655 GCA_036678445.1 Alphaproteobacteria bacterium
CCGGCAGCGCCCCCAGCCTCGGCCCCCCGGCGGCCCGCGGGGGGGGGGGCGCGGCGGCCGCCGGCGCCGCGGCGGGCGCGGCCGCCCGGACCCTTCGCCCCGACGTCGTGTGCATGGACGTGCAGATGCCGGACATGGACGGCATCGAGGCCACCCGGCGGATCGTCGCCGACCCCACCCTCACCGCCACCCGTGTCCTGGTGTTGAGCATGTTCGACCTGGACGACTATGTGCTCACCGCGCTGCGTCACGGTGCCAGCGGCTTCCTGCTCAAGGACGCCGAGCCGGCCCGCCTGGTGGATGCCGTGCTGCGTACCCACGCGGGGGAGTCGTTTTTCGCCCCGGCCCTCCAGCCCCCGCGGGGCGGCCCCCATCCCGCCCCGGCCCCCTGCACCGGCTGGCGCGGCTGTTTCACGGCGACGGGCTGGGGCAGCGCGCGCTGCGCGGCTCGTTGTGGACGATCGTCGGCTTTGGCGGCTCGCAGGGGTTGCGGCTGGCGTCGAACCTGATCCTGACCCGGCTGCTGTTCCCCGAGATCTTCGGCCTGATGGCGCTGGTCATGGTGGTGATCCAGGGGCTGAACAATTTCTCGGACGTCGGCATCGGGCCGGCGATCATGCAAAGCCGCCGTGGCGACGACCGCGATTTCCTGAACACTGCCTTTACCATGCAGGCGGTGCGCGGCGTGATGCTGTGGCTGGGCTGTATCGTGCTGGCAGCGCCGGTCGCGCGGTTCTACGACGCGCCCGAACTGGCGTGGTATCTGCCGGCGGCGGGGTTCATCTCGGTCATCAATGGCCTGATGACCACCCGCATCGAGGAAGCCAACCGCCACCTGCAACTGGGGTTGCTGACGCGGATCGAGCTGGCGTCCTCGGTGCTGTCCATCGGGCTGACGGTGGCGCTGGCGGCGGTGATGCGCTCGGCCTGGGCGCTGGTGATCGGTATGGTGATCGGGGCCGCGATCAAGTGGCTGCTGGCCGAGCGGCTGCTGCCGGGCGAACGCAACCGCTTCTGCTGGGACCGCAGCGCGGTGGCCGAGCTGGTCAGCTTCGGCAAATGGATCTTTCCCAGCACCATCGTCGGTTTCGCCATCGCGCAGGGCGACCGCGCGATCCTTGGCAAATACCTGACGCTGGATGAGCTGGGCATCTACAACATCGCCTATTTCCTGGCCAGTTTCCCCCTGCAACTGGCGATCGCGGTGATCTGGCGGCTGATGATCCCGGTCTATCGCGAACATCATCAGGATGGCTCGCCCATGCTGACGCATCGGCTGCGGCGCATTCACTGGGGGCTGACCGGCAGCTTCCTTGCCGTGCTGGTGACGATGGCGGCGCTGGGGCCGTGGATCGTGGCGCTGCTGTATGACCCGCGCTACGAATCCGCCGGGGTGGTGCTGCCGATGATCGCCTGCGCCACCATCCCGCAGATCGTGATGCTCAGCTACGACCAGGCGGCGCTGGCCAGTGCCGACAGCAAGCGGTTCCTGGTGGTGACCACGATCCGGGCGGTGCTGTTCCTGTCGCTTTACTGGGCGGGGGTGCATTTCGCCGGGCTGCCGGGGGCGCTGGCCGGGCAGGCGCTGGGGGCGATGCTGGCCTATCCGGCGGTGGTCTGGATCGCGCGGCGCCACCGGGTGTGGGACCCGCTGCACGACGCGGTGTTCCTGTCCGCGGGGGCGCTGGTGGCGCTGCTGGTGCTGGTGGTCCTGTGAGGGTCCCGCGCGGCGGGGATGCCCTGCCTGCAAAACGGGCGGCGGCGCGCGGCAGGGCTCAGCCTTTGCCCCGCTGTCGCCTTGCGGCCAGGTATTCCGCCGGCAGGATCGCCGCGCATTTCGCATAGCGCGGTCCCAGCCGCCGCGGGGCCGAGCCCGCGCGCCACAGCCACTCCAGCGCCAGTCCGCGCACCAGCGCCGGCGCCCGGGTCTGCGCCCCGGCGA
The DNA here is from genome assembly GCA_036678445.1 of Alphaproteobacteria bacterium. Taxonomy (GTDB): domain Bacteria; phylum Pseudomonadota; class Alphaproteobacteria; order Rhodobacterales; family Rhodobacteraceae; genus Paracoccus. The sequence goes on from JAZIHR010000013.1 coordinate 1,943, forward strand.
TGAAGTCGATGCCGGCGCCCACCGACAGGAACCCCATTGCGGGCAGCAGCTCGCGCCCGCGGGCGGCCAGGATTTCCTGCTTGGGCGCCCCGAGTGCCAGAAAAGTGATGCGTGCGCCGGTCGCGCCCAGTTCCTCAAGCAGCGCGGCGGCCTGTGGCCCCGAGGGGTCGAACCCCATCGGCGGCGCGATCCTTGCCACCACCTGCAACCCGGGATGCAGCACCGCCAGCCGGGCGGCGGCGGCGTCCAGCACCTCGGCGGTGCTGCCCAGCAGGGCGATGGGTGCGCCCTCGTCGGCCGCCAGCGCCGCCATTGGCAGCACCAGGTCCGAGCCGGGGACCAGCGTGACCGGATGCCCCGCCGCGCGCGACAGCCACACGATCGGGTTGCCGTCGGCCACGATCAGGTCATGGGCCGCATAGGCGCGGCGGAATGCCGCGTCGCTGCGCAGCTTGACCAGGTGGTCCAGGTTGATCGTCGCCAGCGCAAAGCCCCGGCCGTCGCGCAGCCTGTCCCGGATTTCCGCCAGCAGAGTCTCGCGGTCCGGCATATTGACCGTTATGGTGGTGTCCTCGTAACGGAACTTCATCGCGCCTGCCCCTCTGCTAGCACGGCAAGCTCTGTCACAGCCCGGAACAAGGAACCATCGCCCCGTGCCCAGCAGTCCCGTTGCATTCCTGGCCCTGGCGCTGTGGTTTCCGCTGACATTCGTGCTGTTCGCCCGTCTGGCGCCGCTGCGGGCGCTGCTGGTTTCGATTCTGGGCGGGTATCTGCTGCTGCCGCCGCTGGTTGCCTTCGACCTGCCACTTATGCCCGTGCTGGACAAGCTGGCAATCCCGGCGATCGCGTCCTACCTGGCCTCTTGGGCGATCCTGCGTGACCGCGCGCCGCTGTTCGGCGCGGGACGCTGGGCCGGGCTGTGCGTGGCGCTGGCGCTGGCCGGCTCGGTCGGGACGGCGCTGACCAACACCGACGCCCGGTTTGTCGGCGGCGGCGTGGTGCTGCCGGGCCAGTCGCTGCGCGACGGGCTGTCGATGCTTGCCAACGCCCTGCCGCCGCTGCTGATCTGGGCGCTGGCGGTGCGCCATGTCCGCGGCCTGCGCGAACTGCGTGAACTGCTGGTCACGCTGGTCCTCGCCATGTTGCTTTATTCCGTGCCGATGCTGATCGAGGTGCGGCTGTCCCCCCAGATGAACGTCTGGGTCTACGGGTTCTTCCAGCACCGTTTCGACCAGATGATCCGTTTCGGAGGCTTCCGCCCCATCGTGTTCCTGGAACACGGCATCTGGGTGGCGCTGCTGACCTATATGGCGGCCCATGCCGCGGCACTTCTGGCCCGGTCGTCGCCGCCCGCCGACCGGGGCCGGCAGGTGGCGGCGCTGCTGTTCCTGCTGGTGATGGTGGCGCTGTGCCGCACGCTGGCCGCCTGGCTTTACGCGCTGGCCTTCGTGCCGCTGGTGTTGCTGGCCCCGCCGCGGCTGCTGGGGCGGGTGGCGCTGCTGATGGCGGCCGCGGTGTTCTGCTATCCGCTGCTGCGGCTTTACGGGCTGGTGCCGATCGACTGGATGCTGGACATGGCGGCCAAGGTCAGCGCCGACCGGGCGGGTTCGCTGCAATATCGTTTCGACAACGAATGGGTGCTGCTTGAACATGTCCAGGCCCGGCCGTTGTTCGGCTGGGGGGAATGGAACCGCAACCACGTCTTTGACGGCGACGGCCGTATCCTGACCGTCACGGACGGCGAATGGATCGTGATGATGAGCACGCGCGGCGTGGTGGGCTTTGTCGCCAGGTTCGGGCTGCTGCTGCTGGGGGTGCTGCGGGCGGTGCAGGCGGCGCAACAGGCGGCGAAGCAGGGGGCGGGACAAGAGGCCGCGCCCGCGCAACAGCAGGCGGCATTGCTTTTCGCCGGCTCGGCGCTGATGCTGGCGGTGAACATGGTCGACCTGGTTCCCAATGCCACGCTGACCCCGCTGACTTGGCTGCTGGCGGGGGGGCTGCTGGGGGCGGCGCAATCCGCGGGCGAGCGGGCCGAGGACAAGGTTCAAGACGGGGCCGAGGACGGGACGCCCGCCGCCGACGACCCGGTTGCGGCGCCGGCTTCGCCTCGTGCGCGAACGCTGATCTGATCATACTGCGGCAAGCTGTATAAATAGACAGAGTTTTTGTTCATATTGACTGCTGTATATATCCGGCCGCGAATCTGGCGACGTCTGACTGTGGTTGTGTTTGATTAGGGGCGATGCACGCATGGATATGCAGGACCGGCCTGGCTTGGGTGACATCGCGATCGTCGGCATGGCGGCGCATCTTCCGGGCGCGGCCTCTGTCACCGAATACTGGGATAATTTGCGACAGGGCGTCGAATCGATCCGCACCCTGTCCGAGGCCGAATTGCGCGAGGCCGGCGAAAGCCCCTCGCGGATGCGCCAGCCCAATTATGTGCCCGCCGCCGCGACGCTGGACCGCTTCGACCATTTCGATGCCGAATTTTTCGGCCTGTCGCCGAAAGAGGCGGCGATCATGGACCCCCAGCATCGCCAGTTCCTGGAAACCGCGTGGGAGGCGATGGAGAACGCCGGCCACACCCCCGAGGGCCTGCGCCGCCCCATCGGCGTCTTTGCCGGCTGCGGCATGGGCAGCTATTTCTATTTCAACGTCTGTTCCCAGGACGAGCTGGTGCGCTCGACCGGCATGTTCCTGCTGCGCCATACCGGCAACGACAAGGATTTCCTGTCCACGCGGGTCAGCCATATCCTTGACCTGACCGGGCCCGGCATTTCGGTGCAGACGGCGTGCTCGACCTCGCTGGTGGCGATCCACCTGGCCTGCCAGTCGATCCGGCGTGGCGAATGTGCCATGGCGCTGGCCGGCGGCGTCACCATCGAACTGCCTCATGGCCGCGGCTATCTGTATCAGGACGGCGAGGTGCTGTCCCCCGACGGGCATTGCCACGCCTTTGACCACCGCGGGCAGGGGACGGTGTTCGGGTCCGGCGCCGGCTGCGTGGTGCTGCGCCCGCTGGAAGATGCCATCGCCGAGGGCGACCATATCTGGGCAGTGATCCGCGGCAGCGCCATCAACAACGACGGTGCGGCCAAGGCCGGCTATCTGGCGCCCTCGGTCGACGGGCAGGCGGCGGCGGTGGCGGCGGCGCATCGCGCGGCGGGGGTCAGCGCCGACAGCATCGGCTATGTCGAATGCCACGGCACCGGCACCTATCTGGGCGACCCGATCGAGATCGCCGCCCTGACCGAGGCGTTCGCCCAGACCGGCGCGGTTCCGCGCGCGCCGGGGGCAGAGCGCTGCCTGGTGGGCAGCGTCAAGACAAATATCGGCCATCTGGACACCGCCGCGGGCGTGGCCAGCGTCATCAAGGCGTCGCTGGCGCTGCACCACGGGGAAATCCCGCCCTCGCTGGGGTATGAGGCGCCGAACCCCTCGATCGACTTTGAACATTCGCCGTTTGCGGTCTGCGACCGGCTGACATCTTTCCCGCAGTTGGGGGCACCGCGGCGGGCGGGGGTGAACAGCCTTGGCGTCGGCGGCACCAACGCGCATCTGGTGCTTGAGGAAGCGCCCGCGCGCGCCCCGTCCGAGGAACCGGATTTCCCGTTCCAGCCGCTGGTGGTGTCGGCCCGCAACAAGGCGGCGCTGGACCAGGCCACCGCAAGGCTGGCCGCGCATCTGCGCGCCCATCCCGAACAGCCGCTGGCCGATGTCGCGTTTACCCTGCTGGAAGGGCGGCGCCAGTTCGACCACCGCCGCATCGTCGTGGCCTCGGACCACGAAACTGCCGCCGCGCGGCTGGAATCGGGCGACCAACGGCAGGTGTTCACCCACCAGCATCTGGGCGACCGCCCCGAGGTGGTGTTCATGTTTCCCGGCGGCGGCGCGCAATATGCGCATATGGCGCGCGGGCTTTACGACACCGAACCCGAGTTCCGCGAATGGATGGACAAGGGCCTGTCGCATCTGGCGCCGATGCTGGATTACGACCCTCGCGCCGTCTGGCTGCCCGAGCCGGGGCAAGAGGCAGCGGCCGAGGCGGCGCTGACGAAGCCTTCGGTCCAGCTGCCGCTGATCGCGATTACCGAATATGCGCTGGCGAAGCTGTGGATGGGCTGGGGCGTGCAGCCCTCGGCGCTGATCGGGCATTCGATGGGCGAAAACGTCGCCGCCTGCATCGCCGGGGTGATGTCGTTTGAGGACTGCATCGGGCTGGTGCACCGGCGCGGGCAGTTGTTCGACAGCGTGCCGCCGGGGGGGATGCTGTCGGTGCCGCTGTCGGTCGACGCGGTGCGGCCGTATCTGAGCGATGATCTGGACATCGCCTCGGTCAACGCGCCCGAGCTGTGCGTGATTTCCGGCCCCGACGCGGCGCTGGACGCGCTGGCCGCGCGGCTGGCGGCGGACGAGATCACCCCCCAGCGCATCCGCATCGACATTGCCGCACATTCGCGGATGCTGGAACCGATCCTTGCCGATTTCGGCGCGCATCTGCGCGGGATGCGGCTGTCGGCACCCAGGCTGCCGGTGATTTCCAACCGCACCGGCGCGGAACTGACCGCCGCGCAGGCCACCGACCCGGAATATTGGGTCGCGCATCTGCGCAATACCGTGCATTTCGCCGACGGCATGGCGCATCTTGCGCATCAGGAAAAGGGGCGGGTCTATCTTGAGGTCGGGCCGGGGCGGACGCTGGCCTCTCTGGCCGTGGCCAACGGGGTGCCGGCCAACCAGTCGCTGGCGACGCTGCGCCACCCCGATCACCAGGTCGCCGACGACGAATGGTTCATCGCCACGCTGACCCGGCTGTGGGCGCTGGGCGTCGCGGTGGACTGGCCGCAGTTCTGGGGCGACGTGCCGCGACAGCGGGTGGTGCTGCCGACCTATCCTTTCCAGCGCCAGCGCTATTTCATCGAGCGCGCGGCGGCCCCGGCCCGTGACGACACCGCCCGCTTCCCCGAGCGAGAGGATGACGTGGCGTCTTGGGGGTGGGAGCCGTTCTGGCTGCGCCGCAGCGCCGAGATCGCGGTGGATGCGCTGGAGCGCGCGGACAAGCGCTGCTGGCTGTTCCTGTCGGACGGGCAGGGCTTGGGCGCGGCGGTGGCCGCCCCCCTGCGTGCGGCCGGGCATCGGGTGATCGAGGTGGTCGCCGGCGACCGTTTCGCCCGGCTGGATGCCGACCGCTACTGCATTTCCGCCGAACGCGGGCGCGAGGATTACGACCTGTTGCTGGGCGACCTGGTGGCGCAGGGGCTGGCCCCCGACCGGATCGCGCATTTCTGGCTGGCCGCGGATGACGGTTTCCGCCCCGGGTCGAGCCTGTTCCACCGCAACCTGGAACAGGGGTTCTACAGCCTGACCTTTCTCGCGCAGGCGATGGACGAGGCCGGGCTGCCCGCGCCCTGGCACCTGACCGCGATCACCAGCGGCGCGGCGGCGCTGCCCCGGCGCGGGGGCGTGGGTGGCATGGCCGGAGCCTCCGGCGGGGATATTTCGGGACAGAAGATCGAGCGGCTTGCCCACCCGGAAAAGGCGGCGATTGCCGGGCCGCTGGGGGTGATCCCGCGCGAGTTCGCGGGGGCGAGCTGTTCCAGCCTGGACATCGACCCTGCCATGTCCGTGGACGCCACCGCGGCCGAGGTTCTGGCCGAGCTGCTGGCCCCGCCCGGCCGGCGCACCGCCGCCCTGCGCGCGGGTGTGCGCTATGAACGCGACTGGCGCCCGCTTTCGCTGCCTGCGCCGGATGCGGCGGTGCTGCCGCGGGGTGCGGTCTGCCTGGTCACCGGCGCGTTCGGCGGCATCGGGCTGACCGTGGCGCGGCGGCTGTGGCGTGATCACGGCGCGCGGCTGGTTCTGCTGGGCCGCAGCCCCCTGCCCGAGCGTGGCGACTGGCCGGCGCTGATCCGGCAGGCACCGCCCGGCGATCCGCTGGCCGCGCGGCTGCGCGCCGTCGAGGCGCTGGAGGCCGAGGGTGCCGAGGTCCTGACCCTTGCCGCCGACATCTGCAACGTCGAAGAGGTCGAGGCCGCGCGCGCGGCCGCCGAGGCCCGTTTCGGCCGCATCGACGCGGTGATCCATGCCGCCGGCGTGGTGGACGACGCGCCGATCCTGACCAAGACCCCCGAAGCGATCGAGCAGGTTCTGGCCCCCAAGCTGCATGGCACGATGGTGCTGGACAGCGTGTTCCCGGATGGCTCGGTCGGGCTGATCGTGGTGTTCTCGTCGTCCTCGACGGTGACGGCTCCGCCCGGGCAGCTGGATTATGTCGCGGCCAACAGCTTCCTGAACGCCTGGGCGGAATCGCGGGCGGGCGGGCTGACGCGGGTGCTGGCGATCAACTGGGGGATCTGGGCCGATGTGGGGATGGCCGCGGCGGCGCTGGCGCTGCCGGTGCCTTCCGCTCCCACGCCGATAGCGCAGCCCATGCTGGCCGAAACCGGATTCGATGCGGACGGGCGGCGGTTGTTTTCCGGCGCGCTGGATCATGGCGACTGGATCATCGACGGGCACCGGCTGGCGTCGGGGCAGGCACTGCTGCCCGGCACCGGCTATCTTGAGCTGCTGGCCGAGGCGCTGGCCGAGTTGGACACTCCTGGCCCGCTGCGGATCACCGACCTGACTTTCCTGCGCCCGCTGCTGGTGGGGGAGGGCGAGCAGGCGCGCATCCGCGTGCGGCTGGCCCGCACCCAAGGCGGCTATGACGCGGAAATCCGCAGCGCCGTCGCGGTGGACGGCAGCACCGGCTGGCTGCTGCACGCCGAGGCGCGGGTCCAGCCTGCCGCCGCCGTGCCTCTGCCGCTTGACCTTGCCGCGATCCGCGCCCGCTGCCCCCGGCCCGAGCAGGGCGAGGGGCTGGTGACCGAGCAGGAGCGCCATCTGCGTTTCGGCCCGCGCTGGCGGGTGCTGCAAAGCCGCGCGCTGGGCACGGGCGAGGGCATCGCTGACCTGGCCCTGCCCCTGCGGTTCCGGGACGCGGATGCGGGGTTCCTGCTGCATCCGGCGCTGCTGGACATCGCGACCGGCTGGGCGATGGGGCTGATCGAGGGCTATGACCCCGCCAACCTGTGGGTTCCGCTGGGCTATGGCGCGATCACCCTGACCGGGCCGCTGCCCGCGCTGATCGTCAGCCATATCCGCAACGCCGGGCCGAACCGCGACGGCGACGGGCTGGCGCGGTTCGACATCACCCTGGCCGGCACCGATGGGAATGTCGTGGCCGAGATCGCCGGCTTTACCCTGCGCCGGATCGAGGGCGCGCTGGACCTGTCCGCCACGCCCGACGCGCGCGAGATCGTCTTTGACGCCGCCGACGCGCCGCGCCAGATTGGTCCGGCCGAGGAGCAGCTGCGCCACAACCTGTCGCAGGGCATCCGCGCCGACGAGGGCGCCGAGGCGTTCCTGCGCGCCATTGCCAGCGGTGCGGGGCAGGTGATCGTCAGCTCGATCCCTCTGCCGGCGCTGATCGCGCAGGCCGACGCCGGCACCGACACGGGCCAGCCCGGCGCCACCGAGTTCGAGCGCCCCGAGCTTGACAGCGAATTCGTCGCCCCGCGCAACGACATCGAGCGCACGCTGGTCGGGTTCTGGAAGGACCTGCTGGGCGTGGGCAACCTTGGGGTCGAGGACAGTTTCTTTGACCTTGGCGGTCACTCGCTGATCGCGGTGCGGCTGTTTTCCATGATCCGCAAGACCTATGCGGTGGATTTCCCGATCTCGATCCTGTTCGAGGCCCCGACCATCGCCGCCTGCGCCGCGCTGATCGAGGCGCAGATCGGTCCGGCGAGCGATACGGCCGAGCCGGCGGCAGACAGCGCCCCGGCCGAGGTCACGCCCATGCGCCGCCACACCCATCTGGTCGCGATGCACCGCGGCGACGGCGGGTCGCGCACTCCGTTCTTCCTGGTGGCGGGGATGTTCGGCAACGTGCTGAACCTGCGCCATCTTGCCCAGCTTCTGGGCCATGAGCGGCCGTTCTACGGCTTGCAGGCGCGGGGGCTGTTCGGCGATGCGCCGCCGCACGAGGACTTCACCCAGGCCGCGCGCGACTACATCGCGGAAATGCGGCAGGTGCAGCCGACGGGGCCGTATCTGGTCGGCGGGTTTTCGGGCGGCGGGCTGATCGCCTGGGAAATCGCCCGCCAGCTTGAGGAAGCAGGCGAAACCGTCGCCGTCACCGTGCTGCTGGACACGCCGCTGCCGATGCGGCCGGTGCCGGGGCGGCTGGACAAGGCGCTGATCAAACTGGCACTGCTGCGCGAGGAAGGCCCCGCCTATCTGTCCCGCTGGGCGCGCGAACGGGCCGAGTGGAAGCGCGCACAGCGCAACCCCCGCACGGCCGAGGACGCGCATCAGCTGCATAACTCGGCGATCGAGACGGCGTTTTATGCGGCGCTGCCCCGTTTCGACATGGTGCGGCGCGACGGGCGGGCGGTGCTGCTGCGCCCGGCCCTGGACCGGCGCTTCAAGGTCTCGGGCGGGCGCTGGATCAGCGCGGCCAAGGAATACGTGATGGAAGACAACGGCCTGACCCCGCTGGCCCCCGCGCTTGAGGTGATCGAGGTGCCGGGCGACCACGACAGCATGGTGCTGGAACCCAACGTCCGGGTGCTGGCCTCGCACCTGCGGCGCATCCTGTCGCAGGCGGAATCCGCGCCTGTGCGGCAGGCGGCGGAATGACCATGGCGGTGCTGCACGCGATCATCCTGAACTGGCGCACGCCGGACATGACCCTGCGCTCGGCTCAGGCGCTGGTGGCGGCGATGCGGGGCATCGACGGCGCCATCACCATCGTGGACAACGACAGCGGCGACGGGTCCGAGGCCGCCATCGCCCGCGGCATCGCGGAACGCGGCTGGGACCGGGTGCGGCTGCTGCAATCGGGGCATAACGGCGGTTTCGGCGCCGGCAACAACCACGCGATCCGGGCCGGGCTGCCGGACGGGCGGCGGCCGGATTTCGTCTACCTGCTGAACTCGGACGCGTTTCCGGCCCCGGACGCGGTGCGCGCGCTGCTGGACCACATGCTGGCGCACCCGCAGACCGGCATGGCCGGCAGCTATATCCACGGCCCCGAGGGCGACCCCCACACCACCTGTTTCCGCTTTCCCTCGGTCGCGTCCGAATTCGAGGGCGCGGCCGTGACCGGCCCGATCACCCGGCTGCTGCGCCGCCATGTCGTGCCCCAGCCGATCCCCGACCGGCCGGCGCGCATGGACTGGGTGGCGGGCGCCAGCCTGATGATGCGGCAGGACATGCTGGACGGGATCGGCCTGTTCGACGAGGAATTCTTTCTGTATTTCGAGGAAACCGACCTGTGCCTGCGCGCCGCGCGGGCGGGGTGGCAGACCGATTATGTGCCCGCCAGCCGGGTGGCGCATATCGGCTCGGTCTCGACGGGGATGAAATCATGGGCGCGGACGCCGGACTACTGGTTCGACAGCCGCCGCCATTACTGGCGCAAGAACCACGGGCAGATGCGCTATATTGCCGCGACGGTGGCGGTGGTTTCCGGGTCTATGATTGCCCGGCTGCGGGGGCGCCGCGCGGCGGCCCCCGGCTTCACGCGGCACATGCTTGCCCATATGCTGGCCGGCCCCAGGGCGGCCCCCGACTCACATCGTTAGAGGTTAGCCATGTCCACTTCGGCGCTTTTCATCGGCAACGAATCGCTTCTGGTCCAGTGTGCCGAACACTGGCTGGGGCGCGGCCTGACCATTGCGGCAGTGGCGACCCGCAACCCCGACATCGCCCGCTGGGCCGAAGGGCGCGGCATTCCCGTGCGCGCGCAGGCCGATCTGCGCACCCCCGAGGGGCTGGGCTATGACTGGCTGCTCAGCGTGGCGAACCTGTCGATCATCCCGCAGCCGCTGCTGGACGGCGCCCGCCGCGGCGCGGTCAACTTTCACGACGGCCCGCTGCCGCGCCACGCCGGGCTGAACGCGCCGGCCTGGGCGATTCTTGCCGCCGAGCCGCGCCACGGCATCACCTGGCACATGATCGAGGGCGGCATCGACGAGGGCGACATCCTGGTTTCGCGCGAATTCGAGATCGCCCCCGACGACACCACCCTGACCCTGAACGCCCGCGCGTGGGAAGCGGCGGTGGACAGCTTCCCCGAGCTGGCCGAGGCGCTGGTCGCTGGATCCCCCTCGCGGCGCCCGCAGGATTTGTCGCAGCGCAGCTATCACGCCCGCGACAAGCGGCCCCCGGCGGCGGGGCGGCTGGGCTTCGACCGCCCGGCGCAGGACGTGGCGCGGCTGGTCCGTGCGCTGGACCACGGCGATTTCGCCAACCCGCTGGCGCTGCCCAAGCTGTGGACGGGCGGGCGGCTGCTGGCCGTGCGCGCGGCCGATCTGATCGCGGGCTCGGGTGCGCCGGGCACGGTGCTGGCAGCGGATGCGGAGGGGCTGACCGTCGCCTGCGCCTCGGGCGCGGTGCGCCTGTCGGGGCTGCGCGAGATGGACGGGACCGAGGTCGCCGCCCCCGACGCGGCCCGCGTGGGCGAAGTGCTGGCCACCGCCCCCGCCGATGAGGCCGCGCGGATCGACGCCGCCCTCGCCGCTGTTGCCGGGGGCGAGGGCGGGTTCCGCCGCGCGCTGGCTGCGGCCGAACCTGCCGCGCTGCCGTTCGCGCAGCCGGGCCGGGGCGCTGCCGATTGGCAGGAATTCCCGCTGGGCGCTTCGGCGACCCCGGCGGCGCTGGCGCTGTGGGCTGCGCAACTGGCGGGGCGCGACCGCGTGTATCTGGCCTTTGCCGATGGCAACGCGCCGCGGCTGCCGGGCTATCTGTCGGGCTGGGCGCCGCTGCCGCTGTCCGGCACCGGCACGCTGGACCGCATTGCCGCTGACGCCGGGCAGGGGTTTGAACGCGCCCGCCGCTGGCCGGAATTCGCCGTGGACCTGCCCTTGCGCGACCCCGCCATCGGCCCCGCGCCGATGCCTGCCATCGGCTGGTCCGACGCGAACCGCCCGGTCCCCGGCACCGTGCTGACCGTGACCGCCGACGGGCGGCTGCTGGCCGACCTGTCCCGCATCGACCGGATGGGCGCGCAACTGCTGGCCGCGCGGCTGGCGCATTTCACGGCCCAGGTCGCCGGGGCCGCCGGCGATGCGGACGCCGCCGCCACCATCCCCGCGATGCCCGATGCCGAACGCCAGCTGCTGCTGACCGGCTGGAACGATACCGATTGCGCGATCCCCGACCACTCGATCCACCGCGCGTTCGAGGCGCAGGCCGCCCGCACCCCCGGCGGCGCCGCGCTGACGCACGAGGACCGGACCCTGACCTATGCCCAGTTGAACGCCCGCGCCAACCGGCTGGCGCATCTGCTGCGGCAGATGGGGGTGGGGCCGGGCACGGTGGTGGGGCTGAACCTGCGCCGCTCGCCCATGCTGCTAGTGGGGGCGCTGGGGATCCTCAAGGCCGGCGGCGCCTATCTGCCGCTGGACCCGGCCTATCCCGCCGACCGCATCGCGCTGTATGTGGAAGATTCCGGCGCCCCGGTCATCATCACGGAAACCGCGCTGGAACCCGCGCTGCCCGACAGCGACGCCCAGCTTCTGGTGCTGGACGCCGAGCCGCGGCTGGCCGCGATGCCTGAATCCAACCCCGAGGGCGGCGCCGCCCCCGAGGATCTGGCCTATCTGATCTACACCTCGGGTTCGACCGGCCGGCCCAAGGGCGTGATGCTGGAACATCGCAACGTGGCGAATTTTTTCGCCGGCATGGACCAGCGCATCCCCGACAGCGACGGGCGGGTGTGGCTGGCGGTGACCTCGCTGTCCTTCGACATCTCGGTGCTGGAACTGTTCTGGACGCTGGCGCGCGGCTATCACGTCGTGCTGATGGGCGAGGAAGAACGCGCGCTGGTATCCGCCGGCAGCCGCATCAGCGCCCGCAAGATGGACTTCAGCCTGTTCTACTGGGGCAATGACGACGGCGTCGGCCGCCAGAAATACCGGGTGCTGCTGGAGGGCGCGAAATTCGCCGACCAGCACGGGTTCTGCGCCGTCTGGACCCCGGAACGGCATTTCCACGCCTTTGGCGGCCCCTATCCGAACCCCTCGGTCACCGGGGCGGCGGTGGCGGCGGTGACCTCGAACCTTGAAGTGCGCGCCGGCTCCTGCGTGGCGCCGCTGCACCACCCGATCCGGGTGGCCGAGGAATGGGCGGTCATCGACAACCTGACCAACGGGCGCACGGCGCTGGGCATCGCGTCCGGCTGGCACCCCGAGGATTTCGTGCTGCGCCCGGAAAACGGCCCGCCCAACAACAAGGCGGCGATGTTCGACACCATCGACAAGCTGCGCCGGATGTGGCGGGGCGAGGCCGTGCCCTTTCCGCTGAACGACGGGCGCATGATCGACGTGGTGACGCAGCCGCGCCCGGTCAGCCGGGAACTGGCGATCTGGGTGACCACCGCCGGCAACCCCGCCACCTGGCGCGAGGCCGGCGAGATCGGCGCCAACGTCCTGACCCACCTGCTGGGCCAATCGGTCGACGAGGTGGGCGAAAAGATCGCCATCTACCACGAGGCGCTGCGTAAATCCGGCCGCGACCCGGCGGATTTCAAGGTCACGCTGATGCTGCACAGCTACATCTGCCACGACCGCGAGGTGGCGCGCGAACGTGCCCGCGGCCCGATGAAGGATTACCTGCGTTCGGCCGCGGCGCTGGTCAAGCAATATGCCTGGGCCTTCCCCGCCTTCAAGAAACCGCAGGGCGTGACCAACCCGATGGACATCGACCTGCGCAGCCTGGACGCCGAGGAAACCGAGGCGATCCTCGATTTCGCTTTCCAGCGCTATTTCGAGGATTCGGGCCTGTTCGGCACCGTCGAGGACGGGCTGGCCCGTGTCGAGCAGCTCAAGCGCATCGGGGTCGATGAAATCGCCTGCCTGATCGACTATGGCCTGCCCTGCGACACCGTGCTGGAAGGTCTGGCCCCGCTGGCCGAGATCCTGCGTCGCAGCAATGCCGCGCCGGAACTGGCCGAGGGCGACTGGTCGATCGCCGCGCAGATCACCCGCCATGGCGCCACGCATATGCAGTGCACGCCCTCGATGGCGCGGATGATCGCGATGAACGACGACGCCCGCGCCGCGATGGGCGGCCTGCGCCACCTGATCCTGGGGGGCGAGGCGCTGCCCGCGTCGCTGGTGGCCGACCTGACCCGCGCCGGCGCGCGCCGGATCACCAACATGTATGGCCCGACCGAAACCACGATCTGGTCCACCACCGCCCCCGCCGGGGTCGAGGACCCGGTGGTCAGCATCGGCACTCCCATCGCCAACACCCAGTGCTATGTGCTGGACGACGGCGGCCAGCCCGTGCCGCTGGGCGCCGAGGGCGAGCTGTGGATCGGCGGCGAGGGCGTGGCCCGCGGCTATTGGCAGCGCCCCGACCTGACCGACGACCGCTTCCGCGAGAACCCCTTTGCCCCCGGCCGCATCTACGGCACCGGCGACCTTGTGCGCTGGCGTCCCGACGGGCAGGGCGGGGCCAAGCTGGAATTTCTTGGCCGTGCCGACCACCAGGTCAAGCTGCGCGGCTATCGCATCGAGCTGGGCGAGATCGAGGCCGCCGCCGAGGAATGTGCCGGCGTCCGCCAGGCGGTGGTGATCTGCCGCGAAATGGCCCCGGGCGACCTGCGGCTGATCGCCTATCTGACCGGCGACCACCAGCTTTCGACCGATGCGGTCAAGCGCCATCTGGCCGAGCGCCTGCCCCCGCATATGGTGCCGGGTCATTTCGTGCGGCTGGCTGAATTCCCGCTGACCCCGAACCGCAAGGTGGACCGCAAGGCGCTGCCCGACGTGGTGGAAAGCGCCGATGCGGTGGCCGAGGATTTCGTCGCGCCCTCGGACGGGATCGAGGCCACCATCGCCGCGGTCTGGGCGCGGGTGCTGAACCGGCCGCGGATCGGCTCGCGCGACAACTTCTTTGCGCTGGGCGGGCATTCGCTGCTGGCGGTGCAGGCGCACCGGGAAATCCGCGCTGCGCTGGGCGGGGGCGTGCGGCTGTCGATCACCGACATCTTCCGCTTCCCGACGCTTGAGGCGCTGGCCGCGCATCTTGCCGGCGGCACGGTGGACGACAGCGCCCGCAAGGAAGCCGAGGCCGCCGAGGAAACTGCCCGCGCCGACGCCATTTCCCGCCGCCGCGCCCTGCGGGCGCAGCGCGATGGGGGCTGAGGCGGTCCTGACCAAGGACAGCGCCGCCCGCACGGTGGCGGCGCTGTTTCCGCCGGACACCGGCGTCGGTGCCTGCGTGGTGGGGCAGGCGGGGCCGCTGCCGGGGGTGGAAGCCGCCGCCATGGCGCGCGCCGTCCCGGCGCGGCGGGCCGAGTTCGCCGCCGGCCGCCACGCCGCGCGACAGGCCATGGTCCGGCTGGGCCTGCCCGCGCAGCCGGTCCCGATGGGCGAGGATCGCGCGCCGTTGTGGCCCGCGGGCGTCACCGGCAGCATCACCCACCACGGCGCGCTGGCGCTGGCGGTGGCGTGTCGCGCCGGAACCCGCACCTTGGGGCTGGATGCCGAGCCTGACGAGGATCTGCCCGGCGACCTGCTGGACCAGATCTGCGACTGCGACGAGCGCGACTGGATCGCGGGCCGCGACCGGCCCTTGCGCTGGGCGCGGCTGGTCTTTGCCGCCAAGGAGGCCGCCTATAAATGCCAGTATCCGCTTAGCCGGACCCTGTTCGGCTTTGACGCGATGACGGTCCGCGTCGACCCTGTGGCCGGCACCCTGGCAGCCCGTTTCCTGCGCCCCGTTGCCCCCTTCGCGGCGGGCAGGGTGCTGCATGGCCGCTTTGCCTTTGTCGGGGGGCTGGTGATCGCGGGCTTCAGCCTGCCGTGGGAACAAGTTGGCGCAGATGCTGCATCCGGCGCCTGAACTCATCTTCGAACAGATGCGCCGAGGCAAAACCCAGCGCCCTGTCGCCCATCGCGATCAGGGGCTCTCGGTCCTTGTCCAGCGCTGCGATCCGGGCCGCCAGTTCGGCGACCGATCCCAGCGGCGCGTGCAGCCCGGCCTGCGAAGCCTCGGCCATCCGGCGCCACATCGCATTGGCGTATCCTGCGACGGCCAGCCCGCCGCCCATCGCCTCGATATAGGTGCACGAGGGGTCGGACTGGCGGTGGCACGACAGGAACAGGTCGGCGCTTTCGCGGTTCAGCCGGGTCAGGGTGGTGCGGAAATCGACGGGATCATTCAGGCGCATCCGGCCGCCGAATTCGGGCAGGGCGGCGGCGATGGCCGGGGACTCGCTGCCGGTGCCGTAGATGTCCAGCTCGGCCGTCACCCCCAGCCGGGCCAGTTCGCGCATCACCGGCAGCAGGTCCTGCGCGCCCTTCATCGGCTCCAACCGGCCAGAGTGGATCAGCCGCAAGGGCGCGCCGCTGCGCAGGCGCCGCTGCCGGGCTTCGACATCGGCGGGCGTCGCCAGCAGGTCGGGCGTCAGGCGCCCGTCCAGATAGGTCATCGTATTGCCGTTCAGCCGGGCATAGGCTTCCTCGGCCGGATAGCCGTTGAACTGCACCGCGTCGGCCTGACGCATCGCCCGTCGCCGGCGGCGTTCCTGTTGCAGCAGCCACACCGCCCCGCGCAGCTTGCGCAGCGACCCGCGATCACGGTCCAGCGCCAGGATCTGCATCCGCGTTTGCAGCGTGTATTCGATCACATAGGCGATTTTCGCGCCCGCCTGCCGGGCCAGCGGCACCAGCGCCAGCAGGCTTGCATCATCGGCGTTGGCAAGCACCAGGTCGGCGCCCTCGACATGCTCGCGCGTCACCGGCTCGTGCCGGGCAAGGAGGCGCAGGTCGAAGGGCAGCCCGTCCTTGGCGTATTCGGCGCCAAAGGGGATGTCGCCGTCACCTTCGCGCAGCACGCAGGTGACCGGCCCCGGCCATTCGGCGCAATGCCGGGCCGCGCCCTCGACGAACTTCACGTCCAGCCGCAGCCCTCCGTCCAGCCGCAGGACCGGGGCGGGCGCGAACATGATCAGGCGGGGCGGGCGCATGTCACGGCTTCCTGCAAGCTGAGGGCGACATCACGGCAGCGGCACCCGCACAGGGATGGCGCGCAGGGATGGACAGCCTTGCATCGGCGGGTTCTGGCATCCGCAGCATACTCCTGCATATTCTGGTATGGGTAGGGTCATGAACAGGGAACAGCATATGCCCGTCCGAGGCAACCATGGTTAGCCGGCGGCAGGGGCTGCTGGGCGCGGCGGCGGCACTGGTCGCGGGCGGGGCCGCGGCGCTGGGGTTGCGCCGCCGCCGCCGGGCCGGTCCGCCGATGCCGCCACCGCTGGCGCCGGCCGATTACCGCGCCGCGCAGCCCCCGCTGGCGCCGCCCGTGCCGCCGGTCAATGTCTATCATCTGGGCCACAGCCTTGTCGGGCGCGACATGCCGGCGCTGGCGGGCAGCCTGGGGGGGCATGACCACGCGGTGCAACTGGGCTGGGGTGCCTCGCTGATGCAGCACTGGCAGGGCGATGCCGCCGTGCCGGGGTTCGACCGCGAAAACGCGCATCCGCATTTCCGCCCGGTGCGGCAGGCGCTGGAATCGGGCTGGGCCGACGTGCTGGTCCTGACCGAGATGGTCGAGCTGAGGGACGCGATCCGCTGGCACCACTCGGCGCATTATCTGGCGCAATGGGCGCTGCTGGCACGGCAGGCCCGCCCCGACCTGCGCATCTATCTGTACGAAAGCTGGCACCAACTGACCGACCCCGAAGGCTGGCTAGAGCGTATCGACCGCGACCTGCCCGAATTGTGGGAAGAACAGATCCTGCGCCGGGCGCTGGCCGTGCCGGGCGTCGGGCCGATCCACCTGATCCCCGGCGGGCAGGCGATGGCCGCCGTCGCCCGCGCCGCCGAGTCCGGGCAGGTCCCCGGCGTGACCTCGCGCGAGCAGCTGTTCGCGCGGGACGATACCGGCGCGCTGGACCCGATCCATTTCAGCGACCTTGGCGCGCTGGTGGTGGCGCTGGCGCATGTGGCGGCGATCCACCAGCGCCTGCCCCGGCCAGGCACCCTGCCCCTGACCGCAGCCGGTGGCCGCCCGCTTGACATCGCGCCCGACACGCAGGCCGCGCTGCACCGGATCGTCGATGCCACCGTCCGCCTGTTTCCGCAAACCGGGATTTCAACATGATGTTTCGCCTTGTTCTTGCCCTGCTGGCCTTTCTGGCCCCCGCCGCGGCGTTGTCCGGGTCGCAGCCCCCTCTGCGCGACGATATCGGCTTTGGCCTGGCCGGAGTCACGGACTGGAGCTCGGAGCAACCGTTCCTTGACATCATCAGGACCGCCCGCCCCTGGACCGGGCATCTGCCCGACCAATGGGGCGGCTGGGACCACGAACGGCTGCGGGCCGAGGGGTTTCTTGACGAACATGGCTGGCTGACCGCGATCCCCGAGGGCGTGACCGGCGTGTCCACCGTGGTGCTGGCCGACCTGCCCGAAGAGGCTCTGGACACCGCCGGCCGCTACGAGCTCAGCTGGGACGGCCGCGGCGAACTGGCGATCGAGGGGCGCGTGTCCCGGCTGGACCTGCGCCCCGGGGCGGCCAGCTTCGACTTTGCCCCCGGCGAGGGGATCGTGCTGCTGACCATCCGCAAGACCGACCCCGCCGACCCGATCCGCAACCTGCGCATGGTGCGCGAGGACCGCCGCGCGCTGCTGGACTCGGGCGAAATCTTCAACCCCGATTTCCTGGCCCGGATCAGCGGCACCCGCGCCATCCGCTTCATGGACTGGATGGCCACCAACGACGCCACCCTGCACGACGCCGCCGACCGCCCGCGCATCGACGACTATACCTGGGCGCGGCAGGGCGTCCCGGTCGAGGTGATGGTGACGCTGGCCAACCGCATCCATGCCGATCCGTGGTTCACCATGCCGCATACCGGCTCGGACCAGCTGATGCGGGATTATGCCGCCATCGTGGCGCGCGATCTGGACCCCACGCTGCGGGCGCATGTCGAGTTTTCCAACGAGATCTGGAACTGGCAGTTCCAGCAGGCCGAATGGGCCGACCGGCAGGCGCAGGAACGCTGGGGCATCCGCGATGCCTGGGTGCAATACGGCGCGGTGCGCGCGGCCGAGGTCGCCTCGATCTGGGCCGAGGAATTCGGCGACGCCGCGCCCGAGCGGCTGGTGCGCGTCATCGCCACCCATACCGGCTGGCTGGGGCTGGAGGACGACATCCTCAACGCGCCGCGCGCGCGCAAGGCGGAACGCTCGCTGCGGCCGCCGGTGGAAAGCTTCGACGCCTATGCGGTGACCGGGTATTTCGGCGGCGGCATGGGCAGCGAGGAGTTCCGCCCGGTCTGGCAGCAATGGCTGGCCGAGGCCGGGGGCGATGCCGGGGCCGCGCTGGCGCCGGCCGGCCGCGCGCTGCTGGACGACCCGCGCACCGATTCCCTGAACCGGCTGCTGACCGAAACCCTGCCCTATCACCGCAAGGTCGCCGACCGCTACGGGCTGAAACTGCTGATGTATGAAGGCGGCACCCATGTCGTCGGCTTCGGCCCGGTGGTCGAGGACGAACAGGCGACCGAATTTTTCCACGCGGTGAACTATTCCGAGGAAATGGGCGAGCTTTACCGCCAGCTGATCGACGGCTGGGCCGAGCTGGGCGACGGTCCGTTCATGGCGTTCGTCGATGTGCTCGCGCCGTCGAAATGGGGAAGCTGGGGCGCGCTGCGGCACCTGTCGGACGACAATCCGCGCTGGCGGGCGCTGCACCGGGCGGCGGACGAGTGATCCTGTCCGTCATCATCCCCGCCAGCAACGAGGAACGCTGGCTTGGCGCCTGTCTTGCGGCGCTGATTGGTTCGGACCCGGTGGCGGGCGGGGCGGAAATCATCGTCGTGGCGAACGGCTGCTGCGACCGCACCGCCGAGGTGGCGCGCGCGGCGATCCCCGCCGCCTCTGCCGCGGGCTGGTCCCTGACCGTGATCGAGCGCGAACAGGGCGGCAAGCCCGCCGCGCTGAACCATGCCGACCGCGTGGCGCAGGGCGAGACCCGCGCCTATCTGGATGCCGACGTGATCGTTTCACCCCCGCTGATGGCGGCGCTGGTGCAGGCGCTGGCGGGGCGCGAGGGCGCGGCCTACGGCTCGGGCCGCCCCAGGGTCACCGCCGAAAGCCGGCTTAGTCGCGCCTATGCGCGGTTCTGGTCGCGGCTGCCCTTTGCCCGCAGCACCGCGCCGGGGTTCGGTCTGTTCGCGGTCAACCGTGCCGGCCGCGCGCGCTGGGGGGACTTCCCGGCGATCATTTCCGACGACAGCTATGTGCGGATGCTGTTCCAGCCGTCCGAGCGGGTCGAGGTCGCCGCCCCCTATGACTGGCCGATGACCGAGGGGTTCTCTGCGCTGGTCCGCGTCCGCCGCCGGCAGGACGCGGGGGTGGCGGAAATCGCCTCGCGCTGGCCCGAACTGCTGGCGAATGAGGGCAAGCCCCGGCTGGGCGCGGGCGGGGTGCTGCGGCTGGCGGCAAGCGACCCGGCGGGGTTCGCGGCCTATGCGGCGGTGTCGCTGGCCGTCCGCGCCGGGCGCGACAGCGGCACATGGGCAAGGGGACGACAATGACCACGCGCATCGCCTATCTGCTGAACACCTATCCACAGCCCAGCGTCACCTTTATCCGGCGCGAGATCGCGGCGCTGGAGCGGCGCGGGCTGGACATCCACCGCTTTGCCATGCGCTCGGACCGCGCGGGGCTGAAGGACGCGGCCGATCTGGCGGAATACGAACGCACCGAGTTCGTGCTGAAAGCCGGCGCGTGGCGGCTGCTGGCCGACATGGGCGCGCGACTGGTGGCCGAGCCGCGGCGGTTCCTGTCGGCGGCCCGGCTGGCGCTGCGGATGGGGGGGCGGCACCCGCAGGGGCGGCTGCGGCACCTGATCTATCTGGCCGAGGCCGCCCATGTGACCGCCCGCGCCCGCGCGCTGGGGATCACCCACCTGCACGCGCATTTCGGCACCAACGCCGCGGCGGTGGCGGCGCTGGCCGCGGCGATGGGCGGGCCGGGCTACAGCTTCACCGTCCACGGCCCCGAGGAATTCGACGCCCCTCAGGCCCTGAGCCTTGCCGACAAGATCGCCGGCGCCCGCTTTGTCGTGGCGATTTCCCAGCACGGGCGCAGCCAGTTGTTCCGCTGGGCGCGGCTGGCCGACTGGGACCGGCTGCGGGTGATCCACTGCGGCATTGCCCCCGCGGCGTTTGCGGATGTGCCCGACCCGGCGCCGCTGGCGGGCCGGCCGGTGCATCTGGTCAACATCGGCCGCTTTGCCGAACAAAAGGGGCAGATCCTGCTGCCCGCCGCACTGGCGCTGGCGGTCGAGCAGGGCGCGGATGTGCGGCTGACGCTGGTCGGCGACGGCGCGCTGCGTCCGCAGATCGAATCCGCGATCGCCGCCACCGGCATGGGCCGTCGGATCAAGCTGGCCGGCTGGCTGGATGATCGCGGCGTGCGCGAGGCGCTGGCCTCGGCCGATGCGCTGGTCCTGCCCAGCTTTGCCGAGGGCCTGCCCGTGGTGGCGATGGAGGCGATGGCCGCCGGCCGCCCGGTGATTTCCACCTGGATCGCGGGCACCCCGGAGCTGGTGCGCGACGGGGTGGACGGGCTGCTGGTGCCGGCGGGCGACATCGACGCGCTTGGCGATGCGATCATGCGGTTCTGCGCGCTGACGGACGGGGAACGGCTGGCCATGGGCCACAGCGCCCGGGCGCGGGTAGCCGGGGCGCATGACATCGACCGGATCGCCGCCGATCTTGCCGCCGCCCTGACCAAGGCCGCCGGGCAGTAAGGGCGCGGCGGCGCCCTTGCTTCCCCGCCCGGGTGCCGTCTACCCCAGCGCCCGCACCAGCCACAGGGTGATGCCGGGGAACGCCACCAGCAGCACGATGCGCAGCAGGTCCGAAATCAGGAACGGCATGACGCCCTTGAAGCTGTCCCACATCGGCACGTCGCGGGCCATGCCGTTGATGACGAACACGTTCATCCCGACCGGAGGGGTGATCAACCCGACCTCGACCACCACCACGGCGAGGATGCCGAACCAGATCAGCGTGTCCTCGCGGCCCATGCCGAAATCCAGCCCGGCCACGATGGGGTAGAAGATCGGGATGGTCAGCAGCAGCATGGACATGGAATCCATCACGCAGCCCATCGCCAGATACAAAAGCAGGATCGCCGCCAGCACCATCAGCGGCGACAGCCCCGCCTGCACGATCATCTGCGAGGCCAGCATCGGTGTCTGCGTGGCCGACAGGAAGGCGTTGAACATCTCGGCCCCCAGCATGATCAGGAAGATCATCCCCGAGGTCCGCGCCGTGCCTTGCAGGCACTGGATCAGCCCGCGCAGCCGCATCCCGCCATTGACCGCCGCCAGCACAAAGGCCCCGAAGGCCCCGACCGCCGCGCCCTCGGTGGGGGTGAACCAGCCGCGATACATGCCGACGATCACCACCCCGAAGATCAGGATGATCGACCAGGTTTCACGCAGCGAGGCCAGCCGCTCGGCCCAGCTGGCGCGGGGGCCGGCCGGGCCGGCCTTGGGGTTGCGGCGCACGAAGATGGCGACCGCCAGCATGTAGCCAAGCGCCGCGATCACCCCCGGCACCATGGCGGCGACGAACATCTTGGCGATGCTCTGTTCCGTCATCAGCGCGTAAAGGACCAGGATGACCGAGGGCGGGATCAGGATGCCCAGCGTCCCCCCCGCGGCAAGCGAGCCGGTGGCCAGCGCGCCGGAATAATTGTAGCGCCGCATCTCGGGCAGGGCGACCTGCCCCATGGTCGCCGCGGTGGCCAGCGACGACCCGCAGATCGCCCCGAACGCCGCGCAACCCCCGATCGAGGCCATGGCCAGCCCTCCGCGCAGATGCCCGATAAAGGCCGCCGCGGCGCGGTAAAGCGCCCGGCTCATCCCGGCGTGGGTGGCGAATTCCCCCATCAGCACGAACAGCGGGATCACCGACAGCGAATAGGTGGAAAACTGGTAATAGGTGCTGGTCTTGAGAAAGGCGAGCAGCGGCAGCCAGCCGTTCACCAGCCCATAGCCCACGATGCCGGTCGCCAGCATCGCCACCGCAATCGGGATGCGAATGGCCATCAGCGCCAGCAGCACCCCGAAACCCGTCAGCCCGGCGGCGATCCCGGTCATGCGCGCACCTTGCGGATATGGCCGATCAGGGTGAAAAAGGTGGTCACGATCAGCAGCGCCATCGCCGGCAGGGCGATGACGAAGCTCCACCAGATCGGGATGCGCAGCACCATGGTCTGTTCGCCGTAAGCGTGGAAATCCATCGCCCCGTGCCATAGCCGCCAGGTCAGCAGCACGCCGATCGCCAGGTAGACCAGGTCCCCAAGCGCCTCGAGCGCGTGGTTGGTGCGCGGCCCGGCCTTCATGGTGAAGAAATCGACCAGCACGTTGCCGCCGATGATCTGGCACCACGGCAGAAAGCAAAAGACGGTGACGGCGGAAAGCACCTCGACCAGCTCGAAATCGCCGGGGATCGGGCGGCCCAGCACGGTGCGCAGCGTGACGCTGGTCACGGTCATCAGCATCATCGCCAGCAGCGCCGCGCCGCCGATGGCCGCAAACCAGCGGCAGAGGGCGACCAGCCAGCCGGGCACCGGCACCGGGTGAGGTTGTTCGGTCAGGGGTTCGGCTTTGGTCATGTCGCCCTCGCGGTCCTTATTCGGCCTGCGCCGCGGCCAGCATGGCGCTGGCGTCGTCCAGCATCGCCTGCCCGTCCAGCCCGCGACCGTCCATCGCCTTGACCCATGCCTCGATCACCGGCTGCACCGCCGCGCGCCAGTCACCGACCTGTTCGGCCGGGATCACGTTGATCTGCGCGCCCGCGTCCAGGAACTTCTGCCGTTCCGCGGCCTCGACCCGGTCGAAAGCCTCGCCCGCCAGCGCCGCCAATGCCGCGCCGCTGTTGTCGTCGATCACCTTTTTCAGGTCGTCGGGCAGGGCGTCGTATTTCGCCCGGTTCATCACCAGCGCCATCACGGCGGTGGACATGCCGCCGTTCTCGACGCCGATTTCCGTGTGGGCGTTGGTGATTTCCTCGACCCGAAGCGAGCCCACGACCTCCCACGGGATCTGGGCGCCGTCGATCACCCCGGTGGTCAGCGCCTGCGCGACCTCGGGCACCGGCATCCCCACCGCGGTGGCCCCCAGCGCGTTCAGCGCGTCGGTCATCGCGCGCGAGGGGGCGCGGATCTTCTTGCCCTTGAGATCGGCCAGCGAGGCGATCGGGCCGCTGCGCATGTGGAACTTGTAGCCGGCCGGCGCGTGCAGCAGCAGCGGTTTGACCTGCGCCATCTCGTCGCCCAGGTATTTCGCTTGGAATTCCTGCAAGGCTGCGGTGGTCTGGGCGGCGGTGCCGGACATGAAGGGCAGCTCGAACACCTCGGCGATGGGGAAGCGGCCGGGGGTATAGCCCAGCAGCGTCCACGAGACATCCACGATGCCGTCGCGGGCCTGGTCAAACAGTTGCGGCGGCTTGCCGCCCAGCTGCATCGAGGGGAACAGCTGCACGTCGATGCGCCCGCCCGATTGTTCCTCGACTGCCTTTTCCCAAGGGATCAGCACCTCGGTGTGCATCGGCGCCTCGGCCGACAGGAAGTGGTGGACGCGCAGCGTCACCTCGGCGGCAAGGGCCGTGCCGCCCAGCGACAGCGAGGCGATGGCCGACAGGATCAGGGTTTTCATGATTTTTTCCTCCCGTATTCGTTTCGTTCAGTCCGGTCCTGGGGCGCGCGCCTGATCGGGCGCGGCGCCGGTCAGGTTTTCGGGCCGCAGGGCCTCGGCCCAGTCGTGGCCGGGCGCCAGTCGCGCCAGCGCCTCGGCCAGCGTTTCGGCCTGCCCCTTTGCGACCTGCGCCAGCGCCTGCGCGACGACGGCCAGTGCCTGGTCGCGGGGCAGGGTCCGGGCCAGCAGGAAGCCCGCGGCCTCGGCCGCCATCCGGCCGCGATCAGCGGCGAAGCTGGCGGCGATATGGTCGGGGCGAGGGGCCAGCGTGTCGGCCAGCGCGCCGCCGATGCGCAGCGCCGCGGCGGTGCGTTCCAGCATCATGGGCAGCAGGTTCCATTCCAGCCCCAGCGCGATGCCGTCGCGTTCCTGCGCGTGGATCAGCGCCTGATGCATCCCCGCCAGATCGCCGGCGTTCAGCCGCGCCAGCGCCACCAGCGTTTCGGCCGCGACCGGGTTCTGCTTTTGCGGCATGGTGGACGAGCCGCCGCCGGTCCCGGCCGTCACCTCGGCGATCTCGCTTTGGCCAAGCTGCACAAGGTCGAGCCCGATCTTGCCAAGCGCCCCCGTGACCAGCGACAGCCAGCCCGCCAGTTCCGCGATGCCGTCGCGGGCGGCGTGCCACGGGCCGTCGGGCACACCCAGCCCCAGCGCCTGTGCCATTGCTGCGCGCAGCGCCGGGCCGTGGCCGGCCAGTGCGGCCTCGGTCCCTGCGGCACCGTGCAGCGAAACCAGCAGCAGTCGCGGGCGCAGTTCCGCCAGCCGCTGCCGGTTGCGCGCCGCCATCCCGTGCCAGACCGCGATCTTGGCGCCCAGCGTGGTGGGCGCGGCGATCTGGTGGCGGGTTCGCGCGGGGATCGGCAGGTCGGCGTGATCCGCCGCCTTGCGGGCCAGCAGCGCAATCAGGCGCCCCAGCCGCCCGGCCAGCAGGTCCAGCGCCGCCACCAGTTGCAGCGCCAGCGCCGTGTCCACGATGTCCTGCGAGGTCGCGCCATAATGCGCAAACATCCCCGCCGGTCCTGCCGCCGATTTCAGCGCCGCGATGACCGGCTGCGCGGTGATGCCGGCCACGGCCACGGCGCCGGCCAGCTCCGCCGGGTCGGGGTCCAGCGTTGCCGCCGCCTGTGCGATCGTCCGGGCCGCGTCCGCCGGGATCAGCCCCAGATCGGCCTGCGCGCGGGCCAGCGCGGTTTCGACCCGCAGCATCGCGGCAATGGCGGACCGATCCGACAGGATCGCCGCCATTTTTTCATCGCCGTAAAGCTGCCCGAACAGGGTGCCTGCCGCCATCACGCCATCCGCAGCCCGAGTATCTGCCGCGCCTGCTGCCATGTCGCGACGGGGCGGTCGTATTTCCCGCACAGCTCGACCGCGCGCCCCACCAGCGCCGCGTTCGAGGGCGCCAGCCGCTGGCGGTCCAGCCGCACGTTGTCTTCCAGTCCCGTGCGCGCGTGCCCGCCCGAGGAAATCGCCCATTCGTTCAGCACGATCTGGTTCGGGCCGATCCCGGCCGCGCACCAGGGCGCATCCTCGCCGAACAGCCGCTTTACCGTGTGGATGTAATAGTCGAACACGTCGCGGTCGGCGGGCATGGCGTTCTTGACCCCCATCACGAACTGCACATAGGGGGTGCCGGCCAGCCGCCCGTCCCCGGCCATCTGTTTTGCCTGAAGGATATGCGACAGGTCAAAGGCCTCGATTTCCGGCTTGATGCCGTATTTCAGCATCTCGGCCGCCAGCCAGTCCACCAGATCGGGCGGGTTTTCATAGACCCGCGTCGGGAAGTTGTTCGAGCCGACCGACAGCGAGGCCATGTCGGGGCGCAGGGACAGCATGGCCCCCCGCGCCTGCCCCGCCCCGGAACGCCCGCCGGTGGAAAGCTGCACGATCATGCCGGGGCAGTGCTTTTCCAGCCCCTCTTTCAGCGCGGCAAAGCGGTCGGGGTCGCTGGTCGGGCGGCCGTCGTCGTCGCGGACGTGGCAATGGGCGATCGAGGCGCCGGCCTCGAACGCCTCGTGCGTCGATTCGATCTGCTCGGCCACGGTGATCGGCACCGCCGGGTTGTCGGCCTTGGTCGGCAGGCTGCCGGTGATGGCGACGCAGATGATGCAGGGTTTTCCGGCCACCTCAGACATCGAAGAACACCGTTTCATCCTCGCCCTGCAGGCGGATGTCGAAGCGATAGACCGGCTGCCCGTCGCGGAGGCTGCGTCTTGCGATCAACGTGGCGCGGCGGCGTTCCCATTCGATCAGGTTCAGCACCGGGTCGGCGGTGTTGGCGTCGGCTTCGTCGTCGAAATACATCCGCGTGTTCAAGCCGATGTTGATGCCGCGGGCGACGATCCACAGGTTCAGGTGCGGCGCCATCGGGGTGCTGTCCCCGGGCGCGCGGCCCTGCCAGTCGGGATGGCTGTCGCGCACCCGCGCGCTGACGCCCGAAACCATGCGCCCCCGTGCCCGGACCGGGCCGGGCTTGACCGTGTCAAAGCCCCATTCGCCGGTTTCGAAATCGGTGATGACCCGGCCCCAGCCGCGAAAGCCCGGTTCGACCTCGCCGCCGCCCTCGGGGTGGGCGTAGATACCGGCGGCATTGGCCTGCCAGACCTCGATCAGCACGTCCTTGACCGGGCTGCCGGTGCCGTCGATCACCACGCCCTCGACCCGGATGCGTTCGCCCGCGGCGTTCGGGCCGGCAATGTCCCAGCCCGGTTCGCTGTCGAAGATACGAAAGCCCGCGGCCCCCGGCGCCAGCCCGATATGGACATAGGGGCCGGCGGTCTGCGAGGCGGTTTCAGGCAGGTATTCCGGGCGGTTGGCCCGTGCATCCACGAGTGTCATCAGTTCCCCTCCAACCGGTTTTCGAACATGGTCGAGCGGCGCCCGCGCAGCACGATGTCAAAGCGATAGGCGACGCTGTCCAGCGGCACCGAGGCGTTCATGTCCAGTTTCGCGGTCAGCCGGTCGATGGCGCCGGGGTCCGGGATGGTCTGCACGATGGGGCAAAGCGGGATCAGCGGGTCGCCCTCGAAATACAGCTGGGTGATCAGCCGCTGGCAGAAGGCGTGGCCAAAGACCGAGACATGGATATGCGCCGGCCGCCAGTTGTTGACCCAGTTGCGCCACGGATAGGCGCCCGGCTTGACGGTGCGAAAGAAGTAATAGCCGTTGTCGTCGGTGATGGTGCGCCCGCAGCCGCCGAAATTCGGGTCGATCGGGGCCAGGTAGCTGTCCTTCTTGTGGCGGTAGCGACCGCCAGCGTTGGCCTGCCACACCTCGACCAGCGTGTTGGGCACGGGCCGGGCGTTTTCGTCCAGCACGCGGCCGTGGACGATGATGCGTTCCCCGATGGGGTCGCCGTCCTTGGCGTAGTTCTTGATCAGGTCGTTGTCGATCGGGCTGATGTCGCCATGGCCAAAGGTCGGGCCGGTGATTTCCGACAACGAGCCTTGCAGGCTGATCAGGCTGAACCGCGGGCTGCGCGCGACCGAGGTCTTGTAGTCGGGCGTCAGCGCCGGCGGGTGGATGCGGCGGTCGCGCTGGTAGTATTCGGCGGGGGTCATCGGCTTTCCTCCTGCTGCTGCTGCTCCATCTCGGCAAAGGTCTGCTTGGCCAGTTTCAGCGCATGGTTTGCCTTGGGCACGCCGCAATAGATGGCGACGTGCTGGAATGTTTCGGCCACGTCGCGCGGGCTGGCGCCGGTGCGGGCGGTGGCGCGGATATGCATGGGGATTTCTTCCCAGTTGCCGGTGGCGGCCAGCAGCGCCAGCGTCAGCATGGACCGTTCGCGCCGGCTGATCCCGTCCGAGGCCCAGACCGTGCCCCAGGCGGACAGGGTGATCAGGTCCTGGAACGGCCGGTCGAACTCCGAGGTCTGCGCCTCGGCCCGGTCCACATGCGCGTCGCCCAGCACCTCGCGGCGGGTTTTCATGCCGGCCGCGTGACGGTCGGAAAGGGGACGGTCGCAGGCTGGGCGGTCAGGCATGGCCGATGTCCTTGCAAAAACGGTTGAGAATGGCCGCATGGGCCGCGGGCGTCTCCACGCAGGGAATATGCGCGGCATCGGCGATCAGGTCAAAACGCGCGCCAGGGATCAGCGCCGCCGTGGCCCGCACCAGATCGGGCGGGGTCGAGCCGTCCTGCCCGCCCGCGATTACCTGCACCGGCAGGTCCAGCGCGCGGGCGGCATCGGTCAGGTCGGCCGCGGCAATGGCCTGGCAGCAGGCGATATACCCTTCCTGCGGCTGCCGGGCCATCATCCTTGCCCACAGCGCATCGCGTCCCGTGGCCCGGAAAGCGGGCGAGAACCAGCGCTCCATCGTGGGCGCGGCGATGCTGGCCAGCCCGTCCTTGCGGATCGCCGCGACCCTGGCGTCCCACATCGCCGCATCGCCGATCTTTGCGGCCGAGTTGGAAAGCACCAGCCCCGCCAGCAGCTCCGGGTGGCGGGCCGCCAGCGACAGCCCGATCAGCCCGCCGATGGACAGCCCGACAAACACCACCCGCCCCAGCCCCAGCGCGGCGATCAACGCGGCCGCGTCGTCGGCCAGCGTCTCGATGGCATAGGGGCCGGGGGTTTCCTCGGACAGCCCGTGGCCGCGCTTGTCATGACGCACCAGCCGCAGCCCCGGCGCCAGATGCGGGATCAGCCCGTCCCAGACCCGCAGGTCGGTGCCCAGCGAGTTCGCGAACACCACCGCCGGCCCGGTTTCCGGCCCCGACACCGCGACGTGCAGCTCTGCCCCGTTGGCCTGGATCGTCCGCATCAGTAGGGCAGCCCCACATAGTTTTCGGCGAAGGCGCGCTGCTGCGCCTGGTTGTCGCGCAGAAAGGCGATGTCGGCCTTTTGCATCTTGAGGTCGAACGGGCTTTGATCGGGGTAGCGATGCAGCAACCCGCTGAACCACCAGCTGAAGCGTTCGGCCTTCCACACGCGCAGCAGCGCCTTTTCGGAATAGCGGTCCAGCCCCTCGCTGTCGCGGTCCTGATAGTGCTGCACCAGCCCGTGATACAGATACTGCACGTCGCTGGCGGCGGTGTTCAGCCCCTTGGCCCCGGTCGGAGGCACGATATGGGCGGCATCGCCGCACAGGAACAGCCGCCCCCAGCGCATCGGCTCGGCCACGAAGGACCGCAGGGGGGCGATGGATTTCTCGATCGAGGGGCCGGTGACCAGCCGGTCGGCCACGTCCTCGGGCAGGCGGCGGCGCAGTTCGTCCCAGAACGCCGCGTCGGTCCAGTCGCTGGTGTGGTCCGACAGCGCGCACTGGATGTAATAGCGCGACAGCCTGGCGTTGCGCATGGAACACAGCGCAAAGCCGCGGTCCGAGTTGGCATAGATCAGCTCGTCATGGACCGGAGGCGTTTCCGACAGGATGCCCAGCCAGCCAAAGGGGTAGGTCTTTTCGTATTCGCGGCGCACGTCCAGCGGGATGGTCTGGCGGCTGATGCCGTGGAACCCGTCGCAGCCGGCGATGAAATCGCAGTCGATGCGGTGGTTCTGCCCGGCATGGGTATAGGTCACATAGGGGCGGTCGCTGTCGGCGTCGTGGATCACCACGTCGTCGGCCTCGAAGATGGTCTGCGCGCCTGCGGCCTCGCGCGCGTCGTAAAGGTCGCGCGTGACCTCGGTCTGGCCATAGACCACGACCGGGGTGCCGGTCAGCTGCTTGAAGTCGATGTGGAACATGCCGCCGTCCCAGGCGATCTGGGTGCCGTCGTGGACATAGCCTTCGCGGTGCAGGCGTTCGGCGACGCCGGCTTCCTCCATCAGGCGCACCAGCCCGGTTTCCAGCACGCCGGCACGGATACGGCCCAGAACATAGTCCCGCGTCTTGCGTTCCAGCACCACCGCCTCGATGCCCTTGCGGTGCAGAAGCTGGCCCAGAAGCAGCCCCGACGGCCCGCCACCGATGATAACGACTTGTGTGCGCATGACTGGTCCCCCTTGTTCATACAGCTTGACCTGCCGGGCGCTGCAAATAAAATGAATAATACGTCGCTTTGATTATCGGAATTGGTAAGTATTGGACCGCAGGATCCGCCTTCGCCATATCCAGGCCTTTGCCGAGATTGTCCGGCAGGGCAGTCTCAAGCGCGCGTCCGAGGTGCTGTTCCTGACCCAGCCCGCGATTTCGCGCACCATCGCCGAGCTGGAGGAAATCGTCGGCGCGCGGCTGCTGAGCCGCAGCCGCCGCGGCGTGTCGCTGACCCCGCAGGGCGAGTTCTTCCACGGCCATGCGCTGAATGCGCTGGGGGCGCTGACGCAGGGGCTGGCCGGCATCGGCGACCAGGCCGAGGCCGCCGGGCAAGAACTGCTGGTCGGGGCGCTGCCCTCGGTTTCGGCGCGGCTGATGCCGGATGTGGTGGCCGAGTTGCAGCGCGCCGCGCCGCATCTGCGGCTGGGCATCGTTGACGGCGGCCACGGGCATCTGACCACGCTGCTGCGCGCGGGCGATCTGGACGTGGTGATCGGCCGGCTGGGCGCCCCCGAGACGATGCAGGGGCTGAGCTTCACCCAGCTTTACCTTGAGGATGTGGCGGTGGTGGTGCGCCCCGGCCACCCGATCCTGTCCGACCCGGACCCCGACCTGCGGCGCATCGCCGAATTTCCGGTGCTTTACCCGCCGGTGACCGCCGCGATCTTTCCGCTGGTCGAGCGGCTGCTGATTTCGCGCGGCATCGCACCGCCGCCGCGGCGGATCCAGACGGTCTCGGGCGCTTTCGGCCGGGTTCACACACGGCAAAGCGACGCGGTGTGGTTCATTTCGGCCGGGGTGGTGGCGCGCGAGATTGCCGACGGGCGGCTGGTGCGGCTGCCGCTGGACACCGAACTGACCAAGGGTCCGGTGGGGCTGATGACCCGCGCCAGCCAGCCCGAGACCAGCGCGCAGCTGCTGTTCCGGCAGGCGGTGATGCGGGTGGTGGCGCAGGGGTTCGGCCCCGGGGCCGCGCCCTGATCACGGCCAGTCCGCGAAAGAGGTCGTGGCCAGCCGCGAGGCCTCGCTTTGGTTGCGGACCTGCTGGCGGAACCCCGAGGGCGACAACCCGCTGTTGCGCTTGAAGAAATGGCTGAACTCGGCGCTGTCGTGAAAGCCCAGAAGATGCGCGATCTGCTGGACCGAGCGGCCCGAGCGTTCCAGCCAGTCGGCCGCCTCGCGCATCATCCGGCGATGGATCAGCTGCAACGGCGAACGTTGCAGGTTGCGCCGGCAGATGCGGTGCAGCCGGTCATAAGTCACCCCCAGCAGGTCGGCATAGTCGCCGACGCCCAGCCGGCTGCGGAAATGCAGCTCGACCAGGCGCCGGAAAGCCTGCAGGACGTGAATCTCGCTGCTGCGGCCAAGAAGCTCGGGCTGGAAGCCGCTGCCGCGCCAGATGTCCAGCAGGATCAGCCGCAGGCAGGCCAGCACCGCCATATGCGCCCCCGGGGCCCCGCGCGACAGTTCGTCGCCGATCCGCTCGGCCAGCAGGAACGGGTCGGGGCCGGTCCCGGGCGCAGTCTCGGGGGTCAGGTCCGGCGCGATCAGCAACTGAGTGCCGATCGGGGCAAGGAATTCGGATTCCGCCCGCGCCCCCACCGCCGCGGCCTGCAACGACGGCGCCATCCCCAGCAGCCAGCCGCCGCAACCGGGGCCTAGCTGCAACAGCGCCGTGTCCCCCGGCGGCAGGATCGCGGCGGCGGCGCCCTCGATCTGGCGGGGAAGCTCGCCGGTCTCGATGCCGATTTCGCCGTGTTCCAGCAGCAGGATATGGGTGAGGGCCGCATAGCTGCCGCGCCCGGGCCGAATCGCCGTGCGGCGCAGCACCGCGGGCAGCGGCTCGGCCCGGACCAGCTGGTCCAGTGTGGCAGAAGCAAGGTTTTTCACGGTCGTCATGCCAGAAATTCACAATTAACCGCCATGAAACGACATTACCGGCCCCCCGGCAACCGTGTAGCGTTTCCTGATCCGCAAGAGGGGGGCAGAGCCGTGCAACCATTCCGGCCGGAGGAGGCGCCATGACAGGATCGACGCGGACCACCGCACCGGGGCAGGCCATGTCGCCGCGTGCCGGATCGCCGCGCGCCGTCGCCGGCGGGGCCGGGTTCCAGCGGCTGGACCCCGCGACCGGACAGGTCGCATCCAGCGCCCCCGCCTGCCCCCGCCTGCCGCCGGCGCGAGGCGGTGCAGGCCGCCGGCGCGAGGCGGTGCAGGCCGCCGGTCGCGCCGCGCGCGCCTTTGCCGACTGGTCGCAGACCCCGCCCGCCCGGCGGCGCGAGATCCTGACCCGCGCGGCGGAACTGGTCGGCGCCTATGAACCCCGGATCGCCGCGGCGATGCAGGCGGAAATCGGGGCGACCCCGCTGTGGGTGCGCTTCAACCTTGATGTCGGGCGGCAGCATCTGGAAAACGCCGCCGCGATGGTGACGCAGGTCACCGGCACGGTGCAGCGCGACCCCTCGGGGCTGAGCTTTGCCTTTCGCGAGCCGGCCGGTGTCTGCCTGGCCATGGCGCCGTGGAATGCGCCGTTCGTTCTGGGGATGCGGGCGGTCGCCACCGCGCTGGCCTGCGGCAATACCGTGGTGCTGAAAGCCTCGGAGATCTGCCCGGAAACCCACCTGCTGATCGGGCGGATCCTGTCGCAGGCCGGGCTGCCCGAGGGCGTGCTGAACATCGTCACCCACGCCCCCGAACACGCGCAAGAGGTCGTCGAGGCGCTGATCGCCCACCCCTCGGTCCGGCGCGTCAACTTTACCGGCTCGAGCCGCGTGGGCCGCATCGTCGCCGAAACCGCGGCGCGGCACCTGAAACGCTGCCTGCTGGAACTGGGCGGCAAGGCGCCGCTGATCGTGCTTGAGGACGCGGACTTGGATGCGGCGGCGGATGCCGCGGCCTTTGGCGCGTTCTTCAACCAGGGGCAGATCTGCATGGCGACCGACCGCATCGTGGTGCTGGACAGCGTGGCCGAGGATTTCATCGCCCGGCTGGCGGCCCGCGCCGCAACGCTGCGCGCGGGCGACCCGCGGCACGACGATTGCGCGCTGGGGCCGCTGGTCAGCGGCAATGTCGCCGCGCGGCTGGCCGAGCTGCTGCGCGATGCGCAGGCCAAGGGCGCGGTGCTGCGGGCCGGGGGCGCGCCGCGCGGCAGCTTCATGGATGCGACGGTGGTCGATGGCGTGGCGCCCGGCATGGCGCTGTATGCCGAGGAATGTTTCGGCCCCGTCGCCGGCATCTGCCGCGCCGCGACCGAGGCCGAGGCGATCGGCATCGCCAACGATACGCAATACGGGCTGTCGGCCGCGATCTTCAGCCGCGATACCGGGCGCGCCCTGCGGCTGGCGCGGCAACTGGAAACCGGCATCTGCCACATCAACGGCCCGACGCTGGACGACCGCCCCGACCTGCCCATCGGCGGCGTCAAGGACAGCGGCTACGGGCGGTTCGGCGGCGCCTCGGTGCTGGATGAATTCACCGATCTGCGCTGGGTCAGCCTGGCCGAAGGCCCGCGCAGCTATCCGTTCCCGGCACCGGCCAGCGGCAGCGAAAGGACCGACAGATGATGCTTTTCGGAAAAACCGTGGTCGTCACCGGCGTAGCTAGCGGCATCGGCCGGCGCACGGCGGAACTGGCCACGCAGATGGGGGCCGATGTCATCGGCATCGACCGCAACCCGCCCGCGCAGGGGATGGGCGCGTTCGTGCAGGGCGACCTGTCCTCGGCCGGGGGCGTCAAGGCGCTGGCCGAGGCGCTGCCCGCCGGGATCGACGCGCTGCTGAACATCGCGGGCGTGTCGGGCAACACCGGCGCGGCGCAGACGCTGGCGATCAATTTCTACGGGCTGCGGGCGCTGTCGCAGGCGCTGGCGCCGCGGATGCGGCCGGGCGGCAGCATCGTCAGCGTCGCCTCGATCGCCGGTTACGGCTGGCGGGCGAATCTGGACCGCGCCCGCGCGCTGGTCGCGGCCGAGGGTTTTCCCGACACCGCCCGGCTGGCCAGCGACCTGGGGATCCCCGACGATGCCGGCTATCCGGTGTCGAAAGAGGCGCTGATCCTGTGGA
Source organism: Alphaproteobacteria bacterium (assembly GCA_036678445.1). Taxonomy (GTDB): domain Bacteria; phylum Pseudomonadota; class Alphaproteobacteria; order Rhodobacterales; family Rhodobacteraceae; genus Paracoccus. Next base: position 35,760 of record JAZIHR010000013.1, read on the forward strand.
CCCAGATCGCCGCCTTTCAGCCGGCGTTCCGCGACCGTGGCATCCGGGTGAACAGCGTGTCCCCCGGCCCGGTCGAGACCCCGATCCTGACCCAGTTCCGGCAGGTGCTGGGCGAGGCGCGGGTGAACAGCGACGTGACCCGCGCCGGCCGCGCCGGCACGCCCGGCGACATTGCGCCGGTGGTGCTGTTTCTTGCCTCGGACGGGGCGCGCTGGGTCAATGGCGCGAATATTGCGGCGGACGGGGGGCTGGAAGCCTCGGTCAACGCCGAAACCTTGGGCTTCTGAACAGGACATGCAGATGAACACCCGGCTTCTGATCAATGGCGAACACCGCGATGCCGCGGACGGGCGCAGCTTTACCCGCGACGACCCGGTGACGGGCGCGGTCGCCTCGACCGCCGCCGCCGCGGGCGAGGCCGACGCGCTGGCCGCGGTCGCCGCCGCCCACGCGGCCTTTCCCGACTGGTCGCGCCGTTCGCCCCAGGATCGCCGCGCGCTGCTGCTGAAAGCGGCGGCAGCGATGGAGGCGCGGATGGACGACTTCGTCGCCGCCGCCATGGCGGAAACCGGCGCCACCGGCCCCTGGATCGGCTTTAACGTCACGCTGGCCGCCGGCATCCTGCGCGAGGCCGCCAGCATCGTGACCCAGGCGGGGGGCGAGATCATCCCCTCGAACAAGCCGGGCTGCCTGTCGCTGGCGGTGGCGCGGCCGCATGGGGTCTGCCTGGGCATCGCGCCGTGGAACGCGCCGGTGATCCTTGGCACCCGCGCGCTGGCGGTGCCGGTGGCGCTGGGCAACACGGCGGTGCTGAAATCGTCCGAGATGTGCCCGGAAACCCACCGGCTGATCGGGCAGTGCTTCGTCGATGCGGGGTTCCCGCCGGGCGTCGTCAACGTGATCTCGAACGCGCCCGAGGACGCCGGCACCATCGTCGAGACCCTGATCCGCGCCCCCGAGGTGCGGCATGTGAACTTTACCGGCTCGACCCGCGTGGGCCGGATCATCGGGCAACTGGCGGGCGAGACCCTCAAGCCCGCGCTGCTGGAGCTGGGCGGCAAGGCGCCCTTCGTGGTGCTTGAGGATGCCGACATCGACGCCGCGGTGAACGCCGCGATCTTTGGCTGCTACATGAACCAGGGCCAGATCTGCATGTCCACCGAGCGGATGATCGTGGTGGACAGCGTGGCCGACGAATTCGCCCGGAAATTCGCCACCCGCGCCGCCGCGCTGCCGGCGGGTGACCCGCGCGGGCAGGTGGTGCTGGGCGCGCTGTGCCTGCCGGGCGCGGCCGACCGGATGCAGGCGTTGATCGCCGATGCCGTTGCCAAGGGCGGCCGGGTGCTGGCCGGCGGCAGCCGCGACGGCGCCGTGGTTGCCGCCACGGTGATCGACGGGGTGACTCCGGACATGCGCATCCATGCCGAGGAAAGTTTTGGCCCGGTCAAGCCGATCATCCGCGTCCGCGACGAGGCCGAGGCGCTGCGCGTCGCCAACGACACCGAATACGGCCTGTCCTCGGCGGTGTTCAGCCGCGACATCCGCCGCGCGATGGACTTTGCCGAGCGGCTGGAAACCGGCATCTGCCACATCAACGGCCCCACCGTGAACGACGAGCCGCAGGCCCCCTTTGGCGGGGTCAAGGCGTCGGGCCACGGCCGTTTCGGCGGCAAGGCCGGCATTGCCGAGTTCACGCAGCTGCGCTGGATCACCGTCGAGGATCCCGGCCAGCCTTACCCGTTCTGATTGCCCGGCCCGGGCCGCACGTCCCGGGCCGCCGCCAGACCTGTCCAGGGAGGAACCATGTTCACCAGACGCCGCTTCATGCAGGGCAGCGCCACCGTGCTGGGCGCGCTTTCCGCCGTGCCGGCAGTCGCCGCCCCGGCCCTTGCGCCC
>JAZIHR010000014.1:0-35046 GCA_036678445.1 Alphaproteobacteria bacterium
GCGTCAGCCCCAGATGCGCGCCAACCGATTTGGAGCGCCGGAACCGCGACGGCACGTCGATGGTCGCACGATAGGTCAGCGCCACGATCGGGCCGACGCCGGGAACGGTCATCAGCCGGCGGCACACGTCATCGTCACGGGCGAAGTCCATCGCCACCTTCTGCAGGTTGGCATATTCGACAGTCAGGGCGCGCCTCGCGGTCAGCATGGGATTGAGCGCCCGCATCAGCATCGCCCGATCTCCGGCGAGTTCCAGAACGCGTGCCTCGAAGTTGCGCTTGGACACGACGCCCATCTTCAGGCCAAAGCTGCGCAGCATGCCACGGATCGCCAGCTCGATATCCATCAGTTTGCGCACCAGCGTCTGCCTGGCCACCAGCAGGAAGCGCAGCTCCTGTGCAGTCTGCGTCTTCACATGCACGGCGCGGAACCAGCCACGCCGCCAGCGGCGTGATGCCGAGGCCGCGGTACAGGTCGCGGTGATAGACGTCGGCGATCGCGTGGCCGAGGCAGCGCTCCACGTCGTCGAGCGTCATCGCGGCCGTCTTCTCGGGGTCCAGGTCGCCCTTCGCCCGCACATTGGAGAAGGTGGTTCCGGGCAGCAGATGGACCTTGCCCATCATCATACTGATCAGCCGCTCGATGTGGCCGCCGTAACCCCACCAGCGCAAGCAGGGCGAAGCCTATTGCGCCTCGCGCGGCTACCAGCTTATCGAAATCTTCGTGGAAGCCGGAGCATCTGCGACCGCCCGCCGCCCCGAGCTCCAACGGGTAAGGTCAACAATCCGAAGGTGACGCCCCCGCACGTCGTCAGTGGCCCGAACCTGCTGACCGGCATTTGCCATTGCGGCAACTGCGGCGGCGCGATGACGCTACGCACCGGCAAGAACGGCCGCTATCGCTATTATGCCTGCTCGATCCGGGCGCGGCAGGGCGAAGCCTTGCTGGCCCGCAGGCTGTTCAGCGCTATGGAAGCGGATAGATGATCTCGAGAATGAACCGGGGGCTGCTCTCGCGGTTGATATGCGCCAGCTTTCTCTTGAAATCATAGGTATACATGGCTCTCGACACCAGCTTCTGGTGCAGGATCTCTGCATACTTCCTATCGGCATCGAACTGGCCCAGGTAGAATTGGTCGGCCAAGGTGCCAAAGAAATTTCGCAGAGAGCGCAAAGAGGGGCGAAAACCTTCCACGACCCGGTCTCCCGCCGCCAGAGAAAGCATAATCAGGCCATTGATAGGTATTGAGTATTCTGGAAGTTTCCTTCGGACGCCCCCGGCAGCCGTACAGGGCGTAGCGCAGTGGAGCCTGCCTGTTCCGAGAGCCGGATCCGGCCGAGCTGTCCCGACGGCTGCACCGGGGCGCTGCGACATGCAGGAGGGGCTTCAAGACAGCAGCAAGGAATTATCGACAGGAGCAACAACACCCCTTGTTTCCCGCTGCCTCCTGCTGCTAGACCCCACCGCGGAGACGTGGCCGAGTGGTCGAAGGCACACCCCTGCTAAGGGTGCAGGCGGGAAACCGCCTCGAGGGTTCGAATCCCTTCGTCTCCGCCACTTGCCCTCGCGAAAGCGTTCTCCCGATCCGGCTGCGGCCGGATTTTTCCGTTGTTTTCGAGGGTTACGCGGGAGGGGCTGAGCACTGGCCTTGGCGCCGGGCGGGCCGGAAGCGGTCTCTCAGGGCCGATATTCTCCGGACCTCATGACTACGCGAATTTGGTGAATAGCTTGCAACAGATTGAAATTACTTGTTAGTTTTCGACCAAGTTCCGAACACTTCGACGACAGGGGTGTTCGTTAGATGGAACTGAAATCAAACCCTTCGCAGTGCGTTGCAAACGCATGATACCAAGCGCGCGGAGAAGGTTTTCTTATAGCGGCCCGCCCGCGAGGCCCACTTCCCGGTTGAGGCAGCCCCCACACTAGCTCTTGCTGCTTGTGCTTAAACATAAGCGGCTGTTATTCGTACCACATCCCCCGACCGGAGTGAGTACCCTTGAGATACATCGACTCAGCATCTCGAAACACGTCTGACGTTCTTGGAGAATGGCTCGCCAGCTTCAGTCCCCTGGCTGTCGACGCCCTACGTTGGCAAACGGGATACTTTAGTGCAGACGGACTGGCTCCTTTGGTGCCAGTAATAAATGAGCTGAAGTCGCAAGATAGATTGACGAATTGTGTAATTGGGTCAAACGGCGGAGAAACCGGAGAGCCAGATATCGAAACGCTGGTTAATCTCGTTGGAACCCCAAGAGCAAACGCAAGGATCGGGGTTGTTAGCTTCTCTGCGGGGCTATTTCACCCAAAGGTATATCACTTCACAAGGCAGGACGGCACTCAGGCCGCCTATGTTGGATCGGTAAATCTGACTACGCCGGGCATTTCTGGTATGAACATCGAGGCAGGTTTGCTCTTGGATTCATCGACCGGCGATCCCGATCACGTCCTTTCAGACGTCGCGGCAGCAATTGACGCTTGGTTCAATGGAACTCGGCCCGGGCTCTCAACTGTGACGGCACTTGCCGACTTCGCACCTCTAGTCGCCGCCGGAGTGCTTGGCGTGGCCCCTACGCCACGTACAACGCAATCCAGTTCTGGAAGCAGCGGGGCGGCATCAAGCAAAATCGGACTCAAGCCGCTAATCAAGTTCCCCCCTGTCTCGGTTAAGAGCGGCACTGTAGCAGCTTTTGGTTCAGCGGCAGCAGCGCCTTCCGCCCCGCCCAGCACAGCGACAGTTGCTCCATCTGTCGGACCGCTTACCTCAAGCCCGCGCCCGCCGTTTCCCCCATATGTACTCTTCGCACTAGGCATCGCGACACCGACACTCGGGGCAGCAGCCTTGACCGGATCCACGCTAGCAGGCGGCGCTGCTGGATTGGTCATTCGCCTCAACCGAGACAGTGCAAGGCACTTCTCCGGAGGCAGTGGCACAGCAAACGTAAGCGTACCAGTTGCGACCATCGGCACGATGAGGTTCGGCGTATTTCAAGGAAAATATCAGAGGCCTCGCGCCGAGTTCGACCTTCGCATGCGTTATGTCTCAAACTTGGGAGCCTACGAAGTAGCATCCTCTAGCACCAATGTAATGGTCTACGGATACGCTCCTGGTGAATCTGGCCATGGTGACGTGAGGATGGTCGTGCCGGCCGCACCTGCTCGTGCCATTCGCGATCATGCCGCAGCACACGGATTCCATGTCCCGACAGCAAACGATCCAATGATCTTAGAGTGGCCGACGCCAGCCGATCCAACTTTCAAGGCAACATTCATCGATCCAGCTGACCCACTCTTCGCCACGGTATCGCTTTCCTGATTAGAGACTCTGACAATAATACTCGAAAGTGCTAGCTTCAGTGCATCGCGAGCCTCACTTGGGGAAGTCGCGATAGAACGAGCAATCTTATTGATCTCCACCTGGACATTTGGCTGGAACCAGTGATCAAGATTAGGAATTTCAGGAATCTCGCCATCAGAAGCTGTCTCTGAGCTCGCTACAATCCGAGCCGCAAGCTGCTCGATATCGGTCGGGCAGGCCGAGGTCTTAACGCGAGACATTAGGCAAGCGATTGGGTTCAGGTCGACTCCGACAGCGGGAATGCCTAGTCGTTGGCTTTCAACTAAACTGCTACCGCTCCCGCAGAACGGGTCCAGCACACCGCTGTGAGGAGGCAGTGGCAAGCAGTTGATGAGTGCTCGCGGGATTTCCGCAATGAACTTGGCAGGATAAGGGTGGACGCCTTCGATCTCGCTATGGCTGCGCCGATCGGGGAAGCCCCAATCAACCTCTGACAAAGATGACCTTGCTGCTGTTTCCGGATCTAGCGAAGCTGACCAGCTATCCGTCTTTTGGGGGGTGGGTTCGTGTGTTCCGTGCGCCATTAGTGATCTTCTCTTTGCGGGCGCACCAACGGGAGCGAGCCTTGATCTATTGTTGGTTCAACGCGATTGAGGAAGTCCACGACCGCCTTTCGAGCAACCTGCGCCACCGGGGCGTCGTCACGCTCCGCGAAGGCGAGCAACAGGGCGTACGCTCGTTCGTCCAGGTTAATCGTGACCCTGGCTGTCTTCGTTCGTCCCTTCGGTCGCGCCATGATGTGTGTTTAGTGCAGCAAAAAACAGTCAGCAAGTCGTATTCTTACCTCATGCGGCTCTTGCGAAGGGAAGGCAACTGGTCGTTCCACTCCACCGGGAACGGCTCCATCACCCGCACCAGCGTCACCAATGGCCCCTGCTTCCCGTCCAGGATCGCCTCGACGATGTCGGGTGCGAGCAGTGTCAGACGCAGGACGCGGGTCATGTAAGAGGGCGCAATCCCCTCGCGCTCGGCCAATTCGGCAACCGTTGCGTACTCGCTCGACTCCAGCATGCGCTTCCAGCGGAACGCGCGCGCCAGTGCCTTGACGAGTGTGTTGTCAGTCCGCCGCGGTTGCGCGGCGCTTTCCGGCAATTGCATCTCCTTCCGCCCGCCGCGTTTCACGACCCGAAACGGTATGTGGAGCGTGACAGTCTCGGGGATCGGCATGCCGCGTGTCATGCGGCTTCTCCGATCCCGCCGGACAGCATCTCGCGCGCGAGGCCATTTAGGCCGTCCACTCGCAGCCAGACGTTCAAGCCGTCCACGCCGATGTCGACCCGCTCCACTGACAGCGCCACGATGCGCGCCTGCTCGGCGGGGAACAATTCGTCCCACAGCGGGTCGAGTTGTTGCAGGGCGGCACGGGCGTCGGCCTCGGTGATGTCGTCGGCGTGGGTGCGCGCCGCTTTCCCCGTCCCGGCCACAAGCTCGGGCTGGCGGAACACGGCGCGGAGCTGGTCGATGACAGCCGCCTCGATCTCGCACGCAGGGACGCGCCCGACCGGGCAGGATCCGGCGCCATGCTTCAGCACGGTCTGGCTGACATAGTAGCGGTAGAGCCGGTCGCCTTTTCGGGTGTGCGTCGGCGAGAACGCGGCGCCACTGGGACCGAACAACAGACCCTTCACCTGGCCCGAGCGTGAACTGGTACGCCAACTCGGCGAGAAGCTCTACGGGCCGCGCCTTTCCGACAGGGAGGCGCGCCATGGCTGATCGCGAATGGACTGCCGACTGCGTCGCCGATCATTTCGAGGAGGCGTTCCCCACCCTGCGCAAGCTGCCGCCGGTGAAGGCGCAGGGCTACTTCAACACCTGGCCCGACATCGTGCGGACGAGCCGTGAGATCGCGGCGATGGAGCCGCAGCCGATGCGGGTCGGCACGCTCGACGCGGTGGACCTGAGCCGGATCGACAACTCGTTCGAGGGGGCCGCAACGGCGGCCGGCACCGCAGCGGCCGATGCGTTCTCGGCGGCGCTTTCTCGGACCTATATCACCCCGCCCGATCTCGGTCTCGGCGGAATGGCGGATGACGCGCGTGCCCGGGCCGATGCCTATCGCGGAAGCCGCGGGCATGCTGTCCGATGCCGCGACCCGGCCGCTCACCGCCTGGCAGGCGCTGAAGGATGCCGTGTCGGCTTCCGGCACGGAGGCCGAAACCGCGCTGACGGACGCCGCGACCTCCGCCGATGCACTGGCGGCCGGGCTCGACGACACCGCCGCCGCGGCCAATGGCGCCGGGGGCGCGGCCCGCGATGCCGGAACCACCGCTGGCGAAGGGGCGGAACGTGCGCTGACCGGATGGCAGGCGGTGACGGCGGCGCTGTCGGACTATGCCAGCCGGGCGCGGGAGATCGGCGGCGATATCGGCCAGAGTCTCGTCAGCGCGTTCCAGTCGGCCGAGGACGCGGTCGGGGAGTTCGTGAAGACCGGCAAGCTGAACTTCCGCGATCTGGTCACCTCGCTGATCGCGGACCTGGCGAAACTGGCGGCGCGGCGCTTCATTCTCGGCCCCATCGCCAACGCGCTCTCGGGCGCACTTGGTGGCGCGGGCGGCATCTTCGCCAACATCCTGCACGCAGGAGGCATGGTTGGCTCGGCAGGTCCCTCGCGCATGGTCCCGGCCATGGCCTTCGCCGCCGCCCCGCGAATGCATTCAGGCGGCATGGCCGGGCTTCGGCACGACGAAGTGCCCGCGATCCTGCAACGGGGCGAACGGGTGCTGTCGCGGCGCGAGGCGCAGAGCTACGGCGCAGGCGGCGGGGTCAACGTCACCATCATGGCGCGTGACGCCGAGAGCTTCCGGCAGTCGCGCACGCAGGTCGCGGCGGATATCGCCCGCGCGGTGTCGCTAGGGCGGAGGGGGATGTAAGCCATGGCGCTCCATGAGGTCCGGTTCCCGGACAACATCAGCCGAGGCGCGCGAGGCGGGCCGGAGCGGCGCACCCAGATCGTCGAGCTGGCCTCGGGCGACGAGGAGCGAAACGCCAGCTGGGCCAACTCGCGCCGCCGCTATGACGTCGCCTACGGCATCCGCCGGTCCGACGATCTGGCGGCGGTCGTGGCCTTCTTCGAGGCGAGGAACGGCCGCCTCCATGGATTTCGGTTCAAGGATTGGGGCGATTACAAGTCCTGCCTGCCCTCGGGCACGCCTTCGCCGAGCGATCAGTCGATCGGCACCGGCGACGGTGCGACGACGGCTTTTCAGCTGGTGAAGCGCTACGCCTCGGGCAGCCAGACATGGGTGCGGACCATCACCAAGCCGGTCGCGGACACCGTGCGCATCGCGCTCGCCGGGGTCGAGCAGCCCTCCGGCTGGTCCGTCGACACCACGACCGGCGCTCTCACCTTTGCCACCGCGCCGGGCCTCGGCGTCACGATTACCGCGGGCTTCGAGTTCGATGTCCCGGTCCGCTTCGACACCGACGTGCTCGACGTGACGCTCGACCTCGAGCGGCTGGGCTCCATCACCTCCATCCCACTTCTGGAGATCCGACGATGAATGACGAAACCGGGTTTCTGGCGGCGGCGCTTAAGGAACTGCTCGCCTCCACGGCGGTGATCCTCGCCGCCTGGGGCGCGCTCGGCGGCGCGACCAACGCGCTGACGACGAAGATGCGGCTGCGCGACGCGCTGCGCCACATCCTGCTTGGCGGTCTGATCGCGGCCGGGATGGGCAGCCTGTCGATGGCCCTCGTCACCCGCTGGCTCGGCCTGCCGCCCGAGGCGATCCCTGCGGGCGGTGCTGCGGGGTCGGCGGCCTATCTCGTCGGCGTCTTCGGACCGGCCTTCATCGAGGTGCTGCTCGCCCGACTGCGCCATGCCGGGAAAGGCGATGACGATGCATGACCTTCTCCGCCTCGCGCGCTCCCTGCGCTGCGACCCATCCGATCCCGGCCAGGCCTTCCGCCACCGGCTGGGCGTCGCATCGCCGTCGCTGCGCTGATCCTGATCCTCTCTCTTCTGGGGTAGTTTACATGCAGATGACTGACCGGGGCCTTCTGGCCCTCGTCCGGCACGAAGGCATCGTGCCCGGACTCTACACGGATGTGAAACAGGTCTGGACCTTCGGCATCGGCCACACGGCTGCCGCCGGGGCACCCGATCCCGCCACGATGCCGCGCGGCATGCCCGCCGATCTCGATGCCGGGATCCGCGAGGCGTTCCGGGTCTTCCGAGCCGACCTCGCGCTCTACGAGGCCGCCGTCCTGCGCGCCGTGAAGGTGCCGCTCGAGCCGCACGAATTCGATGCGCTGGTTTCCTTCCACTACAACACCGGCGGCATCGCTAATGCAGCATCATCCGGCGCAGGCCCCAGTCGCCGGAAGGGCCGATCCAGGATACGGTGTCGCCCGAGATCGCGAAGTCGGACGGGCTGGCGGCGCCGAAGAACGCCGCCACCTGGCTGGCCGCGGTGGCTGTCTTGTCCACGCTCCCGGCATAGCCTGCCGCGGGCGAACAGGTGTTCTTGTCTTCCATGGCATCGCGTTCCGCCTCTCGTTTGCCCGTGCGTTTCCCTTCCACCTGCCCCCAGACCCGGCCGAGGACGACGCCCCCGACCGCGCTCAGAGCCGCGACCATCCAGATCAGGAGATCAGCCATCGTCCTGCTCCCCGCGCGCGGCGGCGAAGCAGAGCGCAACAATGAAGATGCCGAGGCAGCCGCCCACGATCATTCCTGCGAGAAACTCAAGCATCGCCGCGGAACCCGCGCTCGATCCGGTCACGCAGGCCGATCAGGCCCAGACCGAGGAACATGAGCCCTGCGGGCGAGGCATCGCCTGTCGCCGCGAACTTCACGCCTGCGGGCGTCGGGTTGCGGCCGTTCTCCGTCGCCCATGTCGAACATGCTCGACACCGATATCCCCGCAGCGACGCAACTCCTGAGCCCGCGCAACTACATGAACAACGGCGCGACGGCGGCGGCGGTCGCCTACGATTGCTCGGGGGTATATGTCGAGACGGATTACTGAGGCGGAGGGCGTCGACACCTTCACCAACCGCGCGCTTAGGGCACCACTGGATAGAAAGGCCGTCCCCAATCTTCGGCCGGATGGTCCATCATAAGGTCTACGAATACTGGCAACAGGAAGGACAGAATTGCCGCACCGTCGCGTACCTGTGACCTGTTGATCCCACTGTTCCATGTTGCTCCGCCATGGACCAGCTGGTTGCGCAGGACGTATAGCCGGTCAAAGACAAAGCTGAGGACGCGTACGCTGTCGCCCGCCTGAAATGCCTGCGCGAAGCTGCGTGACGATGCCTTGAACTTCTCCTCCCAGTCCCCGAAGCCGTCGATCCCGTTGTGGTGCTGCCAGAACGGATTGAAGACATAGCGATTTTCCATCAGCATTCGCACCGGGCCCGAGAAACGCTGCCACAGCGCCTTGTAGATCCGGCGCCCCTCGTCACGCGCCACCAGCCTGCCGAAATAGTCCACGAAGGCGGCACGTTCTCCAGGCGCCACTGCCTGGAATTCCCGCTCGTCGGCGTAGGCGGCATTGAAAGCGATCCAGAGGAAGATGAAGCGGGCGTCATCATCGTCGCCGCATGCCTCAGCGCGTCCAATCCAACTGATGGCGCGATGCGCACGCAAGCCCATGGTTTCGGGAAAGCCGTTGCGAATGGCGCGCTGCTTGGTTTTCAGCGCCGCATGGTCGAGAATATCCTTCATCCACAAATCCCCTCTGAAAATCCCATCACGGCAAGGCGTCGAAATCCGACCTTCGATATCCCTCGACCAAGTTTCGCAGCCCGTCAGGCGCGATGACCTCGACCTTGTCGCCCCATTGATAGAGATGCCACGTCATCTCGAGCCATCCGGCCGCAGTGAATCGCACAATCAGGCTTTCGTCATCCTGTGGCTCCAGCACCTGCGTCGGATGAAAACGGAACTCAGCGGCACGCGCGGCGGCCTCGGGCGCGAAGCGCCAGATCACCTCGCCGTATTGCGCCGGGTCCTGATAGACACCGAAGGCCTTGGCGGCATAGTCCTCTAGCGTGAACCCCGGTGCGAAGGCAAAGCTCTCGTCGAGCACCACGGCGCCATGAATCCGGTCCATGCGGAAGTTCAGGATCGTTTCGCTGCGCGAGGGCTGCCGCGCCACAAGATAGCTGCGGTGACCCAGCATCAGGCCGTGCGGTTCGATCACCCGTGGCGCGGCATCCGCAGATCCGTAGATGACGCGCAGACGAAATGGTCCTCGCAGCGCCTCAATGACTGCATCCGTCACGTCAGGACGCAGGGCGACGGTCGGACCGGGGCGCATGACTTGGCCGAGACCTGCCAGTACGGCCTCGGCATCGGCCTCGGACCTCGTCGCGTCACGGGGAGCCAGCCGCGCCAGCAACCCATCACGCAGATCCTCCAGCGCGCGAGCATGGCGCAATCGCGCCTGGTCGCGGGCGGTGCGGGCTGCGATTTCCAGCGCTTCGATGGTGGTTTCCTGTCGTGGCTGCAGTCGCTCGGACGGTGGCGCCTCAAGCCGCCAATACCGCCGGCGATCCTCGGCATCCGTAGTCGTGACATTGGCGAAGGCGGCGTCCAGCGCTTCGGTCATCCGTTGCGCCGTGCGGTGCGAAACGCCGAATTCGGTGCAGATGTCCTCAAGGCTAACGCCGCCACGCCGAGAAGCGGCCATCTGGGCGAGACGGAGTAGATCCTGAGCCTTGGCGAAAGACATTTGACCTCTATGCCAGAAATTGACACCATCATAAGCTATTGATCAACTTGCGATCTGTCGAGGCGATTCCCTCGGGGATTGAGTGTCGCAAGTATTGGAGCATTCATGAGGGACCTCGACGGCCGTATTTTCCTCTCCGCCTCGGATCTCATGCGCTTCATGGGGTGTTCCCACGCGACGGCCCTGGATCTGGCCCATATGCGCGGTACCGGACCGGAGCCGCGGGAAGACAGTGAAGACGCTGCATTGCTGCAGAAACAGGGCGACGCCCACGAGGCAGCCCATCTGGCTCACCTCAAAGACATTGGGCGCACCGTCATCGAGATCGAGCGCAGCGGACTTGGCAACAACGCTGAAGCGACCCGCGCCGCGTTGGCCATGGGTCCGGATGTGGTATTTCAGGGCGCGTTCCTGTCCGGTAACTGGGGCGGCTGGTCGGATTTCCTGGAGCGCGTCGATCGACCCTCCGCGCTTGGCTCGTTCAGCTACGAGGTGGCCGACACCAAGCTGAAGCGGCGGCCACACCCCAAGCATGTGCTGCAGTTGGTGCTTTATTCGGATCTGCTGACCGAAATTCAGGGCACAGCGCCCGAGTTCGCACACGTCGAATTGGGGGACGGCACCCGCGCGACCCTTCGGCTTTCGGACTACGCCGCCTATGCCTGCATGGCGCGGGCGCGGCTCGAAGGGTTCGTGGCCGATCCCCCGCCAACCCGTCCGATACCCTGCGCAGATTGTGGTCTTTGCCGTTGGGGCGACCATTGCGCCGAGGTCTGGCAGGCCGAGGACAGCCTGTTCAATGTCGCCAACGTCAGCCGTGGACAGGTGAAGAAGCTGGAAGCTGCGGGTATCGAGACCATGGAAGCTCTCGCCAGTCTCGATCATCCGATCCGCGGCATGGCGGAAAACACGCGCATGCGCCTTGTAAGCCAGGCCCGTCTGCAGCACGCCCGCAAAACAGGGATGCCCGCATTTGAACTGCGCTCACCGGAGCCCGGCAAAGGGTTCGATCTGCTACCCGAGCCGCAGGTCGGCGATCTGTTCTATGACATCGAAGGCGATCCGCATTTCGAGGGCGGCCTAGAATACCTGCATGGCGTCTGGTTCGATGGCCAGTTCCAAGCGTTTTGGGCGCATGACCATGCTGCTGAAGCACGTGCACTCGCTGAACTGCTGGAATTCTTCCGTGCGCGCCTCACGGCTTATCCGGACGCGCGCATCTATCACTATGCGCCCTACGAGATCACCGCGCTACGACGGCTGACCACGAAGTACGGCATTGGCGAGGCGTTCCTCGACCGGCTCCTGCGCGAGCGCCGGTTCGTCGATCTGTTCGCCGTCGTGCGCGGGGGGCTGATCGGCTCCGAGCCCAATTACTCCATCAAGTCGATGGAGGCCTTCTATGACCGCAAGCGCGATGGCGAGGTGAAGACGGCGGGCGGCTCGGTCGTCGCCTACGAGCGGTGGCGCGAGACGGGCGAGCAGCAGATCCTCGACGAGATCGAGGACTACAACCGCGTCGACTGCATTTCGACCGAGGAGCTGCGGGATTGGCTCGTCGGCATTCGCCCCAGCGGCCCGTGGCCATCGCTCGGTCAGGATGCGGGCATGAAGGAGGCCGAGGAGGATGCCGACACGGAGGCGCTGCGTTCGGCCCTTGCTGCCTCCGGCTTACCAAAGGACCGGCAGGAGATTCTGTTCAACCTCGGCCTCTTTCACAAGCGCGAGGCGAAGCCCGCGCAATGGGCGGTGTTCGACAGCGTTGGCAAGGACGAGGATGATCTGATCGACGATCTCGACGCGCTTGCCGGGCTCGAGGCCGTAGCCGCAGTTGAGCCCGTGAAACGCTCGATGGCGCGCACCTATCGCTTCCCGCAGCAGGAGACGAAGTTGCGGGGCGGCAAGAATGCGACGGTGCCGGTCCTTGACGGGCCGCCTGCCACAATCAGCATCACCGATCTAGATCGGACTTCGCGCGAGATCACCCTCAAGACCGGGGCGGCGAAGGCGCATCTTCTGACGGACCGCCTGACCCTGCACCCGGACTGGCCACTGAATACCGATGTCATCGCCACCGCGCTCCGCGACGTGATTGCCGATCAATGCGGGCGCCGCCGTTACTCGGCAGTGGACGACCTGTTGTCCCGGGCCGCACCGCGTATTGTCACCGGGACGCTGCAGCAAGCCACGGATCCCGTGGCAGGGACCATCGCTGCCGTAGCGGCGATGGACGGAACAGTCTTGACGATCCAGGGACCGCCAGGCACCGGCAAGACCTATGTGACCGCGCGAGCCATCCTGTCGCTGGTGCGGCAAGGCGCGCGCGTCGGCGTCACCTCGAACAGCCATGAGGCCATCCGCAGCGTACTCATGGGTTGCCTTGCCGCGCTGGAGGATGCCGACCTGCCGATCACGCTCGACCTCGTCCACAAGACTTCGGGAGATGATGACAGCTATCCAGACGATTGCCCCGTCCGTCGCACCACCGACAATGCCGAGGCCGCCGGCGGCAGGCAGGTTGTCGGCGCGACCGCCTGGTTCTTTACCCGTGACGAGAATGTTCAGGCTTTCGACTGGCTCTTCGTGGATGAGGCCGGTCAGGTTGGGCTTGCCAACATGGTTGCCATGGGGCGATCTGCGCACAATATCGTTCTGGTCGGCGACCCGCGCCAGTTGCCGCAGGTGATCCAGGGTGCGCACCCCGAGCCTGCGAACCTCTCTTGCCTCGACTGGATGCTTGGCGATCATGCGACAGTCCCGCCTGACCGCGGCATCTTCCTGCCCGTGTCGCGGCGGATGCATCCGGATGTCTGCCGCTTCATTTCCGATCAGGTCTATGAGGGACGGCTGACCAGCCACCCAGATACCTCACGCCAGGCCGTGACCGGCACAGCGTTTCCCTCAGCGGGCGCGTTCTGGGTCTCGGTCCCGCATGAGGGCAATGCCCAGATCGCGCCGGAGGAGATCGAGGCCATAAAGGCTGCCGCCCAAGAACTGCTGACTGCCGCATGGATCGAAAAAGACGGCACGACGCGTCCCATGCGTCAGTCTGACATCATTGTGGTCGCACCCTACAACGCACAAGTGAATGCCCTGCGCGACGCGCTGCCCGAGGGCATTCGCGTCGGCACCGTGAACAAATTCCAAGGTCAGGAAGCGCCTGTCTGCCTGGTCTCGATGACAGCGTCATCGGCTGAAGAGACGCCGAGAGGCATGGACTTCCTGTTTTCCCTCAACCGGATCAACGTGGCGGTCTCACGTGCCAAGGGGCTGGCGCTGGTCTTCGGCGTACCGCGTCTACGCGAAGCGAAATGCGAGACGGTCGAGCAGATGCGGCTGGTGAACACGCTCTGTGCTCTGCCAGTATTCAATCAGATCGAAAGAGGAAATGCATGAGCGAGAACGAGTGGTTTGTAATGCGTCCGCAGAAGGCTCAGGCCTATGGCCGCCCCGAGGCCGGTGGCTTCCTTGTCCGCAAGGGCTCGACGGCGATGCGGGAAGGCTCCCCTCGTGTGAAGCGGGATCGCGAGGAGCGTGACCGTTTGGTTCGGCAAGGGGTCCTCGTACCGGATAGTGACTCGGAATTGTATCGTTTCTCGCGCGATCACCTCTTCGGCAGCTCCAGTGTGGCTGGGGGCATCATCAAGGACGGCAATTGCAGCGACCCGCAAAGCTGGCGCAGGCCCAGTGATGGGAAGACGATCAAGGACGTCCTAGGGTGAGTAACGTCGGAACCAACACCAGAGACTCGGGCTCTAAATCAGATGTAGTTGTAGGCAGCGTGGCCGAGGTCGAATACGTCAAGTCGCTTGCGGCGCGGAAGATCCGCGGTTTCAGAGGGACAATTGATGAACGGGGTGAGTATCTTGACGAGGTATACCAAAGCAACGCGAGGCTCACCGCGAATATTGCTTCTGACTACCGTGACCGGTTTCTCATCGAGCTGATCCAGAATGCCTACGATGCCCATCCAGTGGGGACCCGGGATGGGCAGATAAAAGTCATTCTCGATATGCGAGAAGGCGAGTTTGGCACCCTCTTTGTCGCAAACAAGGGGCGGCCCTTCGCCGAAGGGAATGTTAAAGACCTCTGTGACATTGGGCTTTCGCGGAAGCCCTTGGGCGAGTCGATCGGCAATAAGGGCCTCGGTTTCCGCAGTGTGGTGCAGATCACGGACGCGCCCTCCGTCTATTCACAGTCTGTAGCGACAGCGTCAGAGAACCATTTTTCAGGATTCTGTTTCAGGTTTGCGGGACCTGACGACTATGCGGAGCTGATTGACAATCGCAGACATCTTCAACTCGCCAGTCGCGATCTTCCGATATTCCACATCCCCATCTGGATCGACGAGCAAACTCGATCAATTCGTGACTTTGCCGAAGAAGGCTTCTCTACCGTCATTCAGTTACCGTTGCGCGATGCAGTGGCCACGGAGTCGGTGCGGCGGCAAATCATTGATATGCAAGACAAAAAGGTTCCGATGTTGCTCTTCCTGGAGCGCGCGTCTTCGCTAGCCGTTCGCATCGTGGCCGAGGCCGGGCAAGTAGAGACCGAATTGGCTTTTACCCGATCGGAAGACGTTGACAACTTGGCAGGCTTGCAACTTTCGCGCGTTGACTTAGGAGGCGCGGGAACGTTCTTCATGGCGCGGCGGCTTGTAGCCGAGTCCAAGATGAAGGACGCCATCGAGAAGGGGATCGCCCGCAAGGAATTGAACGAACATTGGGAGAGGTGGGCAGGCGATGGAGAAGTGGCGGTCGCAGTTCGTCTCGACGCCGTCGTCCAGACACCACGGCTTTACACCTTTTTGCCGATGGGCGAACAGGCTAACGCCCCGTTCGCTGGCCATCTTCATGGCAGCTTCTTCCCCTCGTCCAACCGAAAGCATCTGAACGCCCGCATCGAGCTAAACGCCCTGTTGTTGACGGAGGCTGCATCTCTTGCGGCTGAGGCGATTGATCATTTAGTCAATTTTCCTTCAGGCAAGACAGCCGAGTGGCTGACAAGTAAGGAGCGCGCGACCGCAGTTGTCGATCTCCTGTGCTGGGCTCAGGTAGGAAGCCTGGAAACTGATGAGGACCTTCCAGCAAAAGTGGCCGACCGTCTCACCGTGCTGTTTGGTGTTGATGACTTCCAGGACGCTCCTCTCGTGCCTTGTCTGGCACCTAGGACGGAAGAGCATCTGCTGACGTGGCAACCACCAACATCTGCACGTCGATGGCCGGAAGGACACGAGGTATTCTCGGCAGAGGTCGCCGCGGAAGCTGCCGACCGCATCAAGTTTCGACCGATATGGGATCAACTGGCTGACCGGCTGGAGCAGCTTGACAGATACCTTGCGGAACATGCTGACAGCTACCCAGGGCTCCCCAAAGCTGATGAGCGCGCGCGTCTTGTGAGCATCGTTGCAAAGACTATCAGCTCTGAGCGCAAGCCGACAAAGTCCAAGTGGCTGCAATACTATTCTGAACTCCCCACTTTCATGGGCCAAGACGGCAGGCACTTGGCAGGGTCGCCGGTACTCTTGGGTGACGATGGTGAGCTCCACGCAGCAATGGCGAGCGAACCCCGTCAAGCTGCCAGCGACCAGACAACTCGCCGTCGCCGCACACCCCAGACGGCGGTGTTTTCGCCGCCCGATCCGCGTAGGGTCGATGGTGAGGATGACCTAGATGTTGAGCCGCCCAAGAAACTTTCGCGACGTTTCGCGTTTCTCTCACCGACATTGCCATGGCACGGAGAGCTGGCCCCTGCACGTAGCTATCTAGAGCAGCACAGACTCGTCGAGGAATTTGATCGCGACGCGATCTTGGCGCACCTCTCCCGAACTCTCCAGCGTGAGCGTAATAAGGAGGTACTTAAGGGTGGCCTGAGATGGGCATTTCAACTCTGGAGGCAACCACGGGCTTACGGGCGTGCCTTTCGGATGCAATCTCAGCATCGCTTCAGTGTGCCAACATTGGATGGAAATTATATCCCAGCAGGGGAGGCGATATTCTCTGCCGGCTGGCCAAAAGAAACTGCGGGTGAGCTATTACAGTCATTCTTGGACACTGCCCCGCAGGGACTTCCCGATATTGAAAGATTGGCACATCGCCGATTGGCTGCGCCTGACCATCCTGCATTTCGAGGGCGTTGGATCGACGACTGGGTCCAGTTTTTGGCGGAGCTTGGTGTTGCCTCCGGCTTGAAGCCGGAAATCAGAAGTGCCAAGAAAACAAACTTCCCCGCACACGAAGTTTCAAATTTTTCATTTTTAGAGAACTACGGCATCCCAAAAGAATTCGGAAGTCAGTGGAGCGAAGCGATTGCGTCGCTGAGCCCGTCTCTTCTTCATCTGCCGTCCGGCACGACTTACGTGATTAATGGAGATCTGTCTTGGCTCCCAGGCCAAGCGGATGTTGAAGCGTTTTCGCCGAAGTGCGCAGCTTGTTACGCAATGCTTGTCCTAAGATGGCTTTCTGAGACTTCTAATTTTCCGTCAGAGGTTGAGGTTCACCACCACTTTACCAGATGGGCAGATCGGAGGGATTGGCCGTCACCGGCAATGGCATTTCTAGTCTCAGCGAAATGGTTTCCAGTCGAGGATCCAGGACCTTCTGGCGCAGAGCCAGTCGTTGTGCCACCATCCGAGGTATGGATGTTCGATGGTGGCAGCGAACGCTTTGTGCCATTTCTTCGACGACCAGTCGTTTCGATCCGACGTCAACTGGAACGGGCATCCGAACGGCTAATCCAAAATCTCAAAGTCCACGCAGGGCTGCGCATCTTCAATGATCCCGCGGTCCTGCCGGCCCAGTTGGAGTTCCTTGCACAGCAATATGTTGGCGAGGGATTTGACAGATTTTTTGAACGCCATCTCGTCAATTTATACAATCGGAGTTGGTTGCTACTTGCCAACGAAGCCACCGATCTCGATCGGAAGGCAGCTCCATCGCATATCCTGGCGAAAAGAGGGCAAGCTCTACACCTAGTCACGATGCCTCAGCAGGCCGGTGAAGAGGGTGAAGTCGTTTATGTTTGTGATACTGAGCGTGAGGGGGATGTCAGCCTGCTCGAAGCCAGTGGAAGGCTATTTTTTGATCTGAAAGAAGGAGAGCCCAAACGCATAGGCCAGCTGTTGGAAGCCTTTTATGGCAATGCGGTGAGGCGGCTTTCGAACGTAGAATATTCGCTCCTCGCAGACGGCCGCGATATTGAACTGAGCGATGTAACGCCTCTCCTAACTATATGCCCTCAGCTGCGAGCGATGCTGGCGATCGCGATGGAGGCGCTAAACGGCACAGAGGCACAGCGTCTTCCGTCTGACCGCACCCTTGTTCTGGCACGACTTGAGAGACTGCTGGCCAAAAAAGCCGGCAATCTAAGCTTCAACATCGACGGCATTGACGTGTCTGCTGACGAAGACACAAGCGCTTTCCACTTCCGGCTTTCAAGTGGTGAATCGGTGGTTGTGGTTGTGGTTGGAGCTGGAGGTGACTGGTCTTGGGATGTCTTGGATCGCTGCATGCCTGCGATAGCCGAGGCAGTAGGTTATCGATCTCTCGCGCCACACATGAGGTTGTTGGTGGCCTATGTCCGGAACCTAGGAACCCTTCGAGATGCGGTGTCGGCGCCGTTCGATGATCTGAAGCGGTTCGCGAGTGTCTTGCAGCTGTCTTATACTGCAGCGGAGGCCGCGCGTGCCACAATAAGTGCTGGATTGGAGCGTGTGGCACCCTGGATAAGAGCAGTGCTACACTTGGTGGCAGGACCACAACCACTTCAAGAATTCGACGAAGAGGGTGCCGATGTCCTTAAGGATGCACTTGCTCTCGAACTCGCGCTTTCGAAACTGCTGAATAAAAATGCTGTCACTGCTGACAAGGTCGTAGAAGTGGCCCGGACCGCGCTTGGCCCTAAGGATTTCCGCGAGGGGCTCCGGCTCGATTTTGCTGAATTCAATTCGAGCTTGATAGCGCTCGGGATGGAACCAGAAGCGTACGCTGACACCCACAGATCGCGCCTCGAAAACTTCATCCGTGTGAAGGAGGTAGAGATAACGGATTGTCTTCGCACGACTTCTGGGATGCGTCTGAAAAATATGCAACCAGCAGAAACCTATGGCGAACTCCGGGGGAGCTTTAGAAACCTGGTGCCGGATCCTAAATGGCTGCTGGAGTTCGAAGAGCCGCCGCAACATGCTCTCGCAGCACTTGTGAACTCATGGCTTGCGGAACATGAGGCGCCGCCACTTGGTCATGCTGCCAAGAACCTTTCTCCTCTGTCCGAAGTACGCACGCACAATCACAAGTTTGTTCGAGAATTTATACTAGAGGCTGCGCCTATCGTGCGCGCATGGTGCGCGAAGAACGAGCCGGACGGATCTACATCCGCTTTGCTTGCGGATGATGAGGGTAATCATGTTCGCAAGCGCCTCGACGACGTTGGTGTCCTGGATTTCCAGCCGTTGGACCAGAATGCGCTGTTGAGATGGCTCCATCTGCTTGAACTTTGGCCAACCGCGATGCCGCTCGCACTTGATCTCGAGGGGCTGGGAATCTCTGAGGGAGACCTGTCGACGGAGAGCGTACGAGCTCGCGAGGCCAATGAGGAGCGGAAGAGAGAAGCGCGCTCCGTCCCTTTCAACGGTCGTTTTATCGACCCAATCGGCGCCGACCTGTTTCAGATATCAGAAGAACTTGGTCGGATGCTTTCCACAAAAGTGTTGGGGAGGTCGCTCGGAACAATAACCGATCTTGCAGAACCCGACGGGTCCCCGACATCCAAGCCAAAAGAAGCAGGCGACCGCTCCTCCAAAGGCCGCAGACCGCGAGTTCCGGAAGAGAAAACGGAACTCATCGGTCGGCTTGGCGAAGTGACGATCTACCATTGGCTTAAGGAAATTCTACCCAATCAAGATATTGATGCGGCGTGGCGCTCAGAAAATGGCGAACTGATCACCGGCCGCAAGGGTCGAGACGGGTTGGGATACGATTTCGAGGTAAGCTACCGCAACCAGATCTGGCAGATCGAAGTAAAAGCTAGTCTTGACGATCCTCAGTCATTTGAGATGGGCGAAACTGAGGTAGCAGCTGCACGAGCCGCAGCACGACCACGAAGCGGCGTCCAGTATAAGATTGCTTATGTCAGCTACGTCTCTGAACCCGCGCGAGCGATGATCGAAATGCTTCCAAACCCTATGTCTGAAGACGGGGCGCGTGTCTTAGAACTCCGCGGCGAGGGCATTCGATACGGCTTTCGTCGCAGCAAATCATGAGGGGCGGCACACCACTTCTCGTCCTGGAGAAGGTTGTCTTTCAGGCCCATCCCCTCCGCCACCCGAACGCCCCCGAAATCTAACCGTCTCTGCCAGACGCGACGGCGCGTTCGGAGGGTTAATGCAACCTTAACTCCAACCTGATACTGCTTTCGGGGAACGATGCGGAGGAACCGATGCGGCACGAAAGCAAGTTTGCGGCCTGGATCAGGTCAGGCGGCCACAGCGTCTTCGTCTTGCCACTTGGTCCGGTTCAGGCACCGGAAGTCAGGTTCTCGGTGGTCCCAGACCGACTGCTGGACAGCATCATCGACGATGCGCTGGCCGCTGGCGTTGCCCGGCTGAATGGCTTTCTCCCAGAAGGTGTCAGCATTGACATCACGTCGGTCGACCTGACCACGATCAGGGATCAACTGCGCACCTCTGTCGCGGACCGGCTGAACGAAACGGGGGTTCCAGTCAATCCCGACGATCCGGTCATCAATGCAATCCTCGCGCGATATACTGAGGCGCTGAACGGCCATTTTCAAAGAGATGCGCTGCAGCTCGAAACCTACATCTGGCGCAGCCAGGACGATGCCCGTGTTCGCGCGGCACATGCCGAAAACGATGATCGTGTCTTCGCGTGGACCAATCCCCCGGCCGGCGGACATCCCGGCGAGGCATGGAATTGCCGGTGCGCGGCCGAACCAGTCATTGATCCCCAGAATATTCCTGAAGGTGCGGTCTGCGACATCCTGACAGGGGATCGTCTTTCCGACGTATTCCGGGATGCCGACAAAGACCGTCTGTCGCAAGTTGCCCGGGAGATCGACCTGCAGATCGTGACGGCCCAGTTGAACAGTCCCGAACGACTGGCGCATTTCTTCGGTCAGGTGCTCGAGGAAGTCGGGCAACGAATGCGGCTTGTGGAAAGCCTCGACTATCGGGCGGACCGCCTGGGACCGATCTTCAGCTACTTCAGGCGCCACCCGGACGAAGCCTTGCTCTACGGGAGAACTGCCGACCATCCCGCAGATCAGGAAGCCATCGCGAACCGTGCCTATGCGGACCGCAACGGGAATGGGAATGTCGAGAGCGGTGACGGGTGGAGATTCCGCGGACGCGGCCTGAAGCAGGTCACCGGTCGCGCGAATTACCGAGCCTTCACCGAAGATCACGCTCGAATGTTCGGTAAGCAGATCGACTTCGAGGCTGAGCCGGACTTGGTGGAAACACCACGCTACGCCATTCGTTCGGCCCTTTGGTTTTGGCACGCCAACGATCTCTACTCGCTCGCGGACGCAGGTATCAACCGCGCTGCCGCCGACAGCATTACTGCGATCATCAATCGTGGGACGGATTCCTACGGGCAACGCTGGGAAAGCGTTCGTCGGCTGAACGAGACGGAGGTTTTCGCAAACGTCTGTCGTTTCTCCGTCTCTCGCCCGCGCTTCGAGGATGCGGAATGAGAAGCGCCCTCTGGCTCCTTGCTGCCGTCTTGCTATTGGGCTTCGCCCGTCCATCCGTAGGCCAAACGATCTTTGATGGCCCTTCAGTTGAGTCGGCTGAACTGCGAGTTAAGCTACGGCCTCGAGGCGAGGATCGATTTGCCATCCATCTGACCGACAAGACAAGCGGCCGACAGGTGGACTACGAGTTTGACGGAGAGGGCGCGAACGATCCAGAGCCATTTCTGATGGTCGAGGGCCGCTACTGCAATACGTCGGTCATCCTGCTGACGATCGAGTTTCCGTGGAGGCATTCGTTGCCGCAGTACGCCCGCGTCCTGGGCACCTACGCTTTTCGCACGACGGACTTGGCGTATATCGACATGACGGCTGGGTCGGTGACCGACATTGCTTTGCTCGACAGCTCTGAAATTGCAGCCGAAGACATGGCTATGCAACCGTCGATCCTCGTTGAATGCATCTCGGACGAGGGCGGGAGCCCCTTTAGATTTCAAGTAAAAACAAATAATTAGGGTGCCGTGCAGGTGGAGAAGGTTCGACGTCAGGCCCATCCCCTCCGCCAGTTCGGTATAAAACCGTGAACGCCGATTCCCGCCGATTTCTCTCCCCTAGCGGCTACCAGCGTCCTCAACAGGGTGCTTTTGTTGCTTTTGATGTAGATTGCGTCAAGGCCTTCTTCCAGCGCCTTCACGCGCGCGCTGACGCTGGATTGAGCCACGCCGAGTGCATTAGAGGCATGGCGGAAGTTCAGATACTCGGCGACGGCAAGTGTCTGGATCAGCGACGCGAGGGAAAGGCGCAACCCCAGCGAGGTCGGCGCTCCCCATTGGCGATCAACCATTGGTGCAGAATGGTGCCGTCGTCGCATCGTATCCGCCCCCTATTCTTCTACCGTTGCCCATCGATTGAGGTTTAAAATGTCAGCGATGATGTCCGTCCCAAGTAATTGCGAGTTCTTTTCTCGACCTTCGAACAAGTCCCAGAAGCTCTCTGCAACATCCTTTGGATCAATGGTTGCTCGTTCATCAAAAGCGCCGACGCCTTCGGTGCCCTTGACGAATCCGTTGACGATAACTTCAGCGACGTGAATTCCATGGGGTGCAAGCGTCGGGATCAGGATGCCAAGCGCCTTGTGCTGCGCAGCAGCCGTAATCGCCATAACTGCGTAGTCGGTGGCAAAATGGTTGACGTCTGGACGGTCAAGGACCGTGATCCCGCTCGTCACGAGGATCGTGCCGCGCGCAGCCTTAAGATCGTCGAACAGTGTTTGCACCGCCACGATGAAACTGATGAGCCTTAGTTCCATGCTCTGCCGAAAATCATCGCTCTGGCACGTCAACAGATCACCGCTTACCGGCAAGAACGCATTCCAGTGCAAAATTCCGACAGACCCGAACGTCTTGCGTATGTTGTCAAATGCTAGGTCGCGTGCATCGCAGTCCGTTAGATCGGCTGGAAACGCCTTGGCCTCAATACCCTCACTCTCCAGTGAGGCAACGTCGGCCACAAGGCGTTCGGCGTTGCGTGCAATCAACGCAACAGGATGTCCAGCCGCACCGAACCGGCGGGCAACGGCGTTAGAGATGCCGGGGCCATGGCCGCAAATAACGATGGGATGCTTCATGGCATAATCCTTTTCGGACGAGCGCCCGGCCACGATGACCGGGCGTTTTTTGAGATTGATGCTTTTGAGGTCAGGCAGCGTTCAGCGAATGGCCGCCCTCGACCAGCCAGGAATCGTGCAGCCACTTTTCGGTGCCGCGATGGCCGGGGAACGTGATCCAGTTAATATCGCGCTCGAACACCATGACCTTTCGATCCGCGCCGACGATGACCCACATCCAAAGGCCATCGGCGCTATTGCGCATCTTCACCTTCATGCCGGTAAGGGTCAGGTCTTCCGTGCGGCCATTGCGAGTAACGCGCAGCGGCTCATCATGCGGCTCGATCCAACTGATTTTCATTCCCGGCAGAAGGTCCGGCGCGGCATCGCGCAGGAAATCCATGGCGATGGCCTGCGTTTCTTCACGAGACGGCAGTTCCCCACCGACCAGATCGAGGTCAATGCGCGCGAAACCTTTGAGACGGCCGTTGTCGGCGATCACGGTGCTGAAATGCTCCCCGCCGAGCGCCGCGTTGCGTCCGTCCGTGCGCTCGTAGCGAACCAGCTCGGCTCCTTCACCGTCAACGCTGACAGCACGGCGAGCGACTTCGCGATAGCCAGTAGGCATGAATGTATTGATGACAGTGGCGGCGAGCTGCGCGGCGGTCGTTGTCACGGTCATGGAATTTCCTTTCGTAGAGTCTGCGAGCGCGATGTTGGCGGCTGTGCCAGCGACAAGGCCGAGTGCGGCGAGCACCACGGCAGGGCGTATGCGAGGCATGTCGAAGCCTCCTTTAGCTTGGGTTGGAGGGGTGAGGCCGGCGGATGCCGATGGTGAGGCCGACAACGGCTGCCAGCAGCAGCGCGGCCGGAACCAGCGAGAGCGGAACGATCCCGATCCCGGCGAGAGCCTGAGCAACAGGCGGCGCAAAGCTCGCGCCGAGGAACAGCGCGAAGCTGTAGATGGCGAGCGCAAGGCCGCGATTGGCGTTGGTCGCGCGTCCGGCAACGGTGGCGATCAGGCCCGGCACCGCAAAAGCCACTCCGGCAGACAAGGCACCGCTCGCCACCATGATCGCGGTTGGCGAGGCGATGGCCCCGACACCCATCGCCAGTGCCGCGAGGGAAAGGCCGATGCGGGCCGTTACTGGCGCACCGTAGCGTTGCGTCATGGGCGCGGCCGCGAAGGTGAGAAGCAGAGGCGGCAGGCCGATAAGACGGACGGTTTGAAGATCTACCCCGATGTTCGCGCCGAAAACCTGCGTCCCGCTGTAGAACGAGACAAACCCGAACAGCACAGTGACGGCTGCCGCCCATGCAGTGATGATGCCCGGATCGCGAACGAGAGAAGCGACGCGATTACCCTGTGTGCCACTCCCGACGCCCGGCGCGATGTCCTTCGCGGCGACGGCGAGATAGAGGCCGACTGCCCCGAGCAGATAAAGCGGCGCAAGCTCGAACATGATGGTGGACAGGCTGCTGCCGGTATGAACCACGAACAGTTGCGACAACGGAGCGGCCCCGAGAAAGGCGAAGCTCATCAGCGATACGCCGAGCGGGCGATGATGGGGCGGTAATTCCTCGGCTACGAGCGAGAGCGCCACGGGCGGGAAGATCGAGGCCGCAAGCCCTTGCACCGCTCGGGCGGCAAGAAGGAACCCGAAGCTGGTGGCGAGTCCCACCAGAGCCGTCGCTACAGCCGTAGCAATGAGGCCGATCAGGATCATCCGCTTCCTGCCGTAGCGGTCTGACAGAGGGCCGAAAAGCAGAAAACCGGCAGCATAGGCGACGCCGAAGGCCGTGCCGATCAGGGCTGCTTGCGCCGGATCGACCCCGAAAGCCGCCGCGATCCCGGCTACCATTGGGATCGTCACATAGAGCTGGCCGACCACAATGAAGCCGCAAGCCATGAGAAGCGCGAGCAGAGCGACGTGGCGGCCAGTCAGCCGATGAGCTTCAGATTGAAACTTGACGTTAGCTATAGATTGAGGAGACATTCGTTCCTGTCCTTGCCCGTACTTACGCCTGCTTCGCTTCCGCGATCAGTTCGTGCATACGGGCAATGTTGGTTTCCAGATCGCGCTTGAACGCGGTCAGTTCATGAAGCTGGGCGTCGGCCTTGGTGAGCTGGGCTTGCAGGGTTTCCAGCACCTTTTCCTTACCCTTGATGCCGCTTACATCCTCGAAATAGAGGTCGATAACGGCGGCGATCTCGTCGAGGCTGAGGCCGAGGCGTTTCAAAGCGGCGATCTTCTCCAGCCGCTTGAGCGCAATGTCGTCATAGTAGCGGTAGCCGACGCCTTCACGCTCGGCTGGCTTCATCAGCCCAAGCCGCTCATAATAGTGGATCGTGCGATGGCTGACCTTAGCCCGCTCCGACAATTCCCCGATCTGCATAAGTGACGACAAACTACACCTAACTAAACCTGACGTTGGGTGTGGACTTATGTTGGCGAGGCCACTAAGTCAATGGCCGTGCCTACCATCATTCGGCGGCGAGTTGGGAGCTTACAATCCCAACCCCCTCTGCCGTCCCAACTGCCACGACACCGATCCGCCCTGCACGACGCCAGCGACTTCGCGGTCAAGCTGACGGTCGATGACTGGCCGCCATGGGACAAAGGTGAACTCATGGGATTTCTCGACCACGGCGAACTTGCCGCTCGATAGCTGCACGGTGCCGGTGAACTTGCCGCTGACCTTCTCGCCATCCGTGGCGGCGCGGAACGGCAGGCCCTTGGTCTCGGCCATCTCCGCGCCGACGCGCGCAACCTTGCGCTCGCGCAGCGTGGCGAGAAGGCTGCGCCGGTAGAAGACACGACCATTCCGCGCTCGGATGGCGTCGCCCTGCTCGATGTGATGTTCGCGGCGCTGGTCCATGGCTTCGCGGACCTGTTGCCCGAAGCCGGTTGCGGCAAGGTCGGCCGTCTCGCCGTGGATCAATCGCCGGTCCAACCAGGTTGCACCGTCCGAACCTATCTGCCGGTCCAGATTGACGGGCGACAGGACGCGAACGCTGGCCTGCCGGTCGCGGCCAGCGTCGTAGGCGGCGGCGTGACTCTCGAAATCTTCGGGGATGCGCCATTGGTCGGCGGCGATCCGCTCGACGATGCCGGCGCGGCGCAGCGCCTCCAGCCGGCGCACATGAGCATCGACATAGCCCTCATAGTCGCCGCCTGGAACGCGCCCCTCGAACTTCGCCTGTTCCAGATGACGGCTCGGACGATAGATGCCGCTCTCGGCGATGGCCACAATACTGCGGTCGGATGGTCGGGCCGTCACCTCGGCCAGGCCGATCTGGACGACGCTGCCGATGCGGGCATCCTCCAGCCGCTCGGGCGCGATGCCGGCGATGTGATGGGTGCGGCCGTCGATCCCGTCCACCACAACGGTCAGGTTCTCCCCAAGCTCGTCGGACAGATGCTTGTCCACGACGCGACCGACGATAGGCGTCTCGGGCGCACCGTCATGGATTTGGAAGCTCATGGGATCGCGCTCGCCGCCCTGCGGGCCGAGCGCCTTCTGCATGGTGCGGATAATGTCGCCACGCTCGCCTAGCTCGCGCAGGGCCGGTTCCATGTCCTTGCTCAACTCCCAAACGCCGGGCGCGTGCTCGGCCGCCAGCCCCATCTTCTCCAGCTTGCCGAGCCTGCGCAGGCGCAGCGTTCGCTCGAACTAGCGGCGCGGCGCGGCCGGCTCATGTCGAAGGTCGAGAAAACGGGCATCGGCTTCCTCGGCCATCGCCCCGTCGATCCGGGTAAAACGGTCTTGGTCGATTTCGGCCGACAGCTTGCGGGTCTGCTCGATCTCGGTCACGGGGCCGAGTTCAAGACTGGCAAGCTCGCTGGCGCGTTCGCGCAGGCCGGCGGAAAGATAATCGCCGTTGATGACTAGATCCCCGCCCGTATCGTCGCGGCCGTTGACGATGACATGCACATGGGGATGGCCGGTGTTGTAGTGATTGACGGCAACCCAATCGAGTTTGGTGCCGAGGTCGGCTTCCACCTGCTTCATGAAATCGCGGGTGTAGGCCGTGAGGTCCGACAGCTCCGCACCGTCCTCTGGCGAGACGATGAATCTGAATTGGTGGCGGTCGTCCTTGCCGCGATCAAGGAAGGCGTCGCCATCGGCGCGGTCCTCGGTCGCCGAATAGAGCTGGCCGCGCTCGCCGTCGCGTGAGGTGCCGTCGCGCTGGACATAGCGCAGATGCGCGCGGGCACGGCCGCCTTTCCATGCGGCCCGGACGCTGCGCTGCTTGACGATCACGCGGCGGCTGCCGGGCTGGCGATGATGCCATTGGCCGGATATGTTCCGGGCGCGCACGAAGCTCACGCCCCGGCCGCGCTTCACGCCCTTGCCGCTGGCGACCATGGCGCGGGACCGCCTCGGCGATGACGGGCGTGCGGATGACGGCATGGAAGGATCGCGTGAGGCTGCCGCCTGATGCTGGCGGGTGATCTTCCTGACCTGCGTGAAAAAGCTCTTGGTCTTGCCAGCCTTCGGCGTGTCGGATCGGATGCGGCCGGGCTTCGGTCGGAAGCGGTTTTCGTCGTCGGCGCTCAATGGCGCGACTCCAGCTCAAACCGCCGGAAAACGGCCGATCTGCGCCTATGGTGCCGCTCGAAACCCTGCAAAGCCAAGGCTTTGCGTGAAATCGCGGCACGCGGGGTCAAAAATCGTGGTGCCGCTCGCGGCTCCTCTAACCAGTGTGCAGACAACAATAATTTCCAGAAGCGGCCCGACATGGTGCCGTCTTCTTTAATCTTGCCCTCCTTTCTTTCGGCCCTTTCTGCCTTTCTGACCCCGAATCCAGCCGGACGCAGACCCGCCCGACTGGATGACGAAGCCTGCGCCGCCGAGCGCGGGAACGCCGCCATCATGGCGTTCCTCCGTCGCTGGCGGTCGCGACGAAAATACTGCCGTCCTGCGGCTCCGGAGCGACGGGATCGCGCGCCGGAACGGCAGCGCGGCCGTCACCTGATTGCGCCCCGGTCAGCGGCGTGACGGTCGCCCGGCTGCCGTCCGGGCGCATGACGAACAACGGGGCTTCGCGCCAATCGGGCGGCGGTGCCGGTTGCAGGGACGGCGCATCCGATGGAGCCGCGCCGTCAAGGATCGGGGCGAGCGCGGCGACATAGGCGCGTGTCTCGGCGGGAAGCGGGCGGCCCGTCGCGCGGTGCTCGTCATAGCGGCCGGGGCCGGCCGTTATAGGCCGCAAGCATCGCGCCGACATTGCCGTAGCGGTCGAACATCTCGCGCAGATAGGCCGTGCCTGCGAGGATGTTGTCGCGCGGGTCGTAGGGATCGCGGCCGAGGCCATGGCGGACGCGCAGGCCCGCCCATGTGTCGGGCATCACCTGCATCAATCCCATCGCCCCGGCCGAGGAAACCGCGCGCACGTCGCCCGCGCTCTCGGCGCGCAGCACGGCGACAACGCTAAGGAGTTCCGGTCCGAAGCGCTGAAGCGCGGCTGCGAGCAGTATGAGATCGCCATCGACTACAGGCCGGTGCGCACGCCGCATTACCGGCAACGAGTGGAGCGGATGGGAGGGTATCACCCACTCCGGCACGATCGTCGGCGATGCCCTTGTCTTGGGAGAGGGGGATCGAATCATCTACTCTACAAGCGGCAGGACGCTGGATTTTGGCGCGACATACGCGGACATTGAGTTCAGCGGCCAGCTTGTAGGGACAGGCCCGTTCCCCCAGACCCACACGCAAGCCGACAGCCGCCTGCTGCGCTTGTCGGCGTTGGTCAATGCCGCCCCTGCTTATCGCTGGACCGCCGGACCGGGCGGGGCTGTTGTCCGGTCAATCACGCTGGCTACGGCCAAGTTTTAAGAGGTATGAAATGGGTTCGCTTCAAAGGATTCCGGGCCTTGATGCGTCGGGGTTGCCGCTCCTGCATTTTACTCTGCCGATCCCTGGCTTCACGCTGTCAGCGTTCGTCGGAGACGCCAATGAGCAGATGCTCCTCCGAAACTTTGTGGGGGCTGACCTGCAGCTGACCGGGCTTCCCCCCGCGCCCAGGACAGACGCCATGCGGGTATATTCGCCCAAAAATCATGACACCCCAAGCTACATTGATACGGGTATCCTGCGCACTGACGCGATGACCCTGATCGTGGTGGCCGGGCGTAGGACAAGCAACACGAACAACACCGAAATTCCGGTATCCTGTGCCCGGAGCTACCAACACCCCGACGGCGGCGCCGGCAGAAAAGGAGTTTCCATCGAACTGCGCGGGGCGTCTGCTGGGTGCACCGCGAGGCTTTACCGCTCTACAGGCACGGGATGGACCGAGGATTTCGCCACCGTAAGTTCGGATAATGCTGCCGACCCTGTTGAGGTGGTCAGCACCCAGCCGGAATTTGTGGCTCTTACGACCGGGATTGCCGGGAATGGGAGGTTGAATATCGCTGCGCATGTCGGGCGTAGAGACGGCACCATACGCACAAATAGCGCGACAGTGGCGGCGTCTGCAGGTCCCAGCCCCAACGGGCTTGTAGCGGAAGAGACCAGCCCGGCCGACGTTCCGCGCACAATCCATATAGGTGGTTGGGCGGCTGGCGGCGCAGCTAACATCGTCCCGGTCGGTTATGTCGGCATCGCCCCGTTCACCTGCACGGCAGCGCAGATCGAAAAAATATACCGTGCGGTAGGTGCAAGGTTCAACGCGCTTGGACGACCGCTCTATTATACGTGAGGCCCGGGGCGCAGCACCAAGGCATCGGCCGGGCGCGGCCGCGGCAGGAGACAGCGCAGCGTCAAAACCGTCGTGCTGCAAATATTGGTGGCAGACTCTGCAAATTTCGGTGGCACGCTACAACGCTACAACGCTACATTGGCCCTTCTAAGAAGGGTCAGCGGGCGGGGCGTGAGGTCCACAAATGGACACGGGGTCCATATGCTGCCAAATGGCCTTCAAGATCTTGATTTAGAAGGATTTGGCTCCGGCGGTAGGGATCGAACCTACGACCAATTGATTAACAGTCAACTGCTCTACCGCTGAGCTACGCCGGAACACGAGGGGGCATTTAGCACCCGGATTCCGGGGCGTCCAGAGGGGGAGAGCAGAATTTTGCACTCTCTTGCCACAACATCATCCGCCCGCCCGGCGCCAGCGCATCCCGGCCCGCACCGGGCCGTCGCCGGCGACGGCGCCCAGGTCGGCCAGGGCCAGCAGATGCGCCAGAACGTTGCGTTCGGCCGCGGGCATCAGATGGGCGGGGATGGTGTAGATGCGGGCGGCCAGCTCGGCGGCGGTGCCGGGGCCGGCGTCCAGCGCGGCCAGGATCTGGGCCGAGCGCAGCCTGCGATGCGCGGCCAGCTCGTCCAGCCGGGGCAGGGGGGCGGCGATCGGGTCGCCGTGCGCGGGGTAAAGCAGCCGCGGCGCCAGCCGCGCCAGCAGGTCGAGCGAACGGAAATAATCCACCAGGTCGCCCTCGGGCGGAGAGATGATCGAGGTGCTCCACCCCATCACCAGGTCGCCGCAGAAGATCGCGTCGCCCAGGCGAAAGCTCAGGTGCCCGCCCATGTGGCCCGGCGTGTGCAGCGCCTGGATTGCCCAGTCGGACGAACGCAGCTCTTCGCCGTGGCGCAGCTCGATGTCGGGGCGAAAGCCGGTGTCGGCGCCCTCGCCCCCGGTCAGTCCGGTGGCAGCCAGCCGCTCCATGGTGGGCGAGCGGCCCGAATCGGCCGCGCCGAAGGCAAAGACCGGCGCCCGCGTCGCCTGCGCCAGCCGCGCCACCCCGGCGGTGTGGTCGAGATGCGCGTGGGTGACGAGGATATGCGAGATCCGCCCCTCGGCCATGTCCAGGATTGCCTGGATATGGGCCGGGTCGTCGGGGCCGGGGTCGATCACCGCCACCTCGCGGTCGCCGATCAGGAAGCTGTTGGTGCCCGGCCCGGTCATGGCCGATGGATTCGGGGCCAGGATGACCCGCACTTTCGCCGTCTCGTTCATCGCACTAGGCTGGACCGGCGTGCGGGCGGGCGCAAGCGGCCGCGGCGGCAAACGGCGCGGGGCACCGGCGCAGGGCAGGGGGGAACGCATGGATTTCGGCTGGCTCAAGCGGTTCTTTCCTCGCGGGCTTTACGGGCGGGCGGCGCTGATCCTGTTCCTGCCGGTGGTGGTGGTCACCCTGGTGGTGACGGTGATGTTCCTGCAACGCCATTTCGAGGGGGTGACCCGGCAGATGGTCGAATCGGCCGCGGCCGAGATCGCGCTGGTGGCCGATCACGTGCAGGCCGCCCCCGACGACGCCTCTGCCCGCAGCGCGGGTGCCGCGATCGCGGCGCCGCTGGGGCTGACGCTGGAATTGCCCCCCTTGGCCCCGGTCACCGAAGGGCGGCAGGCCTATGACCTGTCGGGGCGGGTGGTAATTTCGGAAATGCACCGGCAACTGCCGCAGGTGGTCGCGGTGGATCTGTCTCAGGTGCGGCAGGTGCGGGTTCTGGTTAGGGGCGCGCGCCCCTTCGTGCTGGAACTGCCGCGACGGCGGCTGACCGCCTCGAACCCGCATCAGTTGCTGGTGCTGATGCTGGGAACCTCGCTGCTGATGACGGCGATTGCCACGGTGTTCCTGCGCAACCAGCTGCGCCCGATCCGCCGGCTGGCGCTGGCGGCCGAGGCCTACGGGCGCGGCGAGGTCAGGCCCTATCGCCCCGCCGGCGCCACCGAGGTGCGCAGCGCCGGCCGCGCCTTCGTCGAGATGCGGTCCCGGATCGAGCGCCAGAACGAACAGCGCAAGCTGATGCTGACCGGGATCAGCCACGATCTGCGCACCCCGCTGACCCGGCTGCGGCTGGGGCTGTCGATGCTGTCGCCCGACCTGCCCCCGGACCTTGACGAGATCGCCGCGATGGAACGCGACGTGTCCGAGATGGGGGCGATGATCGACGCATTCCTCGACCACGCCCGGGCCGAGGCACAGGAAGGCGCGGCCGAAGCCGTTGAGGCCCGCGAGTTCCTGGCCGAGATC
The DNA here is from genome assembly GCA_036678445.1 of Alphaproteobacteria bacterium. GTDB lineage: Bacteria > Pseudomonadota > Alphaproteobacteria > Rhodobacterales > Rhodobacteraceae > Paracoccus. Next base: position 31,333 of record JAZIHR010000014.1, read on the forward strand.
GTCGCCGATGCGCGCCGCGGCGGCCACCGGGTGCGGCTGGCGGATGTCCGCGCCGCCCCCGGGGACGACCGGCTGGTGGCCCGCCCGCAGGCGCTGCGGCGCGCGATCGAGAACCTGATCGCCAATGCGGTGCGCCACGGAACCCGGGTCGAGCTGGCCGCCCGCCTTGCCCCGCGCAGCTTTGTGGTGACGGTCGAGGACAACGGCCCCGGCATCCCCCCCGAGCGCCGCGAGGAAGCCCTGCGCCCCTTCGTTCGGCTCGATTCGGCGCGCAGCCGCAACCAGGGGCAGGGGGCCGGGCTGGGGCTGGCAATCGCCGCCGACATCGCCCGCGCCCATGGGGGCGAACTGCGGCTGGGCGACAGCGCGCGCCTGGGCGGGCTCAAGGCGGAAATCGTCATTCCGCGTTAGGTGGCGAACTCATTAACGGGTTTCCGGCCGGCCCGGCCCGGCCCGGTCCGTCGCGGCCGCGACCGGCCTGTTCCTAGCCCAGCAGCGACAGGCCCATTCCGCCTGCCGCGGACAGGCCCACGACGACCCATGGCGGCGCGCGCCAGGCCGTCAGCGCCACAAAGCCGGCAAGCGCCAGGGCAAGGTCGCGCGGGCCGGTGATCGCGGTCGTGAAGACCGGCGAATAAAGCGCCGCGCCTAGGATGCCGACGACTGCGGCATTGGCCCCCTGCATCAGCGATTGCGCCGGGGCCAGCGCCCGGAACCTGTCCCAGAAGGGCAGGGCGCCGACCAGCAGCAGAAAGCCGGGCAGAAAGACCGCGGCAAGGGCAAGGCAGGCGCCGGCCACGCCGTTCGGCCTGGGCCCGAGCACCGCGCCAAGATAGGCCGCAAAGGTGAACAGCGGTCCCGGCACCGCCTGTGCCGCGCCATAGCCCGCCAGAAAGGCATCCGGCGTGACCCAGCCGCTCTGGACCACCTCGGCATCCAGCAGCGGCAGCACCACGTGGCCTCCGCCGAACACCAGCGCGCCGGCGCGATAGAAGCTGTCCAGAACCGCCAGCGCCTGCGACCGCTCTGCCAGCAGCGGCAGCAGGGCCAGCAGCGCGAAAAAGACGGTCAGCGCCACCATGGCCGCCCTTGGCGAAACCGATGCGGCAAGGCGCCCGCACACCGGCTTTGCAGCCCCTCGGTCAAGTGCCATGCCCAGCCCCGCACCGATGACGATGGCCCCGACCATCCCGAACGGCCCCGGCACAAAGGCCAGCACGCCGACGGCGACGACGGCGATGGCCGCGCGTTCCCGGTCGGGACAAAGGGTCCGTGCCATGCCCAGGACGGCCTGGGCCACGATGGCCACGGCCACGATCTTGAGCCCGTGCAGCGCGCCGTTGCCCACCGGGCCAGCGATCGTCGCCGCCGTCAGGGCAAAGACCAGCAGGATCAGCGCCGAAGGCAGGGTAAAGGCGACGAAGGCCGCCGCCGCCCCCGGCCATCCGGCCCGCATCATGCCCAGCGCGAAACCGACCTGGCTTGACGCTGGGCCGGGCAGGAACTGGCACAGGGCGACCAGATCTCCATAGGCATTGTCGTCAAGCCAGCCGCGCCGCACCACCAGCTCGTCGCGGAAATATCCAAGATGCGCGACCGGGCCCCCGAAAGAGGTCAGGCCCAGCTTGAGAAACGCCGAAAACACTTCGGCCACGTTCCCGCGACGGGTTTCGGCAGGCTGGCCGGGGGTGCGGTCGGTCATGCGGCGGTTACTCTTGCTTGGGGGCCCTGGCCGGGGCCTCGGGGTCGCACGGGCAGGGAAACGGGCTGCAAGGGCCCTAGCATACCCGGCCCCGGCTGATCTACCGGCTGGCCCGGCGGGTCAGCCCTTGCAGGCTGCGGCGGCGCGTTCCGGCCGGCTGACGGAATCCTGAAGCAGGGGGCGCCCGTTCCGTCAGGATCCTGTCAGCTTCGGCGCGCATCCAGCCGCGTCGGCACCGCGCCGCGAGGGGTCAGAGCCATGAGGGAACCGTTGACGCTTCCGGCACTCGCGCGGTATTTTTGGCGGACGCGGCGGATGACGCTTGCCCGCCGCATGTGCCCGACCATCGGCCACGCGGCGCCCCGTGGTGCCCGGCCGGCCCCCGCGACCGGTGCCTGCGCTGCATCAGGACCGGCGGCGAAGACCACAGGATCGGCGGCCTTGACGCCCATGATGGCCGCCGGACCGGGGCGACGGCCCATCCCGCCACCCCTCAAGACCAGAACCAATACGAAGCCGACATGCCCCGTGTTCCCGGCAGGCCCCTTGTTCCCGGGTCGGGGCCAGAACCATGAAGGAAGGCGACGATGACCGAGTTCCCCACCCCCGAGGCCCCGCGGACCGATCCCGGAACATCCGGCAAGCTGCGCGTCTGGGATCCGCTGGTGCGCGTGTTTCACTGGGGCCTCGTGGCCGCATTTGCGACGGCGTGGCTGACGGCGGACGAGTTGCAGCCGGTGCACGAGATCGCGGGCTATACCGTGGCCGGCCTTGTGGCGCTCCGGCTGATCTGGGGCTTTGCCGGCAGTCGATATGCTCGCTTTTCCCAGTTCATCAAGGGGCCTGCCGCCACGCTTGCCTATCTTGGCGACATGATGCGGGGCAAAGAGCGGCGCTATCTTGGCCACAACCCGGCCGGGGCCGCGATGATCGTGGCGCTGCTCGTGACCCTCTTGGCCACCGCCCTCACCGGCTGGCTGATCGAGGAACCCGAACGCCTGGCCATGCTGCCGGACCTGCCGCAGATCGTGGCGCCCGCCCGGGCTGACGACGATGACGACGGCGCCAGGGCCGGCGCGCGCGCCGAGGCGGATGGCCCGCTGAAAGAGGCTCACGAAGTTCTGGCGAACCTGCTGCTGCTGCTTGTGGTGCTGCATATTGCCGGGGTGGCGGTGGAATCCTACCGGCAGCGCGAAAACCTTGCCCTTGCCATGGTGACCGGCGACAAGCGCGCGCCCGGCCCCGACGACATCGCTTAAGGCGAGCTTCTGAACCGGTGGCGCCCCCTGCGGTCTTTCCGGGGGGCGCCCTTTCGGCCGGGCCCGGCATCGCTTGGGGGGGGCACCCCCGACGATGCGGCGCCCTTGCCGTTTCGGGTATCAAGCCGAACGGATTGGCGCTAGGATTCATCAGGTCCAGAACGGGAAAATCCATGTCACGCCTGCGCGCCCACCCCGAATCCCACCTTGTTTCACGCATCGGCTGGCTTCGCGCCGCCGTGCTGGGGGCCAATGACGGCATCGTCTCGACCGCCAGCCTGATCGTCGGCGTGGCGGCGGCGGGGTCGGGGCGATCCGAGGTGCTGATCGCCGGGCTTGCCGGGCTTGTCGCCGGGGCGATGTCGATGGCCGCCGGGGAATATGTCTCGGTCAGTTCGCAATCCGACACCGAACAGGCGGACCTTGCCCGCGAACGGGCCGAACAGCTTACCCAGCCCGAAGCCGAGCATCAGGAGCTGGCGCAGATCTACATCGACCGGGGCGTCGAGCCCGCCCTGGCGCGCCAGGTGGCGGACCAACTGATGGCAAAGGACGCGCTTGGCGCCCATGCCCGCGACGAACTGGGAATATCCGAGATCACCACGGCCCGCCCGGTCCAGGCCGCGCTGACCTCGGCGGCGACATTCGCCACCGGGGCGGCCCTGCCGCTGGTGATGGTGCTGCTGCTGCCCTCTGCGCTGCTGATCTGGGGGGTCTCGGCGGCCTCGCTGCTGATTCTGGCGCTGCTGGGGG
>JAZIHR010000015.1:0-34134 GCA_036678445.1 Alphaproteobacteria bacterium
GAGAAGATTGTGCTGACGCCCGGCCCGGAACGGGGAGAGATTTTCGCGACGCTGCACGGCGAACTGAGCACGATCCTCAATTGGGTGGAGCGGCAAGCTGTTGGAAAGACTGCCAAAACGACCAAACGTGCTGATATATCGGTATTTTATGGTTGCGGGGGCGTGCAACTACCGATACCGACATTCACTACAAGTCACTGTCTGAAATGGAGCAATCGGCGCTTGGATCGTTTTGACGCCTATTCCTCGTCGTCCAAATCCGTGAATGACTGGAGCAACATTGCCGTAGTAACCTCGTCTCGTACAACATCCATTTCGGCGGATGCACCCGCCTTGAATGACCCACGCAATGAAACATATGCTCCAAAAGTCTCAACCCGCGAGGCGTTTGTTGTCATTTGTCTTAAGGCCGTATGATGACGATCATGATCCCCAACTCTTACCATCTGTGGCAACATATCAACCACGGGAAGTGAAACCCCGCCCTCTTCAGCGTTCTTGTAAGCGGCGATCTGCCCAAGCACGCCACACAGAAAGCCGAGATCAGGGGCGATGCGTATGGCGAAGCGGCGAGCCCGTTGTGCTGTTGAGGATTGGTTTGCTCGCTGTTTGACCTCTCCTTCGTGCTTCCGAATGAACGCGAGAAGCCAAGCCTCGATCTCGACCAGCGTGCGTCCTGCGCACCACATTGAAACCAACGTCTTGAGCGCTCCCAATATCCGCTTAGCGGTGGCCTTAGGTATTGTTGTATTCGTGTAGGCGCGGCCGAAAACGGACTCAAGAGCTGTTTCCCTGACGAAGATCGTCAAATCCAAAGGATGTTCGGCCACTATATCCAGCAGCCAGTTGATCCAGTCCTCGGTAGCCGTCTTTTCAACTGGCGCATGATCAAACGCCTCGACCAATCTTTCGATCAGCCTTGGCGGAACACCATTGCGGACAGCAATTTCCCGTTGCCAATCAAGAACGGGCGGATCTTCCAGTTGTTCCTCGGCAGCCCTGAGAGTCGGACTCGAAAAGAAGTCAGCGATATCCATACCTTGCAAGCCGCCTTGTGATGATGCGGATGTGGGCGATCATGATCCATGCCTCGGCAGAGGCTATGGATTTCTCGACATCCTTGGCCAGCCTTCGGCATCTGCCAAGCCATGCGAAGGTCCTCTCGACGACCCATCGGCGCGGCAGAACCTCGAAGCCCTTCGCCTTGTCTGATCTCTTGATGATCTCGACCGTCCAGCGCCCGACTTTCTTCAGCCTCCGTTTCAGCTTGTTACCCGCGTAGCCGCCATCGGCGAAGACGTGCAGGAGCCACGGCCACCGGTGGCGGATGGATTTCAGCAGATCAGGAGCGCCATCGCGGTCCTGGATATCGGCGCTGTGCACCATGAGACCAACCATCAGGCCGAGCGTATCAACGATGATATGACGCTTGCGACCCTTGATTTTCTTGCCAGCATCATAGCCGCAAACCCCGCCGCTTTCCGTGGTTTTGACGCTCTGGCTGTCAATGACGCCCGCCGTCGGGCTGGCTTCCTTGCCTTCCAGTTCTCGCGCTTCCATCACAAGATGATGGTTGATCCTCTCCCACAGCCCGCTCGCCCGCCATGCGTAGAAATAGCCTTGTATCGTCGAATATGGCGGAAAGTCCTTCGGCAGCATGCGCCACTGGCAGCCCGTCGAGGCGATATACAAAAGGGCATTGACGACCTCGCGCAGCAACGTTCGGCGAGGTCGGCCAAGCCGACGGGGCGGCGGCATGAACGGCGCGATCAATGACCATTCCTGATCTGTCACATCACTTGCATAACGCGCCGTCCGTCGCTCATACTGGCGACGGGTGAAATCGGTCCAGGCCATGCTGTCTCCATCGAATCTTTAGCAAATCCGACGGAATCACAACCTGCTGATTTCACTCAACTCTTTTTCGGTCAGGCTCTGAGCGCGGTTCGGCGACGTTCTAGCCATTTGTCCGCCCCTAAAGCATTAGCTTCCCTACGCCGGAAAAACCCCAGCGAACGGCGAACGATATCGTCGAAGCCACTCTCTCCTGCTGTGGTGACAGCAGACAAACGCCGGATTATCGACTGCACTTTTGGATCAGGGTTAGCGGATACCTCGATCCGATCAAGAAGCAACTCTATCGGATCATAAACCTCCTCACAGGCATCCTGCTCGGAGAAAACGGTCTTCAGAATTCCTTCGGACGGAAGAGAGAGGTTCCCTCTTTCCACACCGATGGGTTTTGCGGGAACAACGATTGCCAGACCGGTTGCAGCATACGCCGCGCGTCCAGCCCTCCCGAGCGCATTGAGTATCTCGTGAGGACGCAAGTCCGTGCGAGGATTGCCGCTTGGGTCATCAATCGCGCTCCTGTCGGTTCCTGCAAGAATCACGACATCGCACGGCAGATTCAACCCTTGCGCAATTGTAGATGTCGCGGCAACCACATCAAGGCCCAGATCCTCACTCTCAGAATCCCTGCGAACCCGAAAAACGCTTTCCGTCAACCGCCGCTCCAATGGCAGCAGATCACCATGATGCACCGCTGCTCTGCACCCCATGGGATCGAATGTGGCTTCGGCCGCTCCCACATCCCTGAGAACTGACTTGCGCATTTCCTCCTGCGTCTCATCCAGAGCGATGGTGGCCGGGGCCAGTAGTCCATTGATCTGATCCGCAACGCTCCCGCATGCTTTAGTATCGTTGCAGAAGACGATCACGCGCTTTCCTACGGCCGCATAGTCGGCCGCGATCCGCGCAGCGACTTCGTTCCTGTTCGATGTCAATTTCCCCTTGGCATTTTTCACGAGCGGCGGCCGTTGATCCGTGAGCGCCTGCACGACCAGCTTCTCCGACCTTTTGGGGTGCCATCCAGAAATCAACGAAAAGAGTCCAAGAGGCTGTGCGGGGACCCGACTCCGCGCGGACTGGGTCTTCGCCTTCGATGCCGCTTGCACAGCCTCAAGCACGTCAGAGCGATCATAGATGACGCAAGAGCGAAGTTGCCGTGTTGGCTTCCAAGGATCGTCGAACGCTTCGACCTCCCTTCCCGTCACGGCCCGCAGCCAACGAGCGATTTCGGCGCCGTTGGCGACCATAGCAGACAGCAGCAGCAGGTCTGCTTCCTTGCGATGGCGGAGAAACGTCAGGAGCGCTAACATCGCATCAATGGCGCGTGCGCTGATTTTCGATGACGTAGCCGGATCGTCGGCACTGATGAGATGGAACTCATCGAAGACGAGGAGGCCGACCTTGTCGAAAAGCTCAGGCGCGAAACCAAGGAGGGCAAGGCAACGCTCGGGTGTCATGACGGAGAATGGTGGCAGCTTGTCCCCAAGCTCTTCGAGCGCAACGTCTTCAACAACGCTGACCGCCTCTAGGCCTCCGATTTGTGCAGAGAGATCGGTCTCTACCTGATCTACGAGAGCGTGAGTAGGAGCCAGGTAGACGACGCTCTCGCCCGCGCATAGGGTTGCTGCGATTTTCAGGACAGATAGCGTGGTCTTCCCCGAACCAGTGGGCGATGTCATCACCATGGACCTGCCACGGTTCAAGTATCCCGTCCTGACAGCTTTCAGATGATTGATCCATAGAAATGGGTGCGATTGCGTCTGAGACAGAAGCCAGTCGGCCCATGCCTTAGCTTGCGCTCCAGATGGTGTTGGGAGTCGAACCAGCATCGCGGCCTGCATTCCATCAACAAGCCGACTCAACAGTGTGGCCAGATGATGTGGACCGGCAAACTGGTGCTGCACGGTTCCTTCCAGCGCTACGTTGATCTCCACCGCTGAGGCCTCCGACAAGCGGATAACACGCTTGAGCCTTGAGCGGATATCAGGGTCGGACACAGCGCTCCCGCGCGCCTCCTGTCCAAGTCCCTGAACCACGTAGGCACATTCCCTTAGAAGAAGATCAGTGGCTACTTCTCGGCTATCTCCCATGGCGATGGAGTCTTCGCCGAGGTCACGCTCTATCAGCGTCGTGAGATTGCCAGTTGCCAATTCCCGAAGACTCAGGATCAGAGATCGTCTAACCGCCCGCCGTTCGCCTCTGGCCCTGAGCTGCCCCGCCACTTCCGCTGCGTCCGCCGCCCGATCAGCAATCAGGAACAGTAGCGTTGCGGAGATTGATGATCCAATAGCATCACTCGAAATAACGGTTGGACGATCCAATGCAGTTTCACGAACGCGGCTCAAGATCTGATGAGCACTAGCTGCGACGAAAGCTGCGGCACGCGTCTGCTCCGGTCGAAGATTGAGTGCAACATAGGCTTCAAAAGTCGAAGCAAGACGCCTTACCCGGTCGATCACTCCGCTTGCAGGCTCAGATTCACCTTCACGGGACAGAAGGCGAACTGTCGCCAACTCAATGTGAGCCGCCGTCAACAACTCATCCAGCGTTTCAGGATCGAGACCCGGTAGATCAGGAGCCTCCCGTAGAAGAGCGCGGGAACTTGGATCAAACACCGGCGATCTCCTGGATTTTAGCCGCCACCTCGCCGGCGAGAAGAGCTAACCCTTTGCGCACGTCCTCGAAAGCCAGCACTCCGGCCGTGCGACTTTCGAGCTCACCACCAGCGACCGTTTCAAAACCAGCTATGATATGCAGAAAATTTCCGGCCTTGCGCTGATCTTCGCCGGTGGCCACGGCAACTCTGAACTCGCGAGCACCTTCCCAAAACATTTCGTCGACCGCTGCCTCAGCATCGATGTCAGGGACACTCTTTAGCAAGGTTACGAGGTCGGCGAGGATTTCATCATCGCGATCACCGCACAGAATAGTTCCGATCTCGGGCCATACGCTGGAGCTTATAAGGCTGCGCGGCGATTTCGAAGCCTTGTCCTCACAAAGCACAATGCGCTTGATCTCGCGCCCACCATCTTCCAGTTCGATTATAAAGCCGTCGAATCCCTTGTCTGCCTGTCGGACATGAGGCGATGTCATATAGCCGTTCGGAAGAGCTAGCCGCGCCGCAACCCAGGAGATATGCTGAAATAACAGTCCGTCCCGGTGAATAACGGATGTCCTTATCCGCTTTCTTGCCGCCTCCTTCTGTTCGTCGGTTCCCGACCGGAAAAGCTCAACGTCTTCGGCACGCGGAGCCGTCAGCTTCCTCACGACATTCTGAGCGACCCTGCCTTTTGAAACGCGCCGTCGCGGTTCCAAAGCATTGATCACTCGCTGAGCGTTTTCCTCCTGTCGCAAATAGAGATAGGCGATAATTTCGATCAGCTTGGCACGATTTTTTTTGCCAATTATCCATTCCGAAAAATTACATTCTGTAGTTGGAGAGGGATTTATAGACAGTGGCATATGGTTTTCGCCCGAGGCAGTCCGTCGCTAGCTAGAATGATTACGCAGCACCCGCGACCATCATTTGTGAAATCGTAGCAAGCCAACCTCTGATCTCATTCTGAGGGTCTGCTACGGCTAGCCTATCGACGGTCATCCGAGATATCGCCGTGTTGTTGAGATAGCGCTTCGCTGCGCTTTCCTTTTTCCGACGCTTCTCCTCGTCAAGGTTGCCCCAAGGGTCAGCACCATTAACCGCGTGGACCGCCTGCGCCACAATTTGGGGGACATCATCGAAATCGCCAAAAGGCACCCCAAAGGCGATGTTTATTTGGTTCAGGGCGTAGGCTTCACAAATAGCCTCATGGTGTAGGTAACTCTCCAACTCACGTTTTTGGGTTGCCACAGCACGGCATCCGGCACGGGCGTTAACCGCATTCATATGATCCACATACTTTGGTTGACCTGGCGGTGGATTATCGCGATCACAAATGTGAAACTCTGGTCTGTTGAACGGAGCCAGCCGTGAAGCCCATAAAGCTAAATTACTGCCCCCGAGGGGCACGAAAATGAGCTCACCATCTAATTCGAGCTGTTCGAGGTCGGGCACATCTTCGCCTGCGGCGATGAGTACCCGCGACACACCTTTGAGAAACGAAATATCATGCGGACCTTCGACACCGATGAAGATCTTCACATTGTGGTCAGGAAGCACTCCAAGCGATTTTGCAATCTCAGCCGAGGTCGCTTCGCTACCTTCGCTGATCAAACGAATTCCATCTTCTCCCCGCTGGATGAAGCGAAGATCAGTCTCGTCCAGATAACGAGCCAGCATGGGAGTATGCGTGGTGACTATGACTTGCTTACCGTCCCCATCTGAGAGTTCCCGAAGAGCGTTCAATAACAGGCGTTGGTTTCTAGGATGCTGGCTGGTTTCGGGTTCCTCGATGGCATAGATCACCGAAGATGAGCTTTTTTCCGCTGCGGACTTCTCAGCTTTCGCACGAAAAAAATTGAGAAGAACGAGGCGCTTCACGCCGCTCCCACGTTTATTGAGAGGAATACCCTCATCACCTGTAATACTCGTAGAAAACAACGTATCCCATTTTTTAGTCGCTATGACTGGGTTTAGGGTTTCAGCAACGGATGCATCCATTTCCCGCAATTTATCTACAGTCGCAGCAGCAATTTTCTTTACCTCACTTTCAACATAATCTCGAACTTCTTGCAATTTCGGTTCGACGGCCTTGATCGCCTCTCTGATTGCGGCCTTCAGAGGGTCTTGAGCTTCCGCATCCTGATCCGTACTAGCTCGATCTGACTTAAATAGCGCAAATGTCGGCAGGTATTGCTGTAACTCGGCCCAGACCTGTTTGCTTCCCTCTGCATCCAGCGACACCGCGGCCGTTGCTAGTTTGAGGTCGCCACAGCTCTGCCAGATCGCCGCTCGCACGAGAGCGTTCGCCCTCTTGTCCACGCCATCCAAATTTACACCTTGATCGGCCGCCCGCTTGGCAAGTTCGGCCTTTTTGAGAGTGAGAAGGTCGCTATACCCCGCTGCCGTCGGATGGTCCGCCAAGGCTTCGATCGCAGTAATCTTCGGCGTCCCTAGACTTCCATTGTAGGTCTTCCGAATGACGAGCGTTCCATTCGCACTCAGAAGATACTCACCAGAGAGCGTGGTAGGAAATTCAGCATCCACTACCAGCTGTTCAGGAAGCTGATCGAATTCGCATGTTATGCGCATCTGTTTCGGATCACCTGCCTTGCAGGCGTCGTCCTTATCAGGCGAAGCAGTCTCAAAGAAGATCGCCAGCGCGTCCATGAGGGTAGATTTACCTACGTCATTTCTACCAACGAGCGCGGTCAGGTTACCAAAGCGCACCGTGACAGGTGCTGAGTAACAACGAAAATTCTCAACTGTAAGACCAACTAAACGCATCATCTGCCCCCCGGAAACAACCACGAGTGTCTCTACAACTTCCAGTACGGTCAATGCTTTTGTGGCGGAACCCCCTATCGCGAAATGCCCAATACGACGGGCAGTTCAGCCATTGCCCGACATGAGCGAGCTCAGGTCGGAAAGCTGCTGGCTTTGCGTAGCGAGAAGCTGGTTGCCGACCTGGGTCGCTTGCAGCGCGCCGGTGTCATTCTGGTTCTGGACAACTAAGGTCGACTCACACCGGCAGATGACCTAGGATACACAGTTGCCAGCGCCCGACCTCGACAAAGAGCGGAGCGCGCTTCGCGGCCCGACCGCCAGGAGATCTTGGCAACTGGCCCCTCGATCAACTGAACTGTTTGCTGGCCCGGCATACCGAGCAAACGTCATCATCGCGTATCATTACTTAAGCTGTCTTGGCGTGCTGTTGGACACGCCGAGCCTTTGCAAAACCCCGATCCGTGGCCATGAACCGATGCAGCATCGGCACGATCAGCCTGACGGGATCGGCGACGGGCTGGCCGCTCTCGCGGGCCAGCACCTCGGCATAGGCGACAAGATCGCGATGAAGCGGCCCCGGCAGCTCCAGCATCACCTTGACCGGCTTGTCCTCGACGATGGGGCCGAGTTTCAGCTTGGTCATGGTCAACCTCCTGCCGGCTCGAATACAAGGTCGCGGGTGACGATGATCCTGACCGGGAAGCCCGGTCGGATGGTGAGCGTCGGCGCGACCTGCAACTGGCGCTGAACGATCTGCTGGCCGGCCTGATTGACGGTATCCTGCGCCCCCTCGCGGATGGCGCGGATCAGTCGGTCCTCGTCGCTGGTCGCCAGCTCCGTGCCGACTGCGAGCAGCGTGGACAGCCCTGCGGCCTTCATCAGATCCCACCAATGATAATCGACGCCATCCTCCAGTCCGGCATAGCCGCTGGCGTCCGCGCCCGGCAGGCGCTCAAGGACGATGGAGCGGCCGCCCGGCAGGATCAGGCGGTTCCACACCAAGAGCACCCTGCGCTGGCCGAAGGTCACGCCGTCATCGTATTGGCCGATGATGCGCGTGCCCTGCGGGATCAGCAACAGCGAGCCGCTGGGGCTGTCATAGACGTTCTCCGTCACCTGTGCGGTGATCTGGCCCGGAAGGTCGGAACGGATGCCGGTGATGAGCGCGGCCGGGATCACGGCCCCGGCCTGAAGGATATAGGGTGATGCCGGCGGCACGACGCGATCCGGGGCGACGGTCTGCCGGTCCACCGGCCCGTTGAGAAACGCCGCGTGGCGATCCTGTGTCGCGGGCTGCCCGCCGAGGCCAAGACCGGCAAGGCCGGGCATGGCCGTTCCTGCCGGCGATCCCGTGCGCGGGCCGGACTGGAAAAAGACGTTGCTCAAGCGCGCGGCTTCTTCCTCGGCCCTGCGGCGTTCTTCCTCTGGATCGACGGCGGGCGTCGTGATTGCCGGCGTTACAATGGGCTGTCCCCGATTCTGCGCGTCGAGGATCGGGCGGCCGAGGTCGCCGGGCAGCGCCGGGCCGAGCGCCGGCCCGCTATAGTCGCTCGGCAGGCCGGACAGGCCGTCCGCCGTGGGCCGGTTCTCGGTCGAATAGAGTTCGTCGCCGCCCGGTCCTGCATCGCGGGTCTGGAGCGCGTAGATCAGCGCCCCGCCGATGCCGAGAAGCGCGACGGCCCCGACGCCTGCCAGCATCTTGCGGGACAGGCGCGTAACGCGGGGCGGCTCGGCGCGCAGGCGCATGGGTGCGATGGTGTCGGTGATGGTATTGTCGCTCATGACGGGGTGTCTCCGGTCGCGCTGGCGGGCTGCGCGGCGGCGGCCTGCGTCGGGTTGGTGCGAACGATCCTGACGACCTGCTGGCGATTGCCGCTGCCAAGGCGCAGCTCGGCCGCGCCGAACAGGCGGTCCACGATCAGGACGTTCTGGTGGATGCGGGAATTGACGATCTGCGGCTCGCCGTTCGCGCCAAGCACGAAGATCGGCGGCATTTCGCCCTGCACGATCCCGGCCGGGAAAACGACATAGACGCGGCGTCCATCGTCGAAGACGGAAACCGGCCGCCATGGCGGGCTGTCGCCCTGCACCTGCAAGGCGTAGCGATAGTTCCGCGCTGCGTCGGCCGGAATGATCGGCGCGACCGGGACCGTCTGGCGCTGGCCGGCAGGCGGTGCCGGATAGGCCCATGCCACGGCCGGCATGTAGAGCGATTCCCGCGCGCGCAGCTCGATCATGTAGGTGCGCCGGTCGGTGGTGACGACAAGGTTGGTGGAAATGTCCGGCCGCGTGGGCTTCACGAGGATATGGACACGGCGGTTTGCGCCGCTGCCGCTCTCGGTGTCGCCAATAATCCACCTTGTCGTATCGCCGGCCGCGATCGGCCCCGCGCCTGTCAGGCTCTCGCCCGGCTCCAGCGCAATGGTGGTGATCTGCCCGACTGCGGCATAGACCTGATAGAGCGCGCCTTCCGACCACGGATATATCTGGATGGCGTTGTAGTAGCCTTCCCGGCGCGGCTCGACGCGGGCGGCGGCATTGGCGTTCTCAACGCGGCCGGTCGGCGTGCCGGCGGCGGTGCCGCCGCGCGCCACGGTCCATGCCGGGGGCACATGCAGCGGCCGAGGCGTGTTGTCGGTTGCCGCCGCCTGCATGGTTGGCAGCGGCGGCACGCTGGCGTCGTAGCTGAATTGCGGCGTCCGGTTGGTCGCGCAGCCTGCCAAAGTAATTGCAAACGCCGTCGCAAAAATCGCATAGGTTAGCGACTTCAGGATCAGTAAGGAGGAACCGACAGAATGGATTCTGTGCCGACGATTGTTGCCCGGTATATCGACGCCTACAACAGGATGAATGTTCAGGCGATGCTCGACTGCCTGTCGGACGACGTTCGGTTTATCAACAGATCGAACGGAGAGACGACGAACGAAACGCACGGGATCGAGGCATTTCGCGCGCTGGCGGAACAGGGCGTCCAGTTGTTTGCTGAAAGAGAACAGACGATCCTCGACTGTATCGCGATAGACGACCGTGCAGCCGTGCGCATCGGCTATCGCGCCAAGGTCAAAACCGACCTGCCCAATGGCTGGAAGGCCGGGCAGGAGATCAAGATGACGGGCACCTCGTTCTTCATGATCTCCGAGGGAAAGATCAGCGAGGTGATTGATGCAAGCTGAGGCTTTCATTGGCTCATCTCCCGCGACCACGAAATTGCATTGACGTAGATGCCGAGCGGATTGGCGCGCAGTCGCTCGGCATCGCGCGGGGTCTGGATCACGATGGTCAGGATGGCGGTCCATCGTTCCGTAGTGGAAAGCTGGCCGTTCTCGTAGTGCCGCTCCACCCACGACACCCGGAAGGAATCCGGCGATGCCCGGATGACCGATGACACTTCGACGGCGATCTGCTGGCGGCCAACCTTGGTGAAGGGGTCATTGGCGCGGGCATAATCGTTCAGCGCCGCCGCGCCGCGATCCGTGGTCCATTCATAGGCGCGAAGCCAGTTCTGGCGGACAATGATGGCGTCGGCCGGGATCGCGCGGACCTGCTCAATGAATCGGCTAAGATGGAAAGCAATCTGCGGATCGGTCGGGCGATAGTCGGCATTGGCGGGCGCGACGGTTTGCGCCTGACCGAGATTGTCCACCTGAACAACCCAAGGCACCACGGTGCCGCGCGCCGATTGCCAGACCAATGCCGAAGCGAAGCCGACAGACAGGATCAGCGAGCCGAAGGCCATGAGCCGCCAGTTCCGCGCCTGCACGCGAGCCGAGCCGATACGCTCGTCCCAGACTTGCGCGGCGCGCTGATAGGGCGTCTCGGGTTCCGGCGTCTTGCCGTAATGGGTTGCTGGTCGTTTGAAGATGCTCATGAGCGGTCACTTTCGGAAAGGTTGACGGAGGAACCGGAGCCGTGGCTGTCGCCGGAGCGGACGGCATGGGCGGTCATGGTGGTGCCATGATTGAGGGCCTGCCGGCGCTGCATCCGCTGCGCCCAAGCCGGAGAGCTGCCGGCCGGGTTGGATGGCGCGGCTGCGGGTTCGGCGCTTGCGCCGCCGACCGTTCCCATGGTGGAACTGCCGCCGCTGGCCCCGAAGCTGCCCTTCACGCCATCGAAAAAGCTGGATTTGACGGATTCACCGGCACGCGCGACGGCGCGTTTCAGGGGCGAGATAGCGGCGGAACCAGCGGCGCGCGCCAAACCGCCCATGCCGGCAGCAACACCAGCCGCACCGGACTGACCGAGCGATCCGACGCTATAGGCAGCGGAGGCAGCGCCTGCGGTTGCCGCGCCGCCACGAACGGCAGCGGCTCCACCGGACAGGGCAGCGGCACCGCCCTTGGCGGCAAGCATGGCCCCGCCGCCAGCGGCGATGGCCGCGCCGCCGACCGCAAGCCCGGTTCCCACAGCTGCGCCTGCGCCAAGCTGGGGTCCGCCCGAAACAATGCCGTTGGCGATGCCGGGACCGAAGATGCCGAGGCCGAGCAGCGACAGGGCTGCCAGAACAATCGCCATAGCGTCGTCCACGGTGGGGGTCGCCCCACCGAAACCGGCTGTGAATTGCGAGAAGAGCGTCGAGCCGATGCCGATAATGACCGACAGCACCAGCACCTTGATACCGGAAGAAACCACGTTCCCCAGAACCTTCTCGGCCATGAAGGCGGTTTTGCCGAAAAGGCCGAAAGGGATCAGCACGAAGCCGGCGAGCGTGGTCAGCTTGAACTCGATCAGCGTCACGAAAAGCTGGATGGCCAGGATGAAGAAAGCAAGGATCACCAGCGCCCAGGCAAAGAGAAGGCAGACGATCTGGACCAGATTCTCGAAAACCGCGATCCAGCCCATCAGGTCGGAAACGGATTCGAGCAATGGACGGCCCGCGTCGAGGCCGGTCTGCGCCACGCGACCCGGCCGCATCAGATCGGTGACGGAAAAGCCGGTGCCCGAGGCCATCAGGCCGAGGCCGGCGAAGCTCTCGAAGACGATCCGCGCGAGATTGTTCCAGTTGGAAATGATGTAGGCGAAGACGCCGACGGAAAGGGTCTTTTTCACCAGCCGCGCGACCACATCGTCATCGGCGCCCCATGCCCAGAAGAGCGCGGCGAGCGTCACGTCGATGACGATCAGCGTCGTGGCGATGAAGGCGACTTCGCCGCCGAGCAGCCCGAACCCGCTGTCGATATAGCTGGTGAAGATGCCCAGGAAGTTGTCGATGACCCCCGTTCCCCCCATAGCTCACTGTCCTCCGGTCTGCTGCGGAGCTTCGGGCGCAGGAGTCCTGCCAAGGAAGCGGTCGCGGGATTCAGCCCAGGCGGCGAGGCAGCCGGCGTCATTCGCCGCCGCCTCGCCGCGCTGCTGGCAACGGCGCAAGGTTTCGCGCAGCGGATCGGCCGGGGGCTGGAGGGCCGATGCTGGCCTTGGCGCGGAAGGCTCGTCCTTCCGCGCCATGTCGATTGCGGTCGCCGTAACGGCGATGGCGACGAACACCACGGCCCCGAGGCGGGCCAGTATCTTGCCGTCCATGGCGAGCCTCCCGTCAGTTGTTGCCGTTGAACATCTGCGCGTTGCCGGGCTGGTAGCCGGTGCCCGGCGTCAGGAACCGCTCGCGCTGGATGCGGCCCTGTTCGGCAGCGGTCGCGCGCTCCGCCTCGATCAGCGCCTCGGCCCGGCCGTTGGCCGACATGACCGCGATCAGATCCGAAAGCTGCTGCGATTGCAGGGCGAGAAGCTGGTTGCCGGCCTGCGTGGCTTGCAGCGCGCCGGTCGCGCCCTGGCTCTGGCCGACCAGCGCGGCCATCTCGGCGCGATTGCTATCGATATTGCCGACAACACCCGCCTGGACGCGCATGGCGTCCTGCAAGCCGCCAACGGTGTTCTCCCACCGGCTGCGCGCATCCGCGATGAGCTGCTGGTCGGTCGCGGTCAGAGACAGATTGCCGTAATCCTGCTGGAACATCTGGTCGATGTTCTGCACGTCGAAGGCGATGTTCTGCGCCTGCCCGAGAAGCTGCTGCGTGCGTTGGACGTTCTGCTGAAGCTGCTGGAGGGAGGAATACGGCAGGCTCGCAAGGTTGCGAGCCTGGTTGATCAGCATCTGGGCCTCATTCTGGAGACTGGCGATCTGGTTGTTGATCTGCTCAAGGGTGCGGGCGGCGGTCAGCAGGTTCTCGGCGTGGTTGGTCGGGTCATAGACGATCCGGCCAAACCCACCGAAGAAGGCATGGGCCGGTGTCGTGAACACCGGGGCCAGCGCCAGCGGTGCGGCAAGTGTGAGGGCCAGTGCGGAGGCGCCGACCATATGGGTGATGCGGGGCATTTTGCGCGTCATGGGGAAATCTCCTTTTCGTCCAGGGTGAGTTCGATCTCGTCGCCGACGGCGGCGTCGATGGGTGGGGCTTCATCCCACGGGGCGAGATTGGTGAGGCTCGGGATCAGGTCGGCTGCCCAAGCGACGCCGCGATGGCGCAGCCAGGCTGCCATAAACCCGTCGCGGTCGTTGGCGAGATGGATGCGCTCGATGTCAGCCTGATCTGATTTGGCGGATGCTGCGCAGAGCGCGAGGCCGACTTCGGACAGGCCCAGCTCGAACAGGCGATTGCCCCTGCGGCTTTGGCAGTAATAGTCGCGCTTGGGTGTGGCCCGCGCGAGGATTTCGATCTGGCGGTCATTGAGACCGAACCGCCTGTAAATCTCGGTGATCTGCGGCTCGATGGCGCGCTCGTTGGGAAGCAGGAGCCGTGTCGGGCAGCTCTCGATGATCGCCGGCGCTATGGGCGAATTGTCGATGTCCGACAGGCTTTGCGTGGCGAAGATGACGCTGGCATTTTTCTTGCGCAGCGTTTTGAGCCATTCGCGGAGCTGGCCGGCGAAGCCATCGTCGTCCAGCGCAAGCCAGCCTTCGTCGATGATGAGCAGCGTCGGCCGTCCGTCCAGCTTGTCGCCGATGTGGTGAAACAGGTAGGACAGCACGGCAGGAGCCGCGCCAGTCCCCACCAGCCCCTCGATCTCGAAGGCCTGCACGTCCGCCGTGCCGAGATATTCGGCCTCGGCATCGAGCAGCCGGCCATGAGCTCCGCCAATGCAATAGGGACGCAACGCCTGTTTCAGATCGTTGGACTGGAGCAGCGCGCTCAGCCCGGTGATGGTCCGCTCCCCAGCCGGTGCCGAGGCCAGCGACGTCAGCGCCGTCCAGATATGCTCCCGGACCTCGGGGGTGATCTGAACAGTCTCGCGCGAGAGGATTGCCGCGATCCAGTCGGCGGCCCAGGCACGTTCCGCAGTCTCGTGGATTCGCGCCAGTGGTTGCAGGGCGACCCCGGCAATGTCCTGAGCGAGAGAAATGCGCAAATCCCGATCCACGGAACTGTCAGGGCTGAAAACCCCGGCGGCGGTCAGTTCGCCGCCGAGATCATGCCAGTCGCCACCCATGGCGAGCGTAGCGGCCCGGATGCTGCCGCCGAAGTCGAAGGCGAAGATCTGGCTTCGTGCGTAACGGCGGAACTGGAGTGCGGCGAGAGCAAGGAGAACGCTCTTGCCCGCGCCTGTTGGGCCGACGACAAGGGTGTGGCCTACGTCGCCGACATGGAGACTTAGCCGGAACGGGGTAGAGCCTTCGGTCCTGGCGTAAAGCAGTGGAGCGTCGCCGAAATGCTCGTCCCGTTCCGGCCCCGCCCACACCGCCGAAAGCGGGATCATGTGGGCGAGATTCAAAGTGCTGATGGGCGGCTGCCGCACATTCGCGTAGGCGTGTCCGGGCAGGCTGCCGAGCCATGCGTCAACCGCGTTGACGGTTTCCGGCATGGCGGTGAAATCTCTGCCTTGAATCACCTTTTCGGCAAGGCGCAGCTTCTCGTCGGCAATGCGCGGGTCGGCATCCCAAACGGTGATGGTGGCCGTGACATAGGCCATGCCCGCAACATCCGCCCCAAGCTCCTGCAAGGCCATGTCGGCGTCGAGCGCCTTGTTGGCCGCATTGGTGTCCACAAGGGCGGACGCCTCGTTGGTCATCACCTCTTTCAGAATCGCGGCGATGCTCTTGCGCTTCGCAAACCATTGGCGGCGGATGCGGGTCAGCAGCCGCGTCGCATCGGTCTTGTCGAGCAGGATCGCGCGCGTGCTCCATCTGTAGGGGAACGGCAGGCGGTTCATTTCGTCGAGCAGGCCTGGCGTCGTCGCGGTCGGGAATCCCACGATGGTCAGGACGCGCAGATGCGCGTCGCCAAGGCGCGGCTCCAGCCCACCGGTCAAGGGCTGGTCGGCCAGCAGCGCGTCGAGGTGCATCGGCACCTCGGGCACGCGCACGCGATGCCGGTTGGTCGAAATGGTGGAATGGAGATAGGTAAGCGTCGCGCCGTCATCCATCCAACGGCACTCGGGCATGAAGCCGTCGAGCAAGGCCAGCACGCGGTCGGTGCGGTCGATGAAGCCGCGCAGCAGCTCCCACGGGTCCACGCCGGTTTTCTCTCGGCCCTCGTAGAGCCATGTTTCCGCGCGGGCCGCTTCCTCGGCCGGGGGCAGCCAGAGGAAGGTCAGGAAGTAGCCCGACACGAAATGCGTGCCCGCTTCCTCGAAACCGGCTTTCCGCTCGGCATCGACCAGCGCCGACGCGGCATCGGGAAAGATGCTGTCGGGATATGTCGCTGCCTCGCTACGCTGCGCCTCTACGAAGATGCTCCAGCCGGAGCCGAGACGGCGCACGGCGTTGTTGATGCGGCCGGCGACGGCGACCAGCTCGGCCGCGACGGCGGAATCCAGATCGGGACCGCGAAACTTCGCCGTCCGCTGGAAACTCCCGTCCTTGTTCAAGACGACGCCGGAGCCGACCAGCGCGGCCCATGGCAGATAGTCGGCGAGCCGGGTGGTGGTGCGGCGGTATTCGGTAAGGTTCATCATCGACGCGCCTCCCTCAAACCGCCAGATGGCCGGGGACGCGCAGATGCCTGCGCCCGACCTCGACGAATTGGGGATCGCGCTTCGCCGCCCACACGGCCGCGAAATGGCCGATTGCCCAAATGGCGATGCCGACCAGCCAGAGGCGCAGGCCGAGGCCCACGGCCCCCGCCAGCGTTCCGTTCATGATGGCGATGGAGCGCGGTGCGCCGCCGAGCAGGATATGCTCGGTCAGCGCCCGGTGGACCGGGATCGAGAATCCCGGCACCGCGTCGAGCTGTTCGAGTCCGCCCGCCATCAAACGAGAGCCCCGCCACCGAAGGAGAAGAACGACAGGAAGAAGCTCGACGCTGCAAAGGCGATGGACAGGCCGAACACGATCTGGATCAGCTTGCGAAAGCCGCCGCCCGTATCGCCGAAGGCCAGCGTCAGGCCGGTGACGATGATGATGATGACGGCGATGATCTTGGCGACCGGCCCCTCGATGGACTGGAGGATGCTTTCGAGGGGCGCTTCCCACGGCATCGACGAGCCGGACGCATGGGCGGCCGGTGCCATGAACAGGCTGACATAGGTGGTGGCCGTGGCGACGTGGCGACGCAGGCGCATGGCATGACGGATCATTCGGAATCTCCTTCTGGATCGGGGATGATCGGGGTAATGCGGTAGTTGCCGGCGGGATCGAGCCCGTCGATGCGGGCAAGTTCGGCGAGCCGGCGCGCGAAACCGCGCCCGGACAGGACAGCAACAAGGTCGATGGCCTCCCCGATCAGCGACCGGGGGACCGTGATGACGGCTTCCTGGACAAGCTGTTCGAGGCGGTGGAGTGCGCCGAGCGCGGAACCAGCATGGAGGGTGCCGATGCCGCCGGGATGGCCGGTGCCCCAAAGTTTCAGGAGCCCGAGTGCTTCCGGGCCGCGCACCTCGCCGACTATGATGCGGTCAGGCCGGAAGCGCATGGTCGCGCGCGACAGCTCGAGGAGATCGATCACCTCGTCCACGCTGCGCATCGGCACCTTGTTTTCGGCGGTGCATTGCAGTTCGCGCATGTCCTCGATGATAATGACACGATCGGCGCCCTTCGAGACTTCCGCCAGGAGCGCATTGGTGAGTGTGGTCTTGCCGGTCGATGTCCCGCCGGCCACGAGGATGTTGGCGCGTGTGGCAACGCCCAGGCGCAATGCCTCGGCCTGAAACCGGGTCATAATGCCAGCCGCCACATAGTCGTCCAGCGTGAAGACCGCGACGGCGGGCTTGCGGATGGCAAAGGCCGGCGCATCGACGACAGGCGGCAGCAAACCCTCGAAGCGCTCCCCGCTCTCCGGCAGTTCCGCGGAGACGCGCGGGCTGCGGGCATGGACCTCCGCGCCGACATGGTGCGCGACCAGGCGCACGATGCGCTCGCCATCGGCAGCAGACAGGCGCTCGCCGGTATCGGCCAGACCTTCCAAAAGCCGATCTATCCAGATGCGGCCATCGGGGTTCAGCATGACCTCGATGACGGAGGGGTCTTCCAGAAACCGGGCAATGGCCGGGCCGAGCGCGGTGCGCAACATCCGTGCCCCGCGCCCGATGATTTCCTGTCTGTGGTCGGTGAAGGTCATGTCGGCCCCGGTTTCTGGCGGGGCGCAACAGGTGGTCCCCGGATCGGGGTCGATTAAGAAAGCCCGGAATCGGGCCGCTTCAACAAGTATTTAAGCGCATGCGGCGGGATGCGGTGATCTGCGGAAAATAGGACAGGATGCGGAGTCAGGATCGGTCGCCGTCCGCGCCGGACTGGTCCTGCGGAAACGAATCAACGTCGCGCGAAAGCTCTTTCAGGAACCTGTCGCCGGTTGCCAGCCGCTTGCCGAGGGTCTGCATGAATCCCTCGAACCGTTCGGCCCCCTTGGCGCGGGCCGAGGCTTGTGCGCTTTCGGGCTGCGGAGGCGTGGCGGCAAGCCAGAAGTAGACGAACAGCGAGACGGTTTCGCCGAGCACGGCGAGATCTTCGTCGAGTATGTCGATCTGGCGCCCGATCCTGTCCAGGCGGCGCGACATGGCCGCTTCCAGCCGATCCGCCGCGTCGCCGGACAAGAAGGAAGCGACGGCAGCCTCGATGATGGCGGATTTCGAGACTTGCCGGCGCAGGGCCAGCATTTCAACCTGTTTAAGCAGCTCCGGGTCGAAATAGACGTTCATGCGGGTTCTGGTTGCCATGGGCGTATCCTCAAAGGTCGATTCCATCATCGGGGTTCAGCGCCACCTGCCGCGCGACCATCCTCATGCGCTGGCGCATGGCGCGGGCCTTGGCCGCGTCAACATCCGGCTCGTCGTCCAGAAACTCGAACTCCTGTTCGGGCGACGGCGGCGGGGCGACGACTTCCTCATGCTCGGGCAATTCCGGCTCGCGGCGGATGCCGGCATTGGCTGGATCACCCTCGTTCCCGTCTGCGGCAGCCGGAGCGGAACGGCTTTCCGCCGCGACCACGCGGCCGGACCAATCATCGGCGGATGGGCTGGGCGCCAGCGGAGCGGCGACCAGATCGGGCGGGGTCAGGATGCGTTCCTGAAACCGCGCATCCTCGAAATAGCGTGCCTTGGTCGCGCGGATCGGCGGCGTGCCCGCGACCATCACGATTTCGTCCGTTGGCGGAAGCTGCATGATCTCGCCCGGCGTGAGCAGCGGCCGGGCCGTCTCCTGCCGCGACACCATGAGATGCCCGAGCCACGGGGCCAATCTGTGCCCGGCATAGTTGGTGGAATCGCGCAGTTCGGTCGCGGTGCCGAGCGCGTCACTCACCCGCTTGGCGGTGCGTTCGTCATTCGTGGCGAAGCTGACGCGCACATGGCAATTGTCGAGAATGGCGTTGTTCGGCCCATAGGCGCGCTCGATCTGGTTGAGGCTCTGCGCGATCAGGAAACCTTTGATTCCGTAGCCCGCCATGAAGGCCAAGGCGGACTCGAAAAAATCCAATCTGCCGAGCGCCGGAAACTCGTCGAGCATCAACAGCAGCCGATGGCGCTTGCCGGAGGTGGTCAATTCCTCCGTCAACCGCCTGCCGATCTGGTTGAGGATCAGGCGGATGAGGGGCTTGGTGCGGTTTATGTCGGACGGCGGCACGACCAGATAGAGCGTGACCGGCTGGCAGCTGCCGACCAGATCGGCAATGCGCCAGTCGCATCGTGCGGTGACGCGCGCCACCACGGGATCACGATACAATCCCAAAAACGACATGGCGGTGGACAGCACGCCGCTGCGCTCGTTCTCGCTTTTGTTCAGCAGTTCGCGAGCCGACGGCGCGATGACGGGATGAACGCCCGCCTCGCCGAGATGCGGCGTGTCCATCATGGCGCGCAAGGTCGCCTCGACCGGGCGGCGCGGATCGGACAGGAAGTTGGCGACGCCCGCCAGCGTCTTGTCTTTCTCCGCATAGAGAACATGCAGGATCGCGCCGACCAGAAGCGAATGGGAAGTCTTTTCCCAATGGTTGCGCTTGTCGAGGCTGCCTTCAGGATCGACCAGAATATCCGCGATATTCTGAACGTCCCTGACCTCCCACTCGCCTTGCCTGACCTCCAGCAGCGGGTTGTAGGCGGCCGATTTGGCGTTGGTCGGATCGAACAGCAAAACGCGGCCGTGCTTCGCACGAAAGCCGGCTGTCAGTGTCCAGTTTTCCCCTTTTATGTCGTGGACAATAGCGGATGCCGGCCATGTCAGCAGCGTCGGCACTACCAGCCCGACACCTTTGCCGCTGCGCGTCGGGGCGAAGCATAGGACATGCTCGGGACCGTCATGGCGTAGATAGTCCCGTTCGTATCGGCCGAGCACGACGCCATCGGAGCCGAGCAAGCCGGCGCTGCGGATTTCCTTGTCCTCGGCCCATCGCGCCGATCCGTATGTGGCGACGTTGCGCGCTTCCCGCGCCCGGATGATCGACATGAAGATGGCGGCGGCGATGGCGAGGAAGCCGCCGGACGTGGCGATGATTGCACCCTCTACGAAGATCGCGGGCGCATAGGCGTCGAAAGAAAACCACCACCAGAAGAAGGCCGGCGGACAATAGACCGGCCAGCCCGCCAACTCGAACCACGGTGCTCCAAGCTGCGGCTGGAAGCCGAGGCGGAACGCCGTCCATTGCGTCGCTGCCCACACCATCACCAGAACGATGGTGAAGACGACAGCGATCTGACCCCATAAAATTCGGCCTCCGCGCATACGGGCTCCAGTCGGCAAGAGAGACAGAGCCGATCAGAGAGTAGGCAAAATCGGGACAGGCAACAGCAAAGATGATGCGAGAGGGCTGCCGGATACTATCGGCGGTATATAGGACGGGTTGCTTCGGTGTTCACGGTCACCCTGCTACTACTGCGCAGACGGCTTCGCGAATCGCGGCCCATCGTGCCTGCGAGCATAAGCAGGTTGCGCAGCGCGGCGTTGCGATTGAACGGCGACCAGACAGCCGAGAAAGGGACTGGCTCTGGCTCATCGGCCAACGGCAGGAACACGATGCCCGTTGACGGCAGTTGCGCCGTGGCGGCACTGACGATGGTGACGCCGAAACCCTGCCCAACCATGGACAGTAGCGTTCCCCGCCCTACGTCGAAGCGCTGGATCGACGGTGCGGGCCAAAGCCCTGCCAGACGCAGCACGATATGGTCATGAACCTGCGGTCCAGTGCCGCCATGCCGAACAAGGAACGTCTCTCCCACCAGATCGGCCCAGGTGATCTCCGGTCGTCCGGCAAGGCGATGATTCTCCGGCAGCGCAACCACCAGCGGCTCGGTCCAGATCGGACGGGCGTGGTAGTCGGGCAGTTCGGGAGCCCCCGCCACGAACGCCACATCCAACCGGTCGGCGCGAAGCTGCATCACCGCCTCGCGGGCTGTGCCTTCGGTGATCTCGACGTCGATGCCAGGATGGTCTTCGCGGAATTGCGCGATCAGTTCGGCAAGAAAGCTGCGCGGCATCAGAGCATGGATACCGACGCGCAGTCGGCCGCACTCTCCCGACGCCGCCATACCAGCAGTCTTCACCGCATGGTCGAGTTGATCGACGCCGGCGGCGACCCGCTCGACAAAGAGGCGCCCGGCCTCGGTAAGGCGGACGCCTCTGGTATTGCGCTCGAACAGAAGGATGCCGAGGTCTTGCTCCAGCGCCTTGATCCTCGCGCTGACGTTGGACTGGCTGGTGCCGAGCGCCTGAGCGGCGCGGTAGAAGCTGAGATGTTCGGCGACGGCAAGCGTCTGGATCAACGATGCAAGTGGAATGCGCCCCAAACTAAGTTGATGGCTTGGCGGATTTAACCTGCTCTTTTTCTTCAGCCTGCCCATGCCTATCCGCTACGATCTCAATCACGACGAAGTGGCGAAAGGCCTGCGGAGCATTGGCAAGCACATTACATAAAGAAACGCACCGACAATCCAAACCCAACCGTTCCATGCTCCGGCGGTGGCAGAATAGAGTGCCGTAAAGCCAAGCGGTCCCGCGATGGCGCTTAAATTGGTGAGGCTCGTAAGCGTTCCCTGCAAGGCTCCCTGCTTGTTGTTGCTGACATTATTCGAAAGCATTGCCTGCAAGGCCGGCATGCCGACACCCCCGGCGGCAAGCAGCAACAGAACCGGAAACACCATCCATCCCTGCGTGACAAAAGCCAGAAGAATGAAGCCAGTCGCATCCGCGGCCATGCCAAACAGCAGCGTGCGCCGTTCTCCAAGTCGGCTTGAAAGAGGGCCGGTAACAAACGCTTGAAAAATCGCATGTGTTGCTCCAAACGCCGCGAGCGACAAGCCGACGGTCGTGGTGTTCCACTGAAAACGATCCTCACCATATATGACCCATAGGGCCGCCGGCACTTGGCCAATCAGTTGAATAATGAAGAAAACTGCGAAAAGCGCAGTTAGCCCACGCAACGCATCGTCCAGCCGGAACAGAACCAATGGTTCGATGTGAACCGACTTTCCGGTCTTGCCATGACCGCGACGAGTCTCCCTGAGGAAAATGCAGGCAAGCAGGAACGCGATCCCGTTGAGAAGGGCAGCGGCGACAAACGGAGCATGAGCAGAAATACCGCCGAGCATACCACCAAGAGCTGGCCCGGCAATCATGCCCGTACCATAGCAGGCCCCCATGTAGCCGAACCACCGTGCGCGCGAACCTTCCCCCGTCGAATCGGCAATGGTTGAAGCAGCTACGGCTCCGGTTGCTCCCGTGACGCCGGAGACGAGTCGGCCGATATAAAGCACCCACAGGACCGGCGCAGATGCCATGATCGTGTAATCGACTGCGGCTCCCGCGAGAGAAGCCAGAAGCACCGGACGCCGACCGTAAGCATCCGAAAGTTGTCCAAGCAGGGGCGCGAAGACGACCTGCACCAACGCATAGAGCGACAGCAAGGCACCATAGTGACCAGCGACCTGCTCCGTCGGCACAAGCTCGCGCAGAAGCGCTGGAAGGACCGGCATGATGAGGCCGAGACCCATGGCGTCGAGACCCACGATCAGCAGGGCAATGATGGCAGAGCTGTGCACCTGAAACTCCAGTGCCGCTCAAGCGCGAGCGACTTTATCATCGATAAGTATATGGACATAGAACTTATCGGTGATAAATTGTCAAGCGTTGACGAAGGAGCATGAATGACCAAACTGGACAAGGGCACCGTGATCGCGACGGCGCTGGAACTGCTGAACGAGGTTGGCATGGACAACCTGACGACGCGAAAGCTCGCTGAACGCCTCAAGGTTCAGCAGCCAGCGCTTTACTGGCATTTCCAAAACAAGCGTGCGCTGCTTGACGCACTGGCCGAGGCGATGCTGACGGAACGCCACACTCGGTCCCTACCCAAGGAAAACGAGGACTGGCGGGTGTACCTGAAAGAAAACGCCCTGAGTTTCAGAATGGCGTTGCTCTCTTATCGCGACGGCGCGCGTATCCATGCGGGAACTCGACCGACAGAACCGAATTTTGGCACCGCCGAGGCACAAATACGCTTTCTCTGCACGGCGGGCTTTAGTCCGAAGCATGCCGTTTGGACGCTTTTGGCGGTCAGCAACTATGTAGTCGGTTCCGTTCTCGAACAGCAGGCATCTGATGCCGATGAGAGAATTTCGGACAGGTCAGATGTATCCGAGCAAGCACCATCGTCCTTCCTACACGGTCTGTTTCACGAGTTGGAAACAGACAGCATGGATGCTGCGTTCAACTTTGGACTCGACAGCCTCATCGCCGGTTTCGAGCGGCTGCGTTCATGTACAACAAATTAGGATCAAGACCTACTAATTTGGGTTGAGGCATGACTCACGGTCTCGCTTGATGGAGGGAGCCGATGACCGGAAGGTAGCGTCCTCGGACGTGGTGTAATTTCGGAGGCGCATTGAGGTGGAAACGGCGTTGGAGAATGAGCTGCCGTATTCATTGAGCGCAAGGTGGGCACCGGGCCTGTCGGAGAAGGTGGAGTTGCAAGACTTCAACCAGCCGAAAGGAACCCCGATGACCGACGATAGATTACCCCTTGCCGAGCTTGCCGCGAAGAGTGGTGACAGCGATTTTCTTCGCGCCATTGCCGAAAGCGTGCTGCAACTGATCATGGAGGCCGACGTGGATGGCCTGATCGGCGCGGGCCGCTATGAGCGGGGCGATGGCCGTCAAACCTGGCGCAACGGCTACCGCGACCGTTCGCTCGATACCCGGCTCGGCACGCTGAACCTGAAGATACCGAAGATGCGGCAGGGAGCCTATTTCCCCGGCTTTCTGGAACCGAGGAAGATGGTGGAGAAGGCGCTGGTGGCCGTGATCCAGGAGGCATGGATCAACGGCGTCTCGACGCGCAAGGTCGATGAGCTGGTGCAGGCGATGGGCATGACGGGGATTTCCAAATCCTCCGTTTCCAAGCTCTGCAAGGACATCGATGAGCGCGTGAACGCCTTCCTCAAGCGCCCGCTTTCGGGCGACTGGCCTTACCTATGGCTCGACGCCACCTATCTGAAGGTGCGTGAGGGCGGGCGTATCGTCTCGGTGGCGGCGATAATCGCGGTGGCGGTCAATACGGACGGGAAAAGGGAGATCGTCGGGCTGCACATCGGCCCTTCCGAAGCCGAGCCGTTCTGGACGAGCTTCCTGCGCGACCTCGTGCGCCGGGGTCTCACCGGCGTCAAGCTGGTCATCTCCGATGCTCATGAAGGACTGAAGGCTGCCATCACCCGCATCCTCAGCGCGACATGGCAGAGGTGCCGCGTTCATGCGATGCGCAACGCGCTTGCCTACGTTCCCAAGGGCCAGCACACCATGGTCGCCGCCGCGATCCGGCAGGCCTTCATCCAGCCCGACCATGACAATGCCGTGCAGACCTGGCGGCATGTCGCCGACCAGCTCCGCGCCAGATGGCTCAAGCTCGGCACCTTCATGGACAATGCCGAGGCCGATGTGTTGGCCTACATGGCCTTTCCCGCGCAACACCGCACAAAGCTTCACAGCACGAACCCGCTGGAGCGGTTGAACAAGGAAGTGAAGCGGCGCGCCGATGTCGTTGGCATCTTCCCCAACGAGGACAGCATCGTCCGCCTGATCGGCGCGGTCCTGCTCGAAGCCAACGACGAATGGCAACTCCTGAGCCGATACATGCAGGTCGAGGCGATGGCCGAGCTAAACCCACCAACAATCGAGGAGGAAACGACACTTCAGATTACACCCAGAGCCGCCTGATCATGACGGCCCGGGGCCACACCCGAAATTACACCATCTTGACGGACGCTATCTGACCGGAACCAACACGCTGGCCACATACTTTATTTCGCGAAAGCAAGAGCGTGCAACCAGGTGAAAATGCCAAGCGAACAGCAATGCCTGCCTCGGGAGAGTAGCGACGGCAATTGCGTGCAATAAGGCTTCTGACGTAAGCTCAGCATCTTCCCCTAGTCTAGCATCATATTAGCTTGGTGATGGACTTCTCAGATAGCCGATGATCAGCCTGCGGCACTGGCCGATCAGCCCATCGGCGCCGACCCTGACGGGATGCCGCTGGATCGCCCGGTGCGCGACCGTTTCCAGCACCGTCTCGATCATGGCGGCCGCATCCGCAAGGTCGAGATCGGGCGAGATTTCCTGCCGATGTCGCTCCAGTTCCGTCTCGATCACCTTCGCCATCCCCCGGCTGATGGCGCGCGTCTTTTCCTCGCGGCCGATGCGCGGTGCGAGATCGTTCAACGCGCGATGCATTTCCGGCTCATGCGGATGGGAAACGAGCGCGAACCCGATCATCGCATCCACGGTATCCACCAGCGTCTTCCCTGGCCGCGCCCGGACCATCGCGGTGAAGCGCGCGAGGACCTCGTCGCTGTAGTGATCGACGACGGCGGCCGCGAGCCCCTGCTTGTTGGGGAAATACTGGTAGAGCGAACCGATGCTCACGCCGGCGCGCTCCGCGACCCGCGCCGTCGTGAGGTTCACGAACCCCTGCTCCGTCAAAAGCTGAGCGGTGGCGACGATGATCGCCTCCACGGTGGCCTGAGCGCGCGCCTGCCGGGGGATTTTTCGTGGGTTTACATTCACTTGTGCGGTGCCGGGCATCGGTCGTCCGAATGCGAATACAAAATATGATGGATTCGTCACATATTTGAGCCATCGGTCAAACGAGATCAAGGGAGCTTCCCATGAACCGGACTAAGGCCACGATCGCCATCAGCATCGCGTTGTCCATCGTGGCGACGACGCTCATCCTGCCCATCCTGGCTCCTCTCATCCGGGAGCTGCATCTTTCCGTCGTTCAGGGCGGGTTGATGCTTTCGATCGGCTCCGTCGCCATGGTGGTCGCGGCTCCTTTGTGGGGCATCGTCAGCGATCGCTACGGGCGCAAGAAAACCATCGTCGCCGGCTTTCTCGGCGTCTTCGCGGGCTACGCGGTCTATACGTTGGTCGTGGTCGGCGGTCTTTCGGGTGCCATGTCCGTGACCGCCATCTTCCTTGCGCTCACGGCGTCGCGCGCTTTCGTCGGCGCTTTCCTGTCTGCCGTGCCGTCGGGCGCCCAGGCGTTGATGGCGGATATCACGAGCCCGTCCGAGCGGGCCGGAGGCATGGCCATCATAGGAGGCGCAACCGGTCTCGGCCTGATTGTCGGTCCCGCGGTGAGCGGCGTCCTCGTGGCCGGCGGCATCACGTGGCCGCTCTATGCGGCGACTGCGCTCTGTGCCTCCGGCGCGCTCGCGGCCCTGTTCTTCCTGAAGGCTCCGCCTGTGGCTTCGCCGGTCCGTCCGCAGCGGACAAGCCTGTTCTCCGCCGCTCTGCAACCCTGGCTCGTTGCCGGCATCCTGCTTTGGGTCGCGATCGCGACCGTTCAGATCAGCGCAGGGTTCTATTTTCAGGACAGGCTCAATCTGGACGGAGAGACCGCTGCAGGGATGCTCTCTGTCGCGCTCACCCTCGTCGGAATTGCGATGTTCGTCGTGCAATTCCTGCAGGTCAGAATCATGGGGTTCACGCCGCGTGCTCTCGTGCTTTCCGGAGCGGGTAGCTGGATCGCAGGGCTGCTTCTCCTCCTGTCGACGGCGAACGCATCGGCATACTATCTCGCCTACACGCTGCTGGGGCTTGGAGCCGGATTCCTCCTGCCGGGGATCATGGCCGGGGCATCTCTGGCCGTCGGCCATGACGATCAGGGGGTGGCGGCGGGCCTCGTCTCCGCTTCGCAGGGCATCGGTTTCATCATCGGTCCGGCCGCCAGCACCATGCTCTATGAATGGAACGAGACCTTGCCGTTCTGGTCGCTCGCCGGGCTGATGGTCGTTCTCATCCTGAGGTTCGCCTTCATTCCGGTGCATGGTGCCCCATTTCCTAACACTTCGGCTACCGGGGGCGCAGATGTCTGATACCCTCAATCGCCAGCTCGTCCTCATCGCGCGTCCGGACGCGAATGTCGGCCCCGAGCATTTCGAGATGCGCCGTTCGACCGTGCCGGCGCTCGAAGCGGGTCAGGCGCTGGTGCGCGTGCACTGGCTGGGAATCGACGCCACCCAGCGGACATGGCTCAACGAGCGTGAGACCTACACGTCTCCCGCCCGTATCGGCAGCGTCATGCCGGGAAGCGGCGTCGGGCAGGTCGTCGCCAGCAGAAGCGAGCTTTTCAAGGTCGGCGACTGGGTCGTCGGCGAGACGGGCTGGCAGGACTACGCTCTGGCTGCCGGCGAGGGGCTCCACGGGTTCACCCGCATTCCCGAAGGGGTCGAACCGAGAGCGATGCTGAGCGTCCTCGGCGTCAACGGGCTGACCGCTTATTTCGGGATGACGGAAATCGCAAAGCCGCTCGAAGGCGAGACCGTCTTCGTCAGCGCCGCCGCCGGCGGCGTCGGGTCGATCGCAGGCCAGATCGCCCGCAAGCTGGGCGCGCGCGTCATCGGGTCCGCCGGTGGGGAACGCAAATGCGCCTGGGCCCGCGACGTCGCGCGATTCGACGCCTGCATCGACTATCGCGCGGAAGACATGCGCGAGAGGCTCGGCGCACTGGCGCCCGACGGCATCGACGTGGTGTTCGACAATGTCGGCGGCGCGACGCTGGAAGCCGCACTCGATCATATCGCGCCGCATGCGCGCGTCGTTCTGTGCGGCAGCATTTCCTCCGGCTACCGCAACGACGCCTACGGCCGCGGCCCGTCGAACTACATGCAGCTCGCATTCAAACGCGCGCGCATGGAAGGCTTCATCTTCCTCGATTTCGTGGCGCAGTTTCCGCAGGCGCTCTACCGGATGCTGGCCTGGGTTCAGGCCGGCGACATCCGCTACGAGGAGACCATCAGCCCCGGCCTCGAAACGGCACCCGCCGCGCTCGCCGGCCTGTTCGAAGGACGCAATCTCGGGAAGCAGCTCGTGCAGGTGTGCTCCTCACAATCCGACTGATCACAGGAGAAAGTTGCATGAACATCCTTATACTCGGCGCTGCCGGCGCCACTGGACGGCTATGCGTGGACGAATGCCTCGCCCGCGGGCATAAGGTCGGAGCATTCGTTCACAACTCGGCGCTGCGAAACGCGGGAGAGCGGCTGGAGACGGTGCGCGGAGACCTCAGAAACCGAGCCGACATAGCAATTGCGCTTGAAGGCAGGGACGCCGTTGTCTCGACCTCGATGCAGTCGATTGACGCCGGCAGTGGCGCGCTCGACAAAGAGGTGTCCGGCCTCTGTGAACCGGGCACCTGCCGATCGCCGCCGCATCAGTCACGTTCTCAGCAGTCTCGCTGCGTCCGGCCGTGGGTGCAGTAGCATGGCTTCCTTGGATTGATGACGCATCGGATAGCCCTCACGCTATGTTGCCAGCTGTCACATATGTAACTTGCATAATGGAAGTCACATCGTTATGAATGTGTGATGCAGCGAACAAGCTTTCTGTCATTCGAGTGTCCCGCAGCCCGAGCGCTGGAAAGCGTCGGTGACTGGTGGAGCATCTTGATCCTGCGAGACGCCTTCCAAGGGCTTAGAAAATTCGATGAATTCGAGAAGAATCTCGGAATTTCCGCGAACATTTTGGCGAGGCGATTGAAGCATCTCACGGCGGAAGGGTTGTTTGAAAGGCAACGATACAATGATCATCCGCCTCGATTTGAATACGTCCTTACCGACAAAGGGCGGGATTTCTATCCCGTAGCAATCGCCCTGTTCGCATGGGGGAACCGGAACCTTGCGCCACATGAAATAGCCATGCGGCTCGGCGACAAAGAAACCGGCAGGGAACGAAACGCCATCATGGTCGATGCGGATACTGGAGAAAAAATTACTCCTGAAAACACCGTTCTTCTAGCAGGCCCAGCGGCAACGGAGGAAACGATGCGCGTCATAAATCGCGTGAAGCGGATAAGCTCAGAAAAAGGAGCGGAATAATCCAATGCGTCGAATTGTTGTAACCGGCATGGGTTTGGTAGGTCCTCTTGGCTGTGGCGTTGAAATAAGCTGGAAAAGACTTCTCGACGGGAAATCGGGAATTAAGAGTTTGCCTGATGAAATTTCCAGAAATCTTCCGGTGAAAATCGGCGGACTCGTTCCTAGCCCGATTGAAGATTCCGAGGCTGGTTTTGATCCCGATTTGATCGTTGACACAAAGGATCAACGAAAAATGGATCGCTTCATTCTGTTTGCACTTGCGGCCGCGAAGGAGGCTCTCGAAACGGCGGGATGGCATCCCGCGAGCGACTACGAATGTGAGCGCACGGCGACAGTTATTGCCTCTGGTATAGGCGGCTTTCCTGCTATCGCTTCGGCAGTTCGCATAACGGATACACGGGGAGCAAGGAGGCTCTCACCCTTTACCGTGCCATCGTTTCTCGCCAACCTCGCGGCAGGACATGTTACCATCAGGTATGGATTTACAGGTCCAATTGGCACGCCTGTAACCGCCTGCGCTGCTAGCGTTCAGGCCATCGGCGACGCCGCACGGCTGATACGCTCCAACGAGGCCGACATCGCTCTGTGCGGCGGGGCAGAAGCATGCATTGATAAGGTTAGTCTTGGGGCATTTGCTGCCGCGCGAGCACTATCCACCGGCTACAATACTACCCCGGAACTGGCGTCGAGGCCATTCGACACCGAGCGCGATGGTTTCGTAATGTCCGAAGGGGCTGGTCTGATCGTCATAGAGGAGTTGGAACATGCCCTCGCTCGGGGTGCCAAACCCATAGCCGAATTGGTAGGATACGGCACTAGCGCTGATGCACACCATATGACTGCCGGCCCAGAGGACGGTCGAGGCGCGGCCCGTGCGATGAAAATCGCGCTCCAGAGTGCTGGGTTGAAGCCAGTCAATATTCAACATTTGAACGCTCATTCGACCTCCACCCCCGTAGGTGACCGCGGAGAAATAGCGGCGATTAAATCCGTCTTTGGCAATCATAATGTGGCCGTGAGCGCCACGAAATCGGCGACCGGACACCTACTTGGTGCCGCAGGCGGTATTGAGGCAATCTTCACGATACTCGCCCTACGGGATCAAATCGCTCCCCCAACGAGAAATTTAGAAAACCCCGATCCTGTTGCCGCTGGTATCGACCTCGTTCACCAATCTGCGCGACCCATTCTCATGGAACATGCCATTTCCAACGGGTTCGGCTTTGGCGGCGTTAATTCAAGTGTCGCTTTCCGGCGATGGTAGTAACTATATTCATCATTCATCTCGGACGGAAGTTTCCAAGCGATTCGGTTTGCGTTACATCGGCAACAGCCATAAACTGAATAAGTGAAATGAGCGGTATCCTGCCGGGCAGGATACCGCCATTCACGAGCCTGCGATGACGGGTGCGCCGTATGGGTGACAGCCGTCCTGCCAATCGCCGGTTAGACGACTGACGACCTCTCGACAGGAACGTCACGGGAGCGAAGTAGCGCCAGACCCGTTGATACCAGCACCGCCATCGTCATCGCGTAGAAGATCAAGGGCCATGTAGTGTCGCCATTCAACAACGTCACCGCCAATGTTCCGACGATGCTGACGATCAGACTTTGGATGCAGAAGTAGAACGCGACTGCCGATCCTGCGATGTCATCGAACTTTGCAAGTGCGCCGTTGGCGGTAACGGACACCGTAACAACAATGCCGATCGCCATAACCCACATCGGTAGGATGAAGGTGAGGAATGACGGCGAGCCGTAGAGTTCGCCGACCCCCAGCAGGGCCGCTCCGCAAATGAGCAAAGCCATCCCGCGCGCCACGCATCCGGCAATGCCCCATCTTACGACAAAGGACTTCGCGAAACGCGTTGTCACGATCATGACGAACGCGACAGTGGCAAAGGTCAAGCTGAACCCGATCTCCGAATAGTCCGCTTGGCCTATGAGCACGCGGGGGGCTGTCGAGAAGAAGACAAAGAAGGTCCCCATGCCGGCGCTAAAGCCGACCGTATAAACCCAAAAAGCTGGACTCGCGAAGATCGGCAGTACGGATCGGCGCGTCTTTGCTTCATCCAACGGGCGGGTTTCGTGCCATCTGAAACCGGCGTTCAAGAGTGCAGGCAACGCAAGTGCGGCCAGCGTGACGAATATCGCTCGCCATCCGAAAAACTCGCCGATCAACGCTCCAGCGATGGGACCAAGGGCGGGGACGAAGGCCAGCATCGAACTGAAAAGACCGTAGATGACGACACCCTCGGGGCCGCTGGCATAAACGTCGCGAACCGTCGCGAACGTCGCCACCAACCCCGCCGACGCTCCGACCGCTTGTAGCAAGCGAAACGCGACGAAGGCTGCGGCCGTTGACGACCATGCCGCTCCGAGAGAAGCGACGATGAAAAGCGCCCCGCCCGCAAGCAAGATCGGCCGTCGCCCGATGCGATCCGACATTGGGCCAAAGATCACCTGCCCCACGCCGAGCATAACCATGTAGAGGCTCAACGTGAGCTGGATCACGGATGGCGTCGTGTTCAGGATGCCGGGCATCGCTGGAACGACGGGGAGATAAATATCCATCGCCAGTGACGCGAGGATGTCGAAGGGAGCCATCAGCAGCAGGGCTGCCGGCAACGTATAGGCCCACGCAGGGCGTGTGATAGTCATGACGAATCAACCGCTCGATTAAGGATTCCGGGCGGCGTCTGCTCGTCAACAATCAGATTGGGATTGGTCTTACAGAACGCCGCAACAACAGTGTTTGTTGTTGCGGCTTACTTGTCTGCTGACTTAGCGGTTCCCATGCTGATAGCTCCACACTTGGCAATACGAGTATCTATCTCCTATCCGAATAGCGCCGGTGTCGCAACGCCGTTTCAGGTGCTCTAAAGTCCCAACCCCCTTTGCCGCCCCAACTGCCACGACACCGAGCCGCCTTGCACAACGCCCATAACCTCCCGGCCAAGCTGGCGGTCGATGACGGGCCGCCAAGGGACAAGGGTGAACTCATGCGCCTTCTCGACGATAGCGAACTTACCGCTGGTGATCTGCACGGTGCCGGTGAACTTGCCGCTGACGTTCTCGCCGTCCGTGGCGGCACGGAACGGCAGTCCCTTGTTCTCGGCCATCTCCGCGCCGACGCGGGCAACCTCGCGCTCGCGCAAGGTGGCGAGAAGGCTGCGCCGATAGAAAATGCGGCCGTCCCGCGCTCGGGTGGCATCGCCCTGTTCGACATGATGTTCGCGGCGCTGGTCCATCGCCTCGCGCACCTGCTGGCCGAATCCTGCCGGCGCGAGATCCGATGCGTCATTCGCCAACATCCGGCGGTCGAGCCAGGTCGCGCCGTCCGCGCCGATCTGCTTATCCAGATCGAAGGCCGACAGCACGCGCACACTGGCCTGCCGATTCCGGCCGGCATCGTAGGCCGTGGCGCGGCTCTGGAAATCGTCGGGGATGCGCCATTGATCGGCGTCGATCCGTTCGACGATCCCGGCCCGGCGCAGCGCCTCCAACCGGCGGACATGAGCATCGACATAGCCCTCATAGTCGCCGCCGGGAACGCGACCCTCGAATTTCGCCCGTTCCAGATGGCGGCTCGGCCGATAGATGCCATCCTCTGCAATGGCCGTGATGGTGCGATCAGATGGCCGGGCTGCCGCTTCGGCCGGGCCGATCTGGATGATGCTGCCGATGCGGGCATCCTCCAGCCGCTCGGGTGCGACGCCGGCGATATGGTGCGTTCGCCCGTCGATCCCGTCCACAACGACCGTCAGGTTCTCGCCCATCTCGTCGGACAGATACTTGTCCACGACGCGCCCGGCGATGGGCGCCGCCGGCGGCCCGTCATGGATGTGGAAGGTCATCGGATCGCGCTCCAGACCATCGGCCTTCAGCGCCTTGTGCATGTTGCGGATGATGTCGCCGCGCTCTCCCAGTTCGCGCAGGGCCGGCTCCATGTCCTTGCTCAATTCCCATACGCCCGGCGCATGCGGGGTGGCGAGGCCCATCTTCTCCAGTTTGGCGAGGCGGCGCAGACGCAGCGCGCGATTGAACTGGCGGCGAGGCTCGGCAGGTTCATGGCGAAGATCAAGGAACCGCTCGTCGGCTTCCTCCATCATCGCCCGGTCGATGCGGGTGAAACGGTCCTGGTCAATCTCGGCGGATAGCTTGCGGCTCTGCTCGATCTCGGTCACTTGCCCCAGCTCGAGCGTGGTCAACTCGCTCGCCCGCTCGCGGATTCCGTTGGCGAGATAGTCGCCATTGATGACAAGGTTCTCGCCCAACTCGTCCTTGCCCCGGACGATGACATGCACATGGGGATGGCCGGTGTTGTAGTGGTTGACCGCGACCCAATCGAGTTTCGTGCCAAGATCGGCCTCGATCTGGCTCATCAGGTCGCGCGTGTGCGCCGTCAGATCCACGAGATCCGCACCGTCCTCCGGTGAGATGATGAACCTGAACTGATGACGGTCCTCCTTGCCGCGCTCGACGAAGGCATCGCCATCCGCTCGATCCTCACTCGCCGAATAGAGCTGACCGCGTTCGCCATCGCGGGATGTCCCGTCGCGCTGGATGTAGCGAAGATGGGCCGCCGATCTGCCGTTCCGGCCGGCGTCCTTGACGTAGCGGGTCTTGACGACGACGCGGCGCATCCCCGGCGCGCTGTGCCGCCAGCCGCCCGACAAGCTGCGGGAGCGAACGAAGGCCGCGCCGCGACCGCGCCGGACACCCGGCCCCTTGGCCGAACGGGAAGCCTTGCCGCCCTTCGCGGCCGTGCGGGTTTCGAGGCGCGGCGCGTATTTGGGATAGGCAATGCTGTGCTGCCGGGCGAGCTTCTTCGCCTGGGTGAGAAAACTTTTGGTCCTGCCCGCCTTCGGCGTGTCGGATCGGATGCGTCCGGGCTTCGGGCGAAAGCGGTTTTCGTCGTCGGCGCTCATGGGCGCGGCTCCGCCCAAAATTGCCGAAAACAGGCCGATAGGGGCCTATGGTGCCGGTCAAAACCCTGCAAAGCCAAGGCTTTGCGCAAGACCGCGGCACGCGGGGTCCGAAAACAGGGTGCCGCTCGCGACTCCCCTAACCAGTGTGCAGACAACAATAATTTCCAGAACTGGCCCGACATGGTGCCATGTTCCTTTATCTTGCCCTCGTAAAAACCCGTCCTTTCCGCCCCTCCGGCCCTCATG
>JAZIHR010000016.1:0-32861 GCA_036678445.1 Alphaproteobacteria bacterium
CCCTGCGCTGCCCCCCGCACCGGGCCTCGCGCCGGGCCCCGCCACGCTGGCGTGGCAGGGGCTTGCCCTGCAACGGGGCGGCCGGACCATCCGCTACCCCGATGCCGCGATCGGCCCCGGCGAAACGGTGGCGATCGTCGGCCCCAGCGGTGCCGGCAAGACCGCGCTGCTGCGCCTGATCGCGGGGTTGGAGCGGCCCGCCACCGGCTGCATCCGCGTGTGCGGCGCCCCGCTGGACGACGACACCGCCGACGGCTGGCGCGCGCGGCTTGGCTGGCTGCCGCAGGCGCCGCGCTTTCTTGATGCCAGCCTGCGGGCCAATGTCACGCTGGGTTCGGGGCGCGACCCCTGGGCCGCGCTGGCCATGGCGGATGCCGCCGACATCGTGGCGGGGCGCGCCGGGGCCGACCAGCTACGGCTGGGCGAAACCGGCGGCGGGCTGTCGGGCGGCGAGGCGCGCCGGGTGATGCTGGCGCGCGCCATCCACGCCCGGCCCGACGTGCTGCTGGCCGACGAGCCGACCGCCGACCTTGACGGCCGCACCGCGGCGCGGATCACAGAGGCGCTGCTGAAGCTGGCGGCAGGCGGGACCACGCTGGTCGTGGCGACGCATGACCCGGCCCTGGCGGCGCGCATGGGCCGGGTCATCCGGCTGGAGGGCGCGGGATGAACGCGCTTGCGGTGATCCTGCGGACGATGATCGCCGATGCGCGCGCGAATGTCGGGCTGGCCGGCGGGCTGGCGCTGGCCGTGCTGCTGATGGGCGCGGCGCTGCTGGGGCTGTCGGGGTGGTTCATCACCGCCGCGGCCACGGCGGGGCTGGCGGGCGCGGGGCTGGTCTTTGACGTGTTCCGCCCCTCGGCCATGGTCCGGCTGCTGGCGCTGGGGCGCACGGCCGCGCGCTATGGCGAACGGCTGGTTTCGCATGACGCGACGCTGCGCGCCATTGCCGCGCTGCGGGTAAGGATGCTGGCGGCGCAGATCGGCGCGCCTCTGGACCGGCTGATGCGGATGCACAGCGGACAGGCGCTGAACCGCGTTTCCGCCGATGTCGAGGCGCTGGACGCCCTGCCGTTGCGCGTCGTGCTGCCGGTCTTTGGCGCGGGGGCGGCGCTGGCGCTGACCGGGCTGGCGCTGGCCTGGCTGACCACGCCGGGAATTGCGGTGCTGGTGTGCGGCGGGCTGGCGGTGCTGGGCGGGCTGGTCCTGTGGCGCGGCGCCCGCGCCGCCCGCCCCATGGCGCGGCGGGCCGAGCGGGCCTCTCAGGCTTTTCGCAGCCGCTTCATCGACCTGGTTTCGCTGCGCGACGACCTGACGGTGCATGGCCTGCTGCATCCGCAGCGCGACCGGACCCTGGACGCCGACCGCCGGCGGTTGCAGGCGGCCCGGGCGCTTGACCGGATCGAGCGCCGGGCCGGGCTGGCGCTGTCGCTGGGGGCCTTGGCGGTGGCGGCGGCGGCGCTGTTTGTCGGCCTGCGGCTGGCGGCGGCGGGCAGCCTGACGCCCGCGCGGGCGGTGATCGGGTTCTTCGTCGCGCTGGCGCTGGCCGAGGCGCTTGCCCCTCTGCGGCGCACCGTGGCCGATCTGGGGCGGATCGAGCTTGCCGCGCAAAGGGTGGCGCCGGCGCTGCGCGCGGCCCGGGTCGCGCCAGCCCCAGAGCGGCCAGACTCCGACCGGCCAGCCCCTGCCGCGACCGGGCCTTTGCTGTGGCTCGAGTCCGTGGATTTCAGCCGCGGCAACTGCCGGGTGGTCCGGGGCTTTGGCCTGGCGGTGGCGCCGGGCGAATGGGTGGCCCTGACCGGCCCCAGCGGTTGCGGCAAATCGACGCTTCTGCAACTGGCCGCCGGGCTGCTGACCCCCGACGCGGGCCACATCCGGCTGGCCGGGCAGGATCTTGACCGGCTGCCCGAGCCCTGGCTCTGCGACCGCATCGCCTGGTTTCCCCAGCGCAGCGCCCTGATCGCCGGCAGTATCCGCGAAAACCTGGCGCTGGCCGGACCGGCGGACGACAGGGCCATGACCGCCGCCTTGCAGGCGGTGGCGATGGATCGCGTTCTGGCCCCGCGCGGTGGCCTTGATGCGCGGCTTGGCCCTCGTGGCAGCGGGCTGTCGGGCGGGGAAAGCCGCCGCCTTGCGCTGGCCCGGCTGATCCTGCGCAACCCGGCCGTCGCCCTGCTGGACGAACCGACCGAGGGGCTGGACGACGCCACCGCGACGCGGGTGCTTGCGGGGCTGCGCGCGGCGCTGCCGCGATGCGCGGTCGTGCTGGCCTCGCACCGGCCGGCGGAACGGGGGGCCGCGGACCGGGTGATCGCGCTTGCGCCGCCGCCCGCGCAGACGGGTCGTCATTCGGAATCTTGATCACCGCGCCCCCAGTAATCAATTTCCGGGCGGCGGTGTTTTCGGCTATGCTGGGTGGGCGTCCGGCCGCCATGGCGATGACCGGTTCCGACCGCGGTGCGGCCCGGCCATGGCCTCTGGCGATGTCACGAAGTCCCGGGCTTCCTGTTTGCGAGGCCCCGGATACGGCCCACCGAAGGAGACCGCCATGGAGTTCGGGATCGTCGAGTTGTCGCGGCTGCAATTCGCCGCGACGGCGATGTATCATTTTCTGTTCGTGCCGCTGACCCTGGGGCTTTCGGTCATCGTTGCCATCATGGAAACGGTCTATGTGATGACCGACCGCCCGATCTGGCGGCAGATGACCAAGTTCTGGGGCCTGCTGTTCGGCATCAACTTTGCGCTTGGCGTCGCGACCGGCATCACGATGGAATTCCAGTTCGGGATGAACTGGTCCTATTACAGCCACTATGTCGGCGACATCTTCGGCGCGCCGCTGGCGATCGAGGGGCTGATGGCCTTTTTCCTCGAAGCGACCTTTGTCGGGCTGTTTTTCGTCGGCTGGGACCGGCTGGGCAAGGTGCAGCATCTGGTGGTGGCCTGGCTGGTGGCGATCGGGTCGAATTTTTCCGCGCTGTGGATCCTGATCGCCAACGGCTGGATGCAGAACCCGGTGGGGGCCGAGTTCAACCCGATGACCATGCGGATGGAGATGACCGATTTCTACGCGGTGCTTTTCAACGAGGTCGCGCAGGCCAAGTTCGTCCATACCGTCAGCGCGGGCTATGTGACGGCGGCGGTGTTCGTGATGGGGGTCTCGGCCTGGTATCTGCTGAAGGGCAGGCATGTCGAGCTGGCCCGGCGCTCGATCGCGGTGGCGGCCTCGTTCGGGCTGGCCTCGGCGTTGTCGGTGGTGTTGCTGGGCGACGAATCCGGTTATACGGCGACCCACAACCAGAAGATGAAACTGGCCGCGATCGAGGCGATGTGGCACACTGAACCCGCCCCCGCCCCCTTTACGCTGATCGGCCTGCCCAGCAACGCCGACCGCGAAACCCGCTATGCCATCCGCGTGCCCTGGGCGATGGGCCTGATCGGCACCCGGTCGCTGACGACCGAAATTCCGGGCATCACCGATCTGGTCGAACAGGCAAAGCTGCGCATCCGTTCGGGGATTCAGGCTTATGACGCGCTGATGACCGTGCGGGCCGACCGCGACGCCACCGACCCGCAGGTGATGCAGCGGTTCGAGGATCACTCGGCCGACCTGGGCTTTGCCTTCCTGCTGCGCCGCTACATGGACGACCCGCGCCAGGCGACCGAGGCCGACATCGAAAAGGCCGCGTGGGACACGGTGCCGCGCGTCTGGCCGCTGTTCTGGGCGTTCCGGGTGATGGTGGCCCTGGGCTTTGGCTTCATCGCCACGATGGCCGGTTTCTTCTGGATGGCCTCGCTGCGCCGGATGCAGTTTCCCCGGCCGGCGCTGTGGCTGGCGGTGTGGATGATCCCCGCGCCCTGGGTGGCCGCCGAACTGGGCTGGTTCGTCGCCGAGTTCGGGCGCCAGCCCTGGACGGTGGACGGGGTGCTGCCCACGGCCATGTCGGTCAGCCATCTGTCGGTCACCGAGGTGGCGCTGACCCTGGCCGGGTTCGTGGCGCTGTATTCGGTGCTGTTCGTGATCGAGATGGGGCTGATGCTGAAATACATCCGCAAGGGCCCCCACGAGGATGTCGAGGAAACCGAAACATGGATGCGCCTGCACGAATCCCGGCTGCGCGGCCCGGCCGGCGCCGCGCCTCATCTTCCGCCTGCGGAGTAACGCCATGATCCTGCATGAACTGCTAAGCTACGACACCCTGCGCCTGATCTGGTGGGTGCTGCTGGGTGTGCTGCTGATCGGCTTTGCCCTGACGGACGGGTTCGACCTTGGCGTGGGGGCGCTGCTGCCCTTTGTCGCGCGCAACGACGAAGAACGGATACAGGCCATCAACACGGTCGGCCCGGTGTGGGAGGGTAACCAGGTCTGGTTCATCCTGGGGGGCGGCGCGATCTTTGCCGCCTGGCCGCCGCTGTATGCGGTCAGCTTTTCGGGTTTTTACCTGGCGATGTTCACGGTGCTGGCCGCGCTGATCCTGCGGCCGGTGGCGTTCAAGTATCGCTCGAAACGCGACGACCCGGCCTGGCGCAACCGCTGGGACTGGGCGCTGTTCGTTTCCGGGCTGGTGCCGGCGCTGATCTTCGGCGTGGCGGTCGGCAACGTGATGACCGGGGCGCCGTTCCGCCTGACCGACGACCTGCATGTGATCTACGAAGGCTCGGTGCTGCTGAAGTTTCTTGGCCTGCTGCATCCTTTCGCGCTGCTGACCGGGCTGGTCTCGGTGGCGATGCTGGTCATGCACGGGTCGGCGTGGCTGATGCTGAAGGCGACCGGCCCGGTGCGTGAACGCGCCCGGGCCTATGGGCGGGTCGCGGCGCTGGCGGCGGTGCTGCTGTATGTGCTGGCCGGGCTGTGGCTGGCCTTTGGCATCGAGGGCTATCGCCTTGTGGGCACGGTGGCGACCGGCGGACCGTCGAACCCGCTGACCACGACGGTCGAGCGGTCGGGTTCGTGGCTGGCCGCCTATGCGCAGCGGCCATGGATCGCGGTCGCGCCCGTCATGGGCATCGCCGGCGCCCTGCTGACCTGGGCCGGGCTGCGCTCGGGGCGCGAGCTGGGCACGATGCTGGTTTCGAAACTGGCGATCCTCGGGATGATCTCGTCCGTGGGGTTGACGATGTTCCCGGTCATCCTGCCGTCAAGCATCGACCCGCGCTCGACGCTGACGGTGTGGAATGCCTCGTCCTCGCATCTGACGCTGTTCGTCATGCTGGTGGTGACCGCGATCTTCATGCCGCTGGTCCTGGTCTACACGGCGTGGGTCTACAAGGTCCTGTGGGGCAAGGTGCCCGGCCCTCACGATCTGGACGAGCACGGCCAGCGCCCCGCCAGCCGCGGGTATTGAACGGCGGCCTGCCGGCAGGACCGGCAGCCGGACAACGAAAGCAAGGGATCTGGGAAAGCAAGGGGTCTGGGAATGTGGTATTTCGCGTGGCTGCTGGGGCTGCCTCTGGCCGCGATTTTCGCGGTGATGAACGCCATGTGGCTGGAGCTCCAGGAGGATCGGCGCAAGATGGGCGCGCTTGAGCGGGCGGAAAAACCCCCGGCAGGCCGGTGACCGGGGCGCGCGCGATCCAGGGGGCGGGGGCGCCTACCAGGCGGCCTCGGCCCGCATCGTGGTGACGCCGTTGGCGGCAACGGCTGCAAGATCCTGCCCCGCGCCGGTCCTCCATGCCCGGATCCGCAGGGCTTGCGCCCCGCAGGCCGGGCTGAGCCCCCGGAACGCGAACCGCCGCGGCAGGCCGCCGCCCAGGGCAGTGGCCAGGTTCAGCATCAGCGTCGCCTGAAGCGGCCCGTGGATCACCAGCCCGGGGTAGAATTCGACGCCGGTGGCATAGGGCAGGTCGTAGTGGATGCGGTGGCCGTTGAAGGTCAGGGCGGAATAGCGAAACAGCAGCACCGGGTCGATGTCCACCGGCCACTCGGCTTCGGCGTCCTTGCGGGCGTCGGGGGCCGTTGCGGGGGCAGGGGCCGTTGCCGCGGGCCTGTAGACGATGTCCTGCCGCTCGACGATGGCGATGCCGCGTTCGCTGGCCAGTTCATGCTGCACGGTGACAAAGCACAAGGGACCGCTGCGCCCGGCCTTGGTGGTGATGTCGGCGATGCGCGAAACCCGGGTCACCCTGTCGCCCTCGCGCAGCGGGTCGCGGAACTCGACCTCTCCCCCGGCCCACATCCGGCGCGGCAGGGGAACAGGGGGCAGGAAGCCGCCCTTGGCGGGGTGGCCGTCCGGGCCAAGCGCCCGTGCCGGGACCGCGAGTGGCGAAAGACACCAGTGAATCCCCGCGGGCGCGGCCCCGGTCCCGCCCAGATGCGGCGCCAGCATGGCGCGAAAGCGGTCCAGCAACCCGGGGCTGATCGTTTCGGCCGGGGCTTCGTC
The DNA here is from genome assembly GCA_036678445.1 of Alphaproteobacteria bacterium. Taxonomy (GTDB): domain Bacteria; phylum Pseudomonadota; class Alphaproteobacteria; order Rhodobacterales; family Rhodobacteraceae; genus Paracoccus. The sequence goes on from JAZIHR010000016.1 coordinate 6,378, forward strand.
GCGGCGCCCGATCCACGAGGAAAAATCGGTGTCTGCGGTCATGGTGCTTTGCGTCCCTTCATGGGCGGCTTTGGGGCGGGTCAGTCGGGCCGGAACTCGGCCCGGATCGCGGCGGTGTCGGCGCCAAGGTCCGGGACCGGCCCGGGGCGAAAGGCGCCGTCGCGCCCGGCGGGCCGGGGCAGGGACACCTGCTGGCCATCGGCAAGCGCGATCTCGACCCGGCGCAAGGCCGGGTGCGCCCCGACGTCGCGCACCTCGGTATAGCGGCCCCAGGCCACGCCCGCGGACTCAAGCCGGGCGATGGCCGTGGCGGTGGTCAGCCGGGCAAAGGCCGGTTCGAGCTCGCGGTCCAGCGCCGCGCGATTGGCGACACGCAGCGCGTTGGTGGCGAAGTCGGGATGTTCCGTCAGGTCGGCGCGCCCGACCACCGTTTCGCACAGCCTTGCCCATTCGCCGTTGTTCTGGGTCGCGACGATCACTGTGCCGTCGGCGCAGGCAAAGGGGCGGTAGGGATAGATCGAGGCATGTGACAGGCCATAGCGCCCCGTGTCGCGCCCGGCGTGTTCGTAATGCAGCAGCGGCACCGCCATCCAGTCGGCCATTGCGTCGAACATCGCGATCTCGATCTGCTGGCCGCGCCCGGTCCGGCCGCGCTCGATCAGCGCCTCAAGAATCGCGGCATGTGCGCTGAGGCCGGTGGCGATGTCGGCGGCGGAAACCCCGACCTTGCTGGGCGTTTCGGGGGTGCCGGTCACCGCGCAGATGCCGCTTTCGGCCTGGACCAGCATGTCATAGGCGCGCATAGGCGCATAGGGCGTATCCTGCCCGTAGCCGTTGATCGACACCGCGATCAGGCGGGGAAACCGTTCGGCGATCGCCTGGGCGGTCAGGCCCATGCGGGCCAGCGCGCCGGGGACGAGATTCTGCACCAGGACATCCGCCTGCTTCAGCATGGCGGACAGAAGCTTCAGGTCGGTGCGGTCCTTCAGGTCCAGCACCGCGCTTTCCTTGCCGCGGTTCAGCCAGGCGAAATAGGCCGAGGTGCCCTTGACGGCCGCATCGTAGTGGCGCGCGGTTTCGCCGCCCGCGCGTTCGATCTTGATGACGCGGGCGCCGGCATCGGCCAGCCTTACGGTGCAAAGCGGGGCGGCCACCGCCTGTTCGATGGCGACGACCAGCAGCCCGGAAAGTGCCCCTTGGGACATGCGCATACCTCAGTAGGAACGGGGCAGGCCCAACACATGTTCGGCCAGATAGGACAGGATCAGGTTGGTCGAGATCGGCGCCACCTGGTAAAGCCGGGTTTCGCGGAACTTGCGCTCGATGTCGTATTCCTCGGCAAAGCCGAAGCCGCCGTGGGTCTGGACGGCGGCGTTCGCGGCCTCGAAGCTGGCGTCCGCGGCCAGCATCTTGGCCATGTTCGCCTCGGCCCCCGGGTTCTTGCCGGCTTCGTAAAGGCGCAGCGCCTCGTGCACCATCAGCTCGGCGGCGCGCATGTTGGCGTAGGCGCGGGCGATCGGGAACTGGATCCCCTGGTTCTGGCCGATGGGGCGGCCAAAGACATGGCGGTCCCTGGCATAGGACACGGCCCTGTCGATGAACCATTTCGCATCGCCCACACATTCCGAGGCGATCAGGATGCGCTCGGCGTTCATGCCCGAAAGGATGTAGCGAAAGCCCTTGCCCTCTTCCCCGATCAGGTTTTCGGCGGGCACGCGCAGGTTGTCAAAGAACACCTCGGTGGTGGCGTGGTTCATCATCGTGCGGATCGGGCGGATGGTCAGCCCGTTGCCCACCGCCTTGCGCATGTCCACCAGCAGGACCGACAGGCCGTCGGTCTTTTTCATGCCCTCGCGCAGCGGCGTGGTGCGGGCCAGCAGCAGCATCAGGTCGGAATGTTCGGCGCGGCTGGTCCAGATCTTCTGGCCGTTGACCACGTAGTGATCGCCCTCTGGCCGTGCCGTGGTCTTCAGCGCGCCGGTGTCGGTGCCGCTGGACGGCTCGGTCACCCCGAAGGCTTGCAGGCGCAGCTCGCCGCTGGCGATCCGGGGCAGGTATTCGGCCTTTTGCGCGGCCGAGCCGTGGCGCAGCAGCGTGCCCATCGTATACATCTGGGCATGGCAGGCGCCGCCGTTGCAGCCCGCGCGCTGCATTTCCTCAAGCACCGCGGCCGCGGCCGAAAGCGGCAGGCCCGAGCCGCCGTATTCCTCGGGGATCAGCACCGAAAGCCAGCCCGCCCCGGTCAGCGCATCGACGAATTCCCGCGGATACGCCATGTCGCGATCCAGCTTGCGCCAGTATTCGCCGGGGAATCTTGCGCAGAGTTTCGCCACCGCCTCGCGGATTTCGGGATAGGTTTCGACGGCCTGGCTCATTCGCGCTGCTCCTTTGCCCTTTGCCCCTGCTTGGCAGAGATGAGACATGCCGACAACGATAGTGCCGCTAGATCAGATATAGCGATATTGTATGGGTGGCCGTGTCCGGGCGGCCTAGCGGGGTGCGAGAGCCGGTTTCCGCCGGGGCTGGCCGCGTTCCGTTTCGGGCTGCCGGGGCGGAAGGCGCCCCGGCCAGACGCCTTGTTCGACCATCCGGGTGACGGTCGAGGCGATGACCTGCCCGGCAAAGCGGGCAAGGCGGGCCACCGGGCGGTCGGTGGGATAGGACAGGATCAGCCGCCGCATCGGAACCGGGTTTTGCAGCGGGGCCGCGCAAAGCTGCCCAAGGGCCAGGTCCCGGTGGATCGGGGCCAGCGGCAGGATGGTCGAGCCATGGCCGCCGCGAACCAGCGTCTTGAGCGTCGAGTAACTGTCGGCCTCGACCGGCACGAACAGGGAAAACCCGTGTTCCTCGGCGCATTTTTCCAGGATGACGCGCAGCCCGTGGCCGATGCTTGGCAAAAGCAGGCGGCGATCTTCCAGCGCGCTGAACTCGACCGGGACATCCTGCGACAGGCCGGCCCCCGGCGGGCCGATCAGGAACAGCACCTCTTCGACCAGCGGCTGCACGCGCAGGGTGCGCGCCGACCTGGGGTCATACAGGATCGAGGCGTCGATTTCCCCCCGGTGCATCCAGTCCAGCAGGTAGCTGGAATAGGCGCTGACGATGCGCAGCGTCGCGTCGGGGTGGGTTTCGCGAAAGGCGGCGACCAGCGGTTCGGCCAGAATGTCGGACACGGTGGGCGGCATCCCGATCGAGACATGGCCGCGCAGGGGGGCGTCCTCGTCCGACACCGAGGCGCGGATTTCCTCAAGCTCGGCCATGACCCGCAGCGCGTGCCGCAGCACGTCCTGACCCTGGTCGGTCACGATCATGCCGCGCCCGTGCCGGTCGAACAGGCGCACGCCCAGTTCCTCTTCCAGCAGCCGGATCTGCCGGCTGAGCGCGGGCTGGGCGATATGCAGCCGGTCGGCGGCCTTGGACAGGCTGCCAAGCTCGGCGACATGGATCAGGGTGCGAAGCTGCGATAATTCCATTGCTATACAATAGCGTTATATCTGATCAAGAAAAAGGGTCGATGTTGGCCGCCGGCGGCAAGGATATACAAAAAGCGATTAGCCACGGCGGGAGAAGCGCAATGACAGTCGCTGAAGCGACTTCCTCGGGGGGAATGGCCCGCGATCTGGCCACGGAATGGCCGCTCGAGCTTTATGACGTCCTGAAAGCAGCCGACATCCGGCAGATGTCCTATGTGCCCGACGCCGGGCACTCGACGCTGATCCAGCTTTTCGGCCAGGACGAGGCGGTCACCACCAACGTGCTGACCACCGAGGAAGAAGGCATCGCCATCGCCACCGGGGCATGGCTGGGCGGGGAAAGATCCGTGGTGCTGATGCAGTCCTCGGGGGTCGGCAACTGCATCAACATGCTGTCGCTGCCGGTGCAGACCCGCACCCCGCTTTTGATGCTGGTGACGATGCGGGGCGAATGGGCCGAGTTCAACCCGTGGCAGGTGCCGATGGGGCAGGCGACCGAAGCGGCGTTGCAGGCGATCGGGGTGACCGTCCTTCGCGCCGAAACCGGCGCAGAATTGGTTGAAACGGTGGCGCAGGCGGCGGGCATGGCCTTTGACGCGGATCAGCAGATCGCGGTGCTGATCGGGCAGCGCCTGCTTGGCAAGAAAAAGTGGTGAAGGTGATGGCTTTTCCGACGATGGACCGCCGCGCGGCGGTCAGCAGGTTGCTGGCGGCGCGGGACGGTGCGCTGGTGGTGACCGGGCTTGGCTCGCCCAGCTATGATGTCCATGCCGCCGGCGATGCGGACGATAACTATTACCTGTGGGGGGCGATGGGCGGTGCGGCGCTGACCGGGCTTGGCCTTGCGCAGGCGCAGCGCGACAAGCGGGTGATGGTGATTACCGGCGACGGCGAAATGCTGATGGCCTTCGGGGCGCTGGCCACGATCTCGGTGGCAGGGCCGACGAATCTTGACATCATCGTGCTGGACAACCAGCATTTCGGCGAAACGGGCATGCAGTCAAGCCATACCGGCCGCGGCATCGGCCTTGACAGGGTCGCCGCGGCGGCAGGCTTTGCCGAAACCGCCGAGCTGCGCACCCTGGAACAGGTGGACGCCCTGGCCGGGCGGCTTCGCGAACCCGCACAGGGCCCGCGCCTGTTCGTGCTGAAGATCACGGCCGAGAACCTGCCGCGTTCGTTGCCGCCGCGCGATGCCACGTTCGTCAAGAACCGCTTTCGGGCGCAGCTCGGGCTTTCGACCTGCTGACATGCAGGGGGCAACTTCCTGCCCCCTGGAAAACTCCGCACAGCGGCGGGATGAACCGCTTTCCAGAGGCAGAACCATGGCGTTGCAGAAATTCCAGAACACCGTCGGTGGCAGGTTGCAGCCTGCCCGCAACATGTTCGAATCCTTCGACCCCTATACCGGCAAACCCTGGGCGCTGATCCCGCTGGACGGCCCGGCCGAGGTCGAGGCCGCCGTCGCTGCCGCCCGCGCCGCCTTCCGGTCCCCGGAATGGGCCGGGCTGACCGCCTCGGCGCGGGGCAGGCTGCTGCTGCGCGTGGCCGACCTGATCGCGGAAAACGCCGATCGCCTGGCCGCGCTGGAAACCCGCGACAACGGCAAGCTGCTGGCCGAGATGGGCGCGCAGCTGCGCTATATCCCGGAATGGTTCCGCTATTTCGGCGGGCTGGCCGACAAGATCGAAGGGGCGGTTCTGCCGATCGACAAGCCGGGCATGTTCGCCTTTACCCGCTACGAACCGATCGGGGTGGTCGCGGCGATCGTGCCGTGGAATTCGCCGCTGATGCTGCTGACCTGGAAACTGGCGCCGCTGCTTGCCGCCGGGAATACCGTGGTCATCAAGCCCTCGGAACATACCTCTGCCTCGGCGCTGGAATTCGTCAGGCTTTTTGAACAGGCGGGTTTTCCGCCCGGGGTCGTCAATACGGTGACCGGGATGCCGGTCGAGGTCGGCGTGCCGCTGGTCAACCATCCGGACGTGGCCAAGATCGCCTTTACCGGCGGGGAACCGGGGGGCATCGCGGTCTATCGCGCGGCGGCCGAGGGGCTCAAGACCGTCACCCTGGAACTGGGCGGCAAATCCGCCAACATCGTCTTTGCCGACGCCAATATCGGCAATGCGGTGAACGGGGCGATCTCGGGGATTTTCGCGGCCTCGGGGCAGACCTGCATTGCGGGCTCGCGGCTGCTGGTGCAGCGTTCGGTGCACGATCAGGTCGTCGAGGGGGTGGTGAAACTGGCCGGAACGGCACGCCTGGGGAACCCGGCCGACCTTGCCACTCAGGTCGGCCCCATCACCACCCAGGCACAGCGTGCCCGGGTGCTGTCCTACCTTGATATCGCCCGCGCCGAGGGCGCCGAGGCGGTCCTGGGGGGCAGGATCCCCGAGGCTCCGGGGCTGCGCGACGGCTGGTTCGTAGAGCCTACGATCTTCACCGGCGTGAACAACCACATGCGCATCGCGCGCGAAGAGGTGTTCGGGCCTGTCCTGTCGGTCATTCCCTTTGACGACGAGGACGAGGCGTTCCAGATAGCCAACGACAGCCCCTATGGCCTGGCGGCGGGGCTGTGGACCGGCGACATGGGCCGCGCGATCCGCGGCAGCGCGGCGCTGGAGGCAGGGACCGTCTGGGTCAATTCCTACCGCGCGGTCAGCTACATGGCGCCCTTTGGCGGCTACAAGCGCAGCGGGGTGGGGCGCGAAAGCGGGCAAGAGGCCATCAACGCCTATCTTCAGACCAAGACCGTCTGGATCGACACCGCGGGTCAGGTCGCCAACCCGTTCGTCATTCGCTGAGGCCGTCATGCCGGATACCGCAAAGGGAAAGATCGTCATCGTCGGCGGCGCGATCATGGGCAGCTTTGCCGCATGGTTCCTGCGGCGCGAAGGCTTTGCCGGCGAAATCACGGTGGTCGAGCAGGACCCGACCTACCAGCTGTGTTCCACAGCCCTGTCGGCGGCCTCGATCCGCACGCAGTTCAGCACTCCGGTGAACATCCGCATGAGCCTGTTCGGCGCGGATTTCTTTCGCCGGATCAAGGAAACCTTCGGTCCCGCGGCCGATATCGGCTATGTCGAGAACGGCTACCTGATCCTCGGCGGCCCCGAATCCGTCGAGCCGCGCCGCGCCGCCGTCCGGATGCAGCAGGCCGAGGGCGCGGATATCATCGCGCTTGCCCCCGCCGAAATCGCGGCCCGCTTTCCCTGCCTGTCGGTCGAGGACCTGGGCATCGGCACCTTTGGCCAGACCAGCGAGGGCTGGTTCGACGCCTGGTCGCTGCTGTCGCTGGTGCGGGGGGCGGCAAGGGATCTGGGCGTGCGCTATGTCGCCGCCCGGGCCGACGGGTTCGACCTGTCCGGGGGGCGGGTGCGGGCGGTCAGGCTGGCCGACGGCGGCGCCATGCTCTGCGACTGGTGCGTCATGGCCGCCGGGGCCGCCTCGGGGCGGCTGATGGCGGAACTGGGCCAGCCGCTGCCGGTAACGCCGCGCAAGCGCACGGTGTTTTCCTTTCGGGCGCCGCTTGCCGCCGCGAATTTCCCGATGCTGTTCGACACCACCGGCGCCTGGATCCGCCCCGAGGGCAGCGGGTTCATCGGCGGCATCCAGACGCCCGCGGACCGCGACCCCGATGCAACCGGCGATTTCGAGCCGCATCACGAGCTGATGGAAGAACTTGTCTGGCCCGCGCTTGCCGCGCGCATCCCCGCGCTTGAGCAACTGCGCCTGGACCGCGCCTGGGCAGGGCATTACGAGGTCAACGACCTTGACCACAACGGCATCCTTGGCCCGCATGACGAAATCGCCAACCTGGTCCTGACGACCGGGTTTTCCGGCCATGGCGTGATGCACGCGCCCGCCGCCGGCCGTGGCGTGGCCGAGCTGATCCTGCACGGGCGATATGCCAGCATCGACATGTCGGCCCTTGGTTATCACCGGATCCGCTCCGGTGAACCCATCCATGAAAGCATCGTTTACTGAAGGAGAAGGCCATGAGGTTTGCGGGGAAAGTCGCCGTCATCACCGGCGGGGCGCAGGGCATCGGCCGGGCCTGCGCCGAAAGATTCCTGTCCGAAGGGGCAAGGGTCGTTCTGGCCGATGTGGACGAGACGCGGCTTGCGGCGACGGCGGCCCGGATCGGCACCCGGGAAAACCTGCTGGCCGTGGTGGCCGACGTTGCAAGAAAGGCCGATGTGGACGCGCTGATCGCCGAAACGGTCGAAAAATTCGGCCGGATCGACATTCTGCTGAACAACGCCGGCATCTGCCCGGTGGCGGATTTCCTTGACTTCACCGAGGACCAGTTCGACCGCACGCTGGCGGTGAACCTGCGCGGCGCCTTTTTCGGCACTCAGGCTGCCGGGCGGCAGATGATCGCGCAGGGCGGCGGCGGGGTCATCATCAACATGTCCTCGATCAACTCGGGCCTGGCCAACCCGGCATGTGCGCCCTATGCGATTTCCAAGGGCGGCATGAACCAGGTGACCTCGACCGCGGCGGTGGCCTTTGCCCCGCACGGCATCCGCGTCTGCGGCGTCGGCCCCGGCACCATCGCCACCGACATCATCAAGGGCGCCTTTACCGAGCGGGCCGGAATGGATGCGATCCTTGCCCGCACCCCGATGGGCCGGCTGGGCGAACCCGAGGAAATCGCCTCGGTCGTGGCGTTCCTTGCCTCGGACGATGCGTCCTATATCACCGGGGAAACGATCTATCCCGACGGCGGCCGGCGCATTCTCAACTACACGGTTCCTGTCAGGGGGCAGGCGGGTGAACAAGGTGTTTGAAAAGCTTCATCATGTCTGCATCGTCGTCCACGACATCGACAGGACGCAGGCGTATTATGAATCAATCGGCATCGGCCCCTGGGTCGCCTATCCGCCGCTGGCGGAATACGAGGACCTGAAGGTTCCCAACCCGGTGGCCTTTGGCAGGATGCAGTATCGCGTCTGCAACCTGCCCAGCATCCAGTTGCAGCTTTGCCAGCCAAGCAAGGACCCAAGCCCGCAGCGCCGGCACCTGGACGAAAAGGGCGAGGGCGTGTTCCACTTGGGGTTCGAGGTGCCGGATGCCGACGCGGCCGAGGCGGCGGCGGGCATTCCCGTGCAGATGTCGGGACGCCGTGCGAACCGCACCGGCTTTACCTATTATGATACGGCCAAGGGCGGAGGCGTGGTGCTGCTGACGCGATCGACCAACAAGCCCGGCACCTGAACCCGGGGAACCCGAATGCAGATTGACCTGAACTCTGATCTTGGCGAAGGCTTCGGCCCCTGGACGATGGGGGACGATGCCGCGATGCTGGCTCTTGTCACCTCGGCCAACGTCGCCTGCGGGGGACATGCCAGCGACCCCGAAACCATGTTCGCGACCCTGCGGCAGGCGGCCGAGCGGGGCGTGGTCATCGGGGCGCACCCCGGATACGCCGACCGCGAAGGCTTCGGCCGGCGGGTGATCCCGATGCAGCCCGCCGGGATCGGGCGGATGGTCGCGGCGCAGGTCGGTGCCTTGCAGGGCATCGCCGCGCTGGCCGGGGTCAGGGTCCGCTATGTGAAGCCGCACGGCGCGCTTGGCAATCTTGCGGCATCGGACCGTGCGGTTGCCCGGGCCATCGTGGCGGCGGTGGCGGCGCTGCCGGGCAGGCTTGCGGTGCTGGCGATCTCGGGGACCGATCTGGAACAGGCCGCACATGCGGCCGGGGTCCCGGTGTTTTCCGAAATCTTCGCGGACCGGGCCTATCTGCCCGACGGCCGGCTGGTCCCGCGCTCGCAGGCCGGCGCGGTGCTGCATGACCCCGATCAGGCCGCGACACGGCTGGTCCGCTTTCTGGAAACCGGGCTGATGCCGGTGATCGAGGGCGCGCCGATACCGCTGGCGGCGCAATCCGTCTGCGTCCACGGCGATACCGCGGGCGCCGTGTCGATGGCGCAGGTCATTCGGCGGCGGCTTTCCGCAGCCGGCATCGGCGTCGCGCCGTTCCTGCAACCATGACCGGCCATGACGCCCTGCCCAGGGAACATCCGGTCGCACGGGGCGGCCCTGCCCCTGTCGAAGGCGCGGCCTGAGGTGGGCCGCGACCATTCCGGGCGGAGCTTTCCCGCCTTCAGCCCCATTGCCGAACACAGCCTGCTTGTCGAGTTCGGCGAATCCATCGACCCGGACATCCACGCCCGCGTGCTTCAGCTGGACAGGGCGCTTGCGGCCGCGCCGTTCCGTGGCTTCATCGAGGCGGTTCCCGCCTATGCCGCGATCCTGATCCGCTTCGACCCGCTGGTCACCGACCACGGCCTTGCCGAAACCGCCGCCCGGGGCCTGCTGGACCGGGTGACCGCCGCCGCCGCCGCGCCCTTGGTCCGCGAGGTCCGGGTCTGCTACGACCACGACCTGGCGCCCGATCTTTGCGCCGTCGCCACGGCCACCGGCCTGTCCCCGGACGAGGTGATCGCCGCGCATCTGGCGGGGGATTACAAGGTGTTCATGTATGGTTTCGCGCCGGGCTACGCCTATCTCGCGGGGGTGCCGGCGGCCTTGCAGATGCCCCGCAAGCCGGCCGCAATTCGCGGCGTGCCGGCCGGCAGCGTCCTGATCGCCGGGCCGCAATGCCTGGTCTCGACGATCACCATGCCGACGGGCTGGTGGATCATCGGCCGCTCGCCGACCCGGATCCTGACCGGCAGCGGCCAGCGGCCCTTTCTGTTCGATGTCGGCGACGAGGTGCGTTTCCGCCGCATCACCCGCGCCGAATACGACCACGAGGCGGCACCATGAGCGACGCCACCCTTTCCGTGGTGTTTGCCGGGCCGCATGTGTCGGTGCAGGACGGCGGCCGCCCCGGGCTGATGCGATTTGGCGTGCCGTGTTCGGGGCCGATGGACCGGCTGTCGTTTGCCGCGGCCAACCTTGCCCTGGGCAATGACGCCCACGCCCCGGCCATCGAGATCTCGATGGCGGGGCTGGTGCTGGAGTGCGTGTCCGGCGAAATCAGCTATGCGGTGGCGGGCGGCGGCTTCATCGTCGATCACGCCGGGGCAAGGCGCAGTTCCTGGAACATCGCGACCCTGCGCGCCGGCGAAAGGCTGGCGATCCGTCCGGGGCACTGGGGAAGCTGGTGCTATCTGGCCCTTGCGGGGAACCTGCTGGCAGGGGAATGGCTGGGCAGCGTCTCGACCCACGCGCTGTCCGGCTTTGGTGGCGGGCGCCTTGCATCGGGGCAGCGCCTGCGGATCGCGGGCGCGGCCCGGCGCGAAGAACGCGAAGGAGAGCTGCCTTGCCCCGTCAGCGCACGGCCCAGAAAGGAACTGCGCGTCACCCTGGGGCCTCAGCAGCGCTTTTTCGCCCCCGACACCATCGCCGCGTTCCTTCAGGGGCCGTGGCGGACGACCGACGCCTGGGACCGCATGGGGGTCCGGCTGAACGGCCCCTTGATCGCGCCGCGGGCGAACCTGGACATGCCATCCGAACCGATCGTCCGCGGGGCGGTGCAGGTCGCCGGCGACGGGGTGGCGACCGTCCTGCTGGCCGATCACCAGACCACCGGGGGCTATCCCAAGATCGCCACCGTGCTGGATTGCGACCTTGATGCGTTCGTCCAGCTGCGCCCGCGCGAACCGGTCGCCTTTCGCGCGGTCAGCGCGGCCGAGGCAACCGGCATCGCGCGGACGGCGGCCCTTGCCGTGGCGACCTATCACCAGACGGTTTCAAGACCGCGCGGAAGCTTTCTTCAGCGCCTGATGACCGAAAACCTGATCGGCGGCGTCGCGGATGCCTCGGCCGCCGGGGCGGACATCCGGGCGGACGGCTGAACCCGGAATCCGGCGGCGCCGACCGGCCGGGACATGCAGGCCAGGATGGGCGGCCGGGGCAGGGGACGCGCCGGCGGAATCGCTGCGGCCTTGTCGACGGATTGCCGGGTCTTGCCCACATGCCATTGCGGATTGCAGCCACCTGCCGCCGCCGGAACCCCCGACCGAAACGACCGCCCCGCCGACAGAGGGCCGGTGCCCCCTTCCTTGCCTCCGGTTCCGTGCACCGGGGCGCGGTCGCGTCGGCCCTGCTGCGGGCCAGAGATATAATAATGGCATAACTCTTATCGCAGGATTCTACTTTTTTTGAAGGCGGTTTCCTGATGACATTACACATAGAAAACACTGCGGGTCTGAACTGCGGGACTTGGCAAGAAGGGAGGCGCCGGGAAATCCGGCGCGCACTTTCAGCAAAACTGGTGCCCTTCGCTGGCGAAGGGCAATCGGCAACCGGCGCATTCGCCGGGGACAGGCCCCCGCATGTCGCGGGAAGGCCGTGACGTCTACCGGCAATTGGCCGCTGAAACGATAGGGAACCATGAAATGACGATACGCCTTCTTGCTGCCGCCTCTGTCCTGGTGATGGCAAACGCGGCGCAAGCCGACATCGTGATCGGCGCTGTGCTGCCCCTTTCGGGGGTCAACGCCCAGGGCGGCGAGGATCTGCGCCGCGGCATGGAACTGGCGCTTAAGGAAGTGAACGAAAACGGCGGCGTCATGGGTGAACCGCTGCGCATCATCTACGAAGATTCCGGGGATGTGCCGCAGCGGGCGATCGACGCGGCCCGCAAGCTGGTCGCGGTCGACGGGGTGGCGCTGGTGATCGGCGAATATTCGTCGGGCATCACCATCCCCCTGGGGCAGTATCTGGTCGGCGAAGGCGTGCCGCATCTGAACGCGGTTTCGACCTCGGGCCTGGTGCGCGGGATCGGCGACGGCTCTTTCTCGATGGTCGGCCTGGACAATGTTTCCACCCGGTTCGCCGCCGAGGACGTGATCGGCCATGGCTGGAAAAAGGTTTCGCTGATGGCGATGAACAACGCCTTTGGCCAGGGCATCGCCGACAACTTCAAGCGGCAGTTCGAGGAAATGGGCGGCGAGGTCAGCACCACGATCATCTATACCTCGGGGCAGACCTCGTATCGCCGCGAGCTTCAGCAGGCCGAGGCATCGGACCCCGACGCCTATGTCTTTACCGCATATGGTGCGGATGGCGGCCTGCTGATGCAGGAAGCCTACGAGCTGGGGCTGCGCGACGAAAAGCCGTGGTATTCGATCCAGGTCACCATGCACGACGCCGACACCCCGGCCGAGTTCAAAGAGGGCCTGTTCGCCATGGATGTCGATTACACGGCGGCAGGCAACGACGACTACCTCAAGGCGTATGAGGCCGCCTATGGCCAGTCCTTCGCCTCGGCCTGGAGCGGCTATGCCCACGACACGATCCTGTTCGCCGCCGCCGCCCTGAACAAGGCCGGCAGCACGGACCGGGCCGCGGTGCTGGATGCGATCCGGGTCGTCGGCGACGAGGGCATCACCGGCGTCACCGGCGAGGTCAAGCTGGATGAGGACGGCCAGCGTATCTCGCAGCCCTATCAGAAACTGCGGGTCGAGGGCGGCAAGCTGGTCCGCATTGATTGACGCGATACGGCCCGGGCGGCGTCTTCCGTCCGGGCCGGCAGAGGTGAAATCCGAAGATGGTGCAATTTCTTTTCGATATGACGTTCAGGGCGGTGGACCTGGCCTTGATCGCTGTGGCTCTCAGTGCTGTCTATTCGTTGATCCGCTTTCCGAACGTGGCGCTGGTGCAATATGCGGTGGTCGGCGCGTTCACCGGCATGGCCCTGCAAAGGCACGGAATCCCGCTGGCGCTGGCCATCGGGATTTCCGCGCTGCTGGTGGGGGCACTGGCCTGGCTGTTCAACCGGCTCATCTTCGAACGCCTGCTGCGGCTGGATTCCTCTATCGCGCTTGTGGGGTCGCTGGCGCTCAGCTTTGTGCTGTCGGCGATCTTCCTGCTGGGCTTCGGCCCCTCTGCGCAGCGGTTTTCGGTGCCGGTCGCGCCGGCCACGCGCGTTCTGGGGGTGCGCGTGACCGAGATGCAGATGATTACCGGCGCCCTGACCATGATCGTGCTGCTGGGCTTTGCCCTGCTGCTGTTCCGCACCCCGCTTGGGCGCGAAATGCGTGCCGTCTCGACCAACCCGACCCTTGCCGCGGCCACCGGCGTGAACAACGGCCGGATCACCGGGTTTGTCGTGTATCTGTCCGGAGTTCTGGCCGCCCTTGGCGGCGCGATGCTGGCGCTGAGGGGGTCGGTCAGCATCGACATGGGCACCAACATGCTGCTGCCCGTGTTTGCCGCGGCGATCCTTGGAGGGCTGGGGAATGCGTTTGGCGCGGTGGTCGGCGCGGTCATCATCTCGGCCGCCGAGACGCTGATCACCAACATCAACTATGGTCCGCTGATCGGGCGGGACTTCTACTTCCTGCCGGCAAGCTATGCGCCCGCCGCCTCGTTCGCGCTGCTGGTGGCCATCCTGCTGTTCCGGCCCCGCGGCATTTTCGTCAGCGAGGTAAGCCGTGTCTGATTTCCTTGTCCATGTCGCCTCGATTTCCTGCATCTACGGCATTCTTGCCCTTAGCCTGAACCTGCAAGTCGGCTTTACGGGGCTGATGAATTTCGGGCTGGTCGCGATGTTCGGCTGCGGCATCTACGGGGCCGGGCTGGCGCATCGCTTCGGGCTGCCGATGTTCATGGGCCTGCCGCTGGCGCTGGCCGGGGCCGTGCTGATGGGGCTGTTCTTTTCGCGCCTGGGACGGCGGCTTTCGGCGGATTACTGGGGCATTGCAACGCTTTCCATCGCCGAGATCTTCCGCATCCTCGCCACCAACCTTGAACCCGTGACCGGGGGCGCGCAGGGGATTTCCGGCGTGCCGCTGCTGTTTTCGGCGCTGCGCCCCTGGGATGGTGTCGCGCGGCTGGCGCTGTTCGCGGGGGTGCTGCTTGCGGTCTGGTGGCTTTGCGAAAGGCTGGTGCGTTCCAATTTCGGGCTGGGCCTGAAGATGATGCGCGAAGAGCCGCAGCTTTCCCGCGCCCTGGGCTATGACATCGACCGTATCCGCACGATGGTGATGGTGCTTTCGTCCGCGATCGCCGCGACGGCCGGGGTGCTGTATGCCCATTACCTCAGCTTTGTCGGCCCCGATCTGCTGCGGGCCCCCGAGACATTCCTGATCTGGTCGATGATTATCGTCGGGGGAATTGCCAATAACCGCGGGGTGATCCTGGGGGCCTTCGCCATGCAGTTCATGATGGCATATGTGCCCTTCGTTAAGGATTTCCTTGCGCTGCCGTCCGATTTCGTTGCCGCGGCCCGGCTGCTGCTGACCGGAGGGGTGATCCTGGGCTTTCTGCTTTTGCGGCCGCAGGGAATCTTCCCTGAGCGGATAGGAGGCGACCATGACCGCTGAGCTGCTTTCCGTCACGAATCTGGCCAAATCCTTTGGGCTGTTCAAGGTTCTGGAAAACGTCAGTTTTTCGGTCAGGCCGGGTGAGATCGTCGGGCTTCTTGGGCCGAACGGATCGGGCAAAAGCACGGCGCTGAACGTGATTTCCGGGTTCCTGCCGCGCAGCGGCGGCACGGTGCGCCTGGCCGGGCGGGACATTTCCGACGCGCCGGTCCAGGCGATCACCGACCTGGGCCTGGTGCGGACATTCCAGCTTCCTTCCATGCCGCAACGCATGACCGTCCGAGAGGTGCTGAAAGCCGGCAAGCGCGACGAGGGCGGCCGGTTCGCCCGGGTCGCCTACGGGGCCGAGGTCACTGAACTGCTTAAGGAATTCAAGCTCGACACGGTTGCCGGAAACCCGGCCAGCGCGCTGTCGGGCGGGCAGAAAAAGCTGCTGTCGGTGGCGACCGCCCTGCGCGCCGCGCCCAGGCTGCTGTGCCTGGACGAGCCGACGGCCGGGGTGCATGTCTCGCTGCGCTCTGAACTGATCGGGGTGTTGCGGCGCTATGTGGCGCGCGGCGGCGCCTGCCTGGTGGTCGAACATGACATGATCTTCATTCGCGATCTCTGCACGCGCTGCATCGTGCTGGATCGGGGCCAGATCATCGCCGATTGCCTGCCGGGCGAACTGGACCGCAATCCGCGCGTGGTCGAGGCATATCTGGGTAAGGCGGTCGAAAAAGGGGGAATGGCGCAATGATCGACGCCCGGAATCTTTGTGCCGGTTATGGGGACGGCGCCAATATCCTGAATGGTATCTCCCTTTCGGCGCATCGGCAGGAACTGGTGACCATTCTTGGCCCGAATGGTTGCGGCAAATCCACCTTGCTCAAGACGCTTGCGGGTTATGTGAAGCCGCGGGCGGGCGTGGTAAAGATGCACGGCGAGGATGTCACCGCCGTGCCGATCCATGAAAAGGTCCGCCATTATCGCGTGGGCTATGTGCCGCAGACGGATAACGTATTCCGCACCCTGACGATCGCGGAAAACCTGCGTCTTGGCGCCCGGGGGCTGGATCGCGACACCACCGCGCAGCGTTACGACGCGCTGATGGCGCAATATCCGGCCCTGGCCAGCAAGCAGAACCGCAAGGCTTCGGCCCTGTCCGGGGGCGAGCGGCAGCTGCTGTCGCTGGCCCGCGCCCTGATCGGAGGGCCAGAGATCCTGCTGCTTGACGAGCCCTCGGCCGGGCTGTCGCCCTTGATGCTGCACGAGGTCTTTGACGCCATCGCCCATATCCGGGACAGCCAGGGCATGTGCATCGTCATGGTCGAGCAGAACGCCTTCGAGGCGCTTGGCGTCGCCGACCGCGCCTATGTCCTGTCCCTGGGCAAGGTGGCGATCCACGCGCCCGCCAAGGAACTGCTGGCGGATCCTGCCATGAGGGCGCTCTACCTGGGCGGGCATGTCGAATAGGTTCCCCGGCAACCATGCCCGGCGATCCGTGACCTGCGGCCGGGCGGCAGGTTCCGCGCCTGGATTATTACATAACTCGGGTTATTCATAGTCGGGGCTGCCCGGCCCCGGCCTTGCCGCCGCCCCTCCTTTCCCGGATTTCTGCCCGGCGGCGCCGCGGGATGGCCCTGTTGCGCTTGACACCGGAGGTTGTGGCCCCGAGGTTGCCGGCAGTAGTCGGCACGTCATTGTTTTGGTGCATTAATGAATTCGATTTTTCGCCAGGATGCCCGGATGGGGCGCCTTTCGACGGTTCTGGGCAGGGATGTTCTGGTCCTGCAACGGTTCGAGGGGGCGGATTACCTGAATGCGCTGTCGGACTATCAGGTCGACTGCCTGTCGGTGACGCCCGATCTGGACTTTGACGCGCTGACCGGCACCCATGCCTGCGTCACCCTGCTGGGCCATGACGGCGTCGAGCGCCCTTTTGGCGGCATCGTCACCGAGGCGCGCTGGCTGGGCCCCGGCGAAGGCGGGCACCGCTACCGGCTGGTGCTGAAACCGTGGCTCTGGCTGGCGACGCTGCGGCGTAACCAGCGGATATTCCACCACAAGACCGTCCCCCAGATTCTTGATGAAATCCTGGCCGGCTATGCCTCGGCCGGGGCGGCGCGGTTTGCGCTGGCCGGCGATTATCCCGTGCTGGAATACACCGTGCAGTATCGCGAAAGCGACTTTGCCTTTGCCTGCCGGCTGATGGAGCGGTTCGGAATCTCGTATCACTTTACGCATTCTTCAGATTCTCATGCGATGGTGCTGACGGATACGGTCGAAAACCACGTCTCGATCGGCGCGCGCCCCTACCGGCCCGCCGACGGTCACCACCAGGAGGAGGTCGAGCATTTCCGCGACTGGCGCCCGGCGCGGCGCCTTACCACCGGCGCGATCCGGCTGACGGACTATAACTTCAAGACCCCGAACGCGGCGATGGAGGTCGGCCGCACGGGCGAGGCGACCCATGCCCAGGGGCAGATCGAAAGCTTCGACTGGCCCGGCGGCTACGCGGACCAGGACCGCGGCAAGGCCGTGGCCGGGCTGCGGGTCGAGGGCGCGCGCGGGCAGGACCGCCGATACGAGGCCGCGGGCGACATCCCGGCGCTTGGCGGCGGGGTGCGGGTGGTGCTGTCGGGCGACCCGGTGCCGGGCGGGGGCGAGGAATTCCTGTGCCTCGGCGCGCGACATTCCTATGTGTCGGACAGTTACGGGACCGGCGGCACGGCCAGCGACGGCTATGCCTATTCGGGGACCTATGTGCTGATGCCGGCCTCGGCGCCGCTGATGCCCGAACTCAAGACCCCGCCGGCGACGGTGCAGGGGCCGCAGACCGCGATGGTGGTGGGCGAGGGCGAGATCGACTGCGACGACCATGGCCGCATCCTGGTGCGGTTCCACTGGGATCTGGAAGGCGCGCACTCGATGCGTTGCCGGGTGTCGCAGAACTGGGCCGGCGCCGGCTGGGGCGGCATGGTGATCCCCCGCATCGGCATGGAGGTGGTGGTCGAGTTCCTGGAAGGCGACCCCGACAAGCCGCTGGTCACCGGCTGCGTCTACAACGGCCGGAACACGCCGCCCTACGACCTGCCCGCCAACAAGACCGTCAGCACCTTCAGGTCCGACACTCACCAGGGAAAGGGCTTCAACGAAATCCGCTTTGAGGACCAGGCGGGACGAGAGGAGATATACATACACGCCCAGAAGGATCGAAACGAAAAGACCCTGCACAACCACAGCGAAAGAATCGACAATAACTGGGTGCAATCCGTCGGGCACAACAAGTCGATCGAGATTGCCAATAACCACGTCGAATCCATCGGCGGCAACATGGCGATCTCGGTCGGGCCGGCCTCGATCGGCCAGGTGGTGAACGAGGGGTTGCTTGGCCTTGCCGGCGGTATCGGCGCGGTCGCCTCGGGGTTGGGCCTGCCGGGGCTTCTGAACCCCGGAGAGGGCAACATGTCCCTTGCCGTCGAAAAGGCGAAATCCGAAACCATCGGAACCGTCAGCGCGGTCACGGTCGGCATATCGCATTTCCTGACCACGGGAAATTCATTCGAGGCCACGTCCGGCAATTCGATCAGCATGACCGCCGCCAGCCGCATCACGCAAAGCGCCGGCAAGACCATGGCCATCGACGCCGGAGATTCCTTTACCCTGACCGTGGGCGACAGCCGCCTGGAAATGAAAAAGGACGGCACGATCACATTGACCGGGCGGAATATCCTTGTGTCCGGCGATTCCTCGATCAAGCTGAAATCCGCCCGGATCGACCATAATTAAGGCCGCGACCTGCCGCATTACCGGCTGCTGCCCCTGTATTGACAAGATGGCTTCATGAACAGTTTTTCCGATGAAACCCCGCGGGACGGCCGCGACCCGCGCGAACAGGGGGCGCCGTTCGGTCGCCCGGCACGGGGTGCGGTGGTCCGCCCGGCGCCCCGGCCCGGACCGTCCCTTGCCCCGGCGGGGTCCGCGCGATGAAGCCCGATCCCACTTTGCAGCCCGGCCTTGCCGCTGCCCCCGGGGGCGATCTTGTGATGCGGCCGGTGATCGGGACCACGGCCGAGGGGCTGCCGCTTCTTGCGGGGGTCGAATCCGGGCGCGTCCTTGACCTGTCCACCATGTCTCCGGCACCGGGGCAGGTCGCGATCTGCCGCGATTCGCGCGGGCATGTCGCGGTTCTGGGCTATGTCGGCGCGGCGCAGTTGCAGGCGGCATCGCGGGCCGTTCATCCGCCCGATGGCGACGGGTGGCTGACGATCGGCTTTGAAAAGGCGCAGATCCGGCTGCACCCGGACGGGCGCGTGCGCATCAAGGCCGAGGACATCGCGCTGGATTCCTCGGGGCGCATGGCCCTGCACGGCGCCTGGATCGACCTGAACTGAGGCAGCGCCATGTGGGACATCGAAAACACCACTCCGTTCACCTGCCATGGGTGTTTCCTGAAAGACCACATGGCGCGCAGCCTGTGGTGCCTGTTCCTCAAGGCGGGGTTCGGAATCCGCCCCGACAAGGCGCCCCTGTTCCTGAGCGCGCAGCCGCCGGTCCTGGTCGGGCCGCAGTTCGACGGGCCGGCGCTTGTCGCCGACAGCGACATCTGCCCGCCGAAACCGCTGTGCGATTTCACCCTGACCGGCCACGCGCAACCTCCGCCCGGCAAGGGCCGGGACGGCTGGCCGGTCACCGCGCGGATCGGGGCCTGGCGCAAGATGCTGCATGTCCTGCCGGCGGCGGTCTGGCGCGACGGCGCTGTCCGGGTGTCCCGCGGGGACGCGGAACCCGCATCGCTGGGCTGGGACAGTGCCGCCCCCGGCCCTCAGGGGCCCGAGGGCCCCGAAAACCCCCAGGGACCGGGGCCGGGGCAGGACGGCCCGCTGCCCCGGCTTGTCGCCCCCGGCGAAACCCACCTGAGCGGCCAGCCGGTTGCCTTTGCCCCGCTGGCGCGGTCCCGGCCCGCGCGCCAGCGCCTTGGCGGCACCTATGATGCCCGGTGGCAGCGCCAGCGCGCGCCGCTGCTTCCTGCCGATCTTGACCCGCATTTCTGGCAATCGGCGCCCCGCGACCAATGGCTTGACCCCGCGACCCTGCCCGGCGCCGAGGTCGAGCTGACCGGGGTCCGCCCCGAGCCGCTGCGTTTCCGCCTGCCGCAGATCGGGCTTGAGATGGCGACCCGCTTTTCGGGCCGCTGGACCCAGCAGGAACCGCGCTTGCAGACCGTGGCCATGGATATCGACCGGATGCAGCTGACGCTGGTCTGGGCGGGCTACCTGCCGATTGCCGCCGCCCAGAACGACATTCTGGTCGAGCGCAGCTTCATCGCCCTGCGCGACCACAAGGGCTTTGCGGCCAGCGCGCATGACGCCAGCCGCTTTTCGACCGGCATTGCGCAGGAAACCGCCTGATGGCCCATACCGTTTCAGCCAATGGCCTGACTGTTTCGCATAAGGGCACCGGCGGGCACGAGATCAACTCGACCCCGGATGTCTGCCGGTCGCCGGGGGCTCCGGTCCCGTATGCGATCATCTCTTTTTCCCGGGATCTGGTGCGCGGCAGCAGGACGGTTTTTGCCGACGGCGGCAACGTGATTGATTGCAGGGGTTCGGCGCACAGCCGCTGTCAGGGGGACGAACCCGGCGTGGGCAAGGGGGTCATTTCGGGCACCCAGCTTCACGAAAGCACCTGGATCACCCATTCCCCGAACGTCCGTGTCGAGGGGCGCAACATCTGCCGCCTTTCCGACAAGATGTATATGAACAACCGTAACTGCATCTCGGGCGTCGGGGGGCATTACGAGCCTCCGGCCTCGATCCGCGACCCGGTGCTGAGGGAACTGTGCAAGGTCTTTTGCGAGGCCCGGGACGAATGGCACAAATGCAAGAAAAGCGGCAAGACCGGCTGTCCCCGGCCCTCGACCATCGCCAAGAACAAGGTCAATGCAAGGCTGGGCAGCGCAGGCAGCGGCCTGAGCAAGGCGCTTGGCAGCAAGATCGGCGCGGCCGAGCGGACCTTTTTCGCCAGCGCGGACAAGATCTTCGAGGGCGCGCGCAAGATTTACGACCGCAGCGGCATGGAACGCGCGGTCAAGCGGCAGGTCGACAAGCTGTTGCAGCGCAAGCTGGTGCAGCAGGGCGCGAAAATGGCCGGCCGGGCCTGGCTGAAACTGGTGCCGGGCCTGAACGTGGTCTCGACCATCTATGACGTGGTGGATACCGCCATCGCGGTCAAGGATGTCTACGACATGGTCAAGGCCTCGGACATGATCATGGACAAGGCGATCAAGGTGCAGCCCGATTTTTCGGTCATCGGGGCGGACGGGTCGCTGGAAAAGGCCTATGACTTCAAGTTCGACGACCCGAACACGGGTTATCTTGACGACTGGCAGGCCGGGCAGCGGCAAGAGGAAGCCTATCGCCGCGCCTCTGGCAGCGCCCCGGTCAAGGTCGACAACGCAACCTGTGCCTGCGACAAAACCCCCAAAGCTCCAACCATGCCGGTTATGTGATGACGCCCGAACCCCTTTTCTTTGAAAACGAGGCTTTTGCCCTGCCGGCCTTCCGCATCTTTGCCTTTGTCGACCTGCCGCTGGCCGACCCGGCGATGAAGGCGGCGGCCTTGCGCATCATGGACCTGTTCCTGGCCGTCGGCGGCGAACAGGTTGCCTTTGTCGCCCGGTCGGGGGGGCGGATCAAGACCCTGAAGCCCGAACCCGTCACCCCGGAAACCCTTGCGGAAACCCGGGGCTGGCTGGCCTCGGACCCGCTGTCCTGGCCCAGCACGCTGCGGTTCAACGGCTGGCCGGGGGCGCCGCTCAACATCGCCTCGCCGCCGCATCTGCGCATCGAGCAGGGCGCGCATGAGGCGCTTTTCCAGATCGAGCTTGATGCGCAGGCGCCGGGCCTGGTGGCCTTTGCCGATGCCGTCGGCGAGGTGCTTGCCGACCTGCCGGTCATCTGCGGCGCGATGGGGATGGGGGTCTATCTTCCCGCCGCGAAATCCAGCCTTCTGGGCGAATTGCCGCGCATCTTTCCCCGCTATCGCTGCGCCATCGAGGTGCAGCCCGAACAGGCCGCCATGGGCCTGCGGCGGGACGAGGGGATGGCCTTTTACCGGATGTTCCCCGACCTGCTGCCCGGCATCGCGGATATCGGCTGGCGCACGCTGCTTGGCAGGGAATTCACCGACCGGCTTCCTGACCTTGGGGGGCTGGACGGGGCCGGCGGCATCGAGATCCGGCGGCAGGGGCTTGTCACCACGGTCTGCGCCGGGCCGCAACCGATCTGGGGCGACGTGAACCGGGCCGAGGACATTTCCACCTACCGCGAGGTGGCCCGCGCCCTTGCGCCGGTGCGGATGCAGCGGGACTATGTGTTGCGCTGGCTGTTCGGCAGCAACCACGACGACCCCGAGGCAGTGGACCGGCTGGAAGCATGGCAGGACAGGCTGGGCTGAAATGGGCCTGCGCCGGTATCGGGAAAAACTCTTGCTCGCGCCGATGCCGGCAGGGCCGGGGCAGGCGCGGATCCTGCTGCGCTACGGTGCGCTTGCGCAGGACCGGGATGCCGCCGGGAATGCGGCGGTGTTGCAGGGGAACCTGGACCTGCTGGCGCCGCTGCTGGCCCACGGGTTTTTCGGGGCGCGCGCCGTGCAGATCAGGGCCGCAAGCCCGGCGCCGGGGCTGGTCGAGATCAGGCTTGCCGGCGCCCCCCTGCCCCGGCCGGTCATCGTGATCGCGCTGCGGCTGGCCATCGCCCTGCATGACGCCGACCCGCAGGAGCTTGCGCTGCTGGCTGCCGCCCTGGGGGACGAAACCGCCGCCCGGGGGGTCTGGGCCGGCTTTGATTTCGCGACCGGCATCGACAGCATCCTGTTGCAGGCCGCCCCTCAGGGCGCGGCGCCGTTCGACCCGTTCCACACCGGCCGCGGCGACATCCTGCATGAACCGCGCCTGGTCCTTGGCGGCGATGCCGCCCTCATGCCCGGGCCGGTGGCCGAGGACGCCATCCTGCGGCTTTCCGGCCTGCGGGCGTTCCTGCCGCCGGGAGCCGTGGCCGAGTTCGAGCCGGGCGAAGAGGAATGGTTCGTCGCGGGCAACGACCTGCTGATCGACCGGGTCTCGATCGAAACCGAAAGCTTGCAGGCGCTTCTGGCCTGCCTGGCCTTGCAGGCGGGGTTGTTCTGATGCTCGACATTGCTTTTTTCGGGCTGGCGACCGCCTGTGGCGCCGGGCTGAGGGCCGTAGAGGCCGCAAGACGGGGCGGCCTGCTGCCGCTTTCCGCGGCCGGGGATTTCTTCGGCAACGACTACAAGCCCCTGCTGCGGGCCTTTGCGCCCGATGCCGGGATCGACCGGGCCGAAACCCGCATCCACGCGCTGATCGGCGTCGCGCTCAGGGATCTGCGGCAGCAATTGCTGGCCGCGGGCATATCCTGGCCGCGCTGTGCGCTGGTGGTGCTGACCCCGGCGGCGGGGCCGGGCTTCGACCCGGAACGCGCCGAGACCTTGTCCGCCGGCACCGCCGCATCGCTGCAAGGGGCCGGCTGGTGCGACCCGGCGCGGGGCGTCGTGGCGATCCAGGCGCAGGCGGCCGGCACCGCCCCGGCGCTGGCAAGGGCGGCCGAGCTGTGCCGCCATGGCCCCGTCCTGCTGGTCGCCGCCGACAGCTTTGCCTGCCGCGACCGCCTGAACGCGCTGCTGGCCCGCCGGGCGCTGTTCGACGAGCAGAACAAATGGGGCTTCATCCCCGGAGAAGCCGCGGTCGCCGCGCTGTGCACGGCGCCGGGGCAGCTGCGCCAGGCCGCGGCGCGCCTGCACGCGGTGGCCTTGACGCAAGAGCCGGTCCCCGAAAGCGCCAATGCGGACAGCGCCTTTACCGGGCTGTCCGAGGCCGCCCACGCGGCGCTTGACGCGACCGGCGCCGGCGTCGACCGGGTGGTGTCCGACTGGAACAACAGCCGCTACCGCGCCTCGGAATTGTCGTATGCGCTGTTGCGGGTCGGCAGCCGCCTGACCGATGCGGACCCCGAGCCGGTCTATCCGGCGCTGGAATTCGGCCATACCGGCGCGGCGTGGATCGGTCCGGTCCTTGCCGGCCCAGCCCTTTCCGGGAGGGCCGCGCTTGTCTTGTGCGGCAGCGACGGCGGCGTGGACCGGGCCGCCTTTACGCTTGGCCCCCGGGAACCGGCGTAGGGCCGCAACGGCCGTGGCCGCATGGCACGGCCCCTGATCGGCAGGGGCCGCCCCAAGACCACGCGGCCATCATGGCCATATGGGCCGGCAGCCGGGTTGACGGCCGGGTTGGCGGGCGCGCTGACGGGCGCGCAGGCGGGTCAGCGCCCCTCGACCGCCCGGGCCGCGGGGCGCGCCATGCAGCGGGCGACCCAGTCGCGGACCGCCGCCGTGCCGGGCAGGGCATCGCCGAACCAGGCAAAGGGGGCCGCGCACAGCAGGTCCGCGGCGCTGTAGTCCTGCCCCAGCAGATAGGGCTGCCGGGCCAGCACCTCGTCCAGCCGCGACAGCGCGGTGTCGTAATCGCGCAGCGATGCCTCGACCGCCGGGTGCCGGATTCCGGCCCAGCCCAGAATCGCCACCGGCTCGAACACGCCCTGATACCACACCAGCCATGACAGGTAGCTGCCGCGCTGCGGATCCCCGACCGGGCGGCCCAGCCCGGCCTGCGGAAAGCGGTCGGTCAGGTAAAGGACGATCGCGGCCCGTTCGCGGACGTGGTCCCCGCCGTCGGTCAGGTAGGGCACCTTGCCTTCGGGGTGCGGGTTCGCCGGATCGCGCGCGCCCGAACCGTCGTGGCGCGGGATCGTCACCTCGACGGTTTCGACCTGGTCCTCGATGCCCAGTTCCAGGATCAGCTGCTTCACGCTGGTCGAGCGGCTGTTGGGCGCGTGGTAAAAGGTCAGCATGGTTTGACTCCGTCATTGTTTGCGGCGACAGGCTTGGCACATCGCTGCTGACAGAAGGTGACAGTATGGCGCGGACAGACCGGCTGATGCGCCTGATGGATGCGCTGCGCCGCCTGCCGGGCCCGGTCACGGCGGCGCGGCTGGCGCAGGAAACCGGCGTTTCGTCCCGCCAGCTTTACCGGGACATCGCCACGCTGCGGGCCGGGGGCGCGCTGATCGACGGCGCGCCGGGTCTGGGCTATGTCCTGACCGAGGACCCCGCCCTGCCGCCGCAAAGCTTTTCGCGGCTGGAAATCGAGTCGCTTTTGCTGGCCGTCCAGTCGCTGGACCGGATCGGCGACACCGAGCTGATCGCGGCGGCGCGCGACGCCATGGCGCGCATCATCGCCACGCTGCCGGGGGGCCAGGCCCGGCAGGCGCTGCACGCGATCATGCGCAGCTTTTCCACCGGGCCCGAGCGCGCGCCCCCGACCATCGACCTGGCCGCCCTGCGCCAGGCCTGCTGGGAAGAAGAGGCAGTGAGGATCGTCTATACCGACCTCAGGGACACCATGTCCGAGCGGCTGATCTGGCCGCTGGGCCTGTCCTATGGCGACCGCAGCCTGATGCTGCTGGCGCATTGCCGGCTGCGCATGGATTTCCGGGTGTTCCACGTCAACCGGATCGCCGCGCTGCAACGGACAGCCCAGAGCTTTCGCCCGCAGCGGGTGCCCCTGATGCGGGAATACCGCTGCCAGCGGATGAACGAGGGCTGCGCCACCAGCCCGCCCGCGGAGGGTTCCCTGCGGCCCTCCGCCGTGCCCGAGGCGGGGGCAGAGGCGGGGGCAGAGGCAAGCAGGGACAGGCCCCGGGGCCGGGCGGAATAGGGAAAACGGAGGGGGGGCAGGCTCAGGGCAGCTCCAGCAGGTCGCGGTAGCGCCGCGACAGCAGCAGCAGCCCCAGCGCCAGCAGGATCAGCGCGACAAGGGTGACGTAGGTCTCGCTGACGTAATCCGCCGGATAGATGCCATAGACGCCGCGCCGGGTCAGCCCGATCACATGCAGCACCGGGTTCCACCACAGCACGTCCTGCGCGATCTTGGGCATGATGTCATAGGTAAAGAAGATGCCCGAGATCAGGAACAGCGGCCGGGTCACGATCGACCAGGCGCGTTCCCAGACCGGAAAGCGCATGATCAGGAAACAGTTCATCGTGCCCACTCCGGCCCCCAGCAGCGCCGTCAGCCCCAGGGCGCGGATCACCACCGCTACGTCCATCACCAGCGCCAGCCGGAACACCACCGCGATGCCGGCGATCAGCACGGTAAAGACGATCACGTGCATGATGGTGTTCAGGATCAGCCGGGCCAGCAGCGCATCGACGAAGGTCACGGCGGGATAGGCCAGCAGCGGGCGCGAATAGCGCAGGCTCGCCGCCATCTTGTTCGAGATGTCGTTATACATCTGGAAGGTGACGTAGCCGGTGGCGTAGAACAGGGGAAAGTTGCCTCCGATCGGCGGGCTGCTGCGCCC
Source organism: Alphaproteobacteria bacterium (assembly GCA_036678445.1). GTDB lineage: Bacteria > Pseudomonadota > Alphaproteobacteria > Rhodobacterales > Rhodobacteraceae > Paracoccus. The sequence continues at coordinate 32,550 of JAZIHR010000016.1, forward strand.
CATCACCACCTGGAAGATGACGGTCAGCAGCGTCACCCCCAGGATCGGGTCGGCCAGCGCCCACAGATACCCTCCGGCCGAGCGTCCATAGGTCGTCGCGATTTCGCGCAGGATCAGCGCCGACACCGTCCGCACCATCCGGAAGAACCCGTTCGAGGGGCGGGCCGGCGTGGCGGCGTGGCGGGGCTGTGTATTCATCGTTCCGGGCATTTCGCTGGCAAGGCTGGCAATCCATCTGGTGGCTTTGTAACACCTGCCTGTAAAGCCCGAGCAGCGAAAGCCCATATGGCCAGCGATCGACCCCAACCCGCC
>JAZIHR010000017.1:0-32610 GCA_036678445.1 Alphaproteobacteria bacterium
GTGCTGGCGATGCGCGCGGCAGGGGTGCGGGCGGGGGACGTGGTGCTGAACTGCTTCGGCTATCACCTGACCCCGGCGGGGCTGATGTTCGACGACGCGGCCCGCAGTCTTGGCGCGGCGGTGATCCCGGCCGGCGGCGGCAACACGCTGCCGATCCTGCAAGCAATGCGGGCCTATGCGCCACGGGTCTATGTCGGCACCCCCGATTACCTGAACATCCTGATCGAGGCCGCCGACGCCGCCGGCCAGCCGCAGCCGTTCCAGGTCGCGCTGCTGTCGGCGGCGGCGCTGCCGGCCAGCCTGCGCACGGCGTTCACCGACCGCGGCATCGCCGTGTTCGAGCAATATGGCACCGCCGAACTTGGCATCATCGCCTACGAGACCCACTCGCACGACGGCATGGTGCTGGCCGAATCCCTGTGGGCCGAGATCGTCGCCCCCGGTTCCGGCGAGCCGCTGCCCGAGGGCAAGGTGGGCGAACTGGTGGTGACCCTGTTCCGGCCGGATTACCCGCTGATCCGCTTTGGCACCGGCGACCTGTCGGGGTTTGCGCCGGGCCACGCCGCCAGCGGCCACACGAACCGCCGGCTGCGCGGCTGGCTGGGGCGGGCCGACGATGCGGTCAAGGTCAAGGGAATGTTCCTGCGCCCCTCGATGCTGGCCGAGGTGCTTGCCGCGCTGCCTTCCACCCTGCCCGCTGGCCCGTCCGCACGTTTCGTCATCGACCGGGTCGCACAGCGTGACCGGCTGACGCTGGAAATCGGCGCCGCGCCCTCGGACGAACTGGGCGCGCTGCTGGTGGCGCGGGTGCGCGACGTGACCCGGCTGGGCTGCGAATTGCGCTGGGTGGCGCCCGAGGCGCTGGCCGGGGCACAACCGATCCTCGACCACCGCCCGCGCCCGGCCTGAGCCGAGGCAAGGGCGGGGGCGACAGGGGCAAGGGGCGGGCCCCTGCCCCCTGCCTGCCGGTGTTCAGCCCTTCTTCACCTCGGCGGCGAAAGAGTGCTCCGGGCCGGGAAAGCTGCGGGCCCGGACCTCGGCGGCGTAAGCCTCGATCGCGCGGTCGGCGTCCTGCCCCAGCTCGGCATAGCGCTTGACGAACTTGGGGCGGAAAGCGGTGAACATGCCCAGAATGTCGTCGATGACCAACACCTGCCCGTCGCAGTCCGGGCCGGCGCCGATGCCGATGGTCGGCACCGCGATCTCGCGCGAGATCCGCGCGCCCAGCTCGGCGGGCAGTTTTTCCAACACCACCGCAAAGGCGCCGGCCTCGGCCACGGCCTTGGCATCGGCCAGCACCTGATCGCCCTCGGCGCCGCGGCCCTGCACCTTGTAGCCGCCCAGCGTGTTGACCGACTGCGGAGTCAGCCCGACATGGGCCATCACCGGGATGCCGCGCGCAACCAGAAAGCGCACGGTTTCGGCGATATGCTGCCCGCCCTCCAGCTTGACGGCTTGGCAGCCGGTTTCGGCCATCAGCCTTGCCGCGTTGCGGAACGCCTGTTGCGGGCTTTCCTCGAAGCTGCCGAAGGGCAGGTCCACCACCATGCAGGCGTGGCGCAGCCCGCGGGCCACCGCCTGCCCGTGCAGGATCATCATCTCCATGGTGACGCCCAGCGTCGTGTCCAGCCCGTGCAGCACCATCCCCACGCTGTCGCCGACCAGCACCAGGTCGCAGTGGCGGTCCACCAGTTCGGCCACGGGGGTGGTATAGGCGGTCAGGCAGACGACAGGCTCGCCCCCCTTGCGGGCGCGAATCTCGACGGGGGTCAGCCGGGGCTTGCGGTCGGGGGTGGCGCTCATGTCACTCTCCTGCAACAGTCAGAAATCAAGGCCAAGATCCAGCGTCCGGCTGGAATGGGTCAGCGCCCCGACCGAGATGTAATCGACCCCGGTCGCGGCCACCTCGGCGATGCGGTCCAGCCGCATGGTCCCCGAGGCCTCCAGCACGATCCGCCCGCCGGCCATGGCGACGGCCTCGCGCAGCATGGGCGTTGTCATGTTGTCCAGCAGCACGACATCGGCGCCGCCCTCGTCCAGCACTTCGGCCAGCTGGTCAAGCCGGTCGACCTCGATTTCCGTGCGGATCATGTGCGAGGCCCGCGCCTTGACCGCCCGCAGCACCGCGCGGATGCCGCCCGCGGCGGCGATGTGGTTGTCCTTGATCAGGATGGCGTCGGACAGGCTGAAACGGTGGTTATAGCCGCCGCCATGCAGCACCGCCTGCTTTTCCACGATGCGCAGGCCGGGGGTGGTCTTGCGGGTGCAGGTGATCCGCGTCGCCGTGCCCCGGGTTTGCGCGACAAAGGCCGCGGTCTGGGTGGCGATCCCCGACAGCCGCCCGGCAAAGTTCAGCGCCACCCGCTCGGCCGACAGGATCGAGGCCGCCTCGCCCTCGATCTCGGCCAGCACGTCGCCCACCGCAAAGGAGCTGCCGTCGGGAACCCGCAGGGTAAAGCGCAGACCGGGGTCGATCAGCCGGAACGCGATGGCGGCAAGCCGCATCCCGGAGGCAACGCCGGCCTCGCGCGCGCGGATGCGGGCGTGGTAGCGGGTGCCGGCGGGGATCACCGTGCGCGTGGTGATGTCGCCATAGGTGCCCAGGTCCTCGGCCAGCGCGGCGCGGACCAGCGGCTCGATCACCATGTCGGGCAGGGGCGGCATCCGGGCGGGTTGATCGGTGGTCATCATGTCTCCTCGGGCAGGGGGCGCAGGGACTGCGCCTCGGCCAGCGTCATGCGGCTGCGCTGGCCGGTCGGGCCGGCAGCGTCGGGAAAGTCGCTGCGGCAATGCGCGCCGCGGCTTTCGCGCCGGACCAGCGCGGCGGCGGCGATCAGCGTGGCGGTGGCGGTCATGTTCAGCAACGGCTCGCAGCCGGGCTGGGCGGATTCGATGGCGGCGATCTCGCGCAGGGTGCGGGCCAGCCCCTCGGCGTCGCGGATGACGCCCGCGCCCGCCGTCATGGCGGCGCGCAACCGGGCGACCAGCCGCGGGTCGGGCAGCTCTCCGGTGCCGGCGATGGGCAGTTCCACCGGCGGGGCATCCGCAGACAGGGCAACCGCGGCGGCAATCGAATCGGCCGCGGCGGTGCCGAACACCACCGCTTCCAGCAGCCCGTTCGAGGCCAGCCGATTGGCGCCATGCAACCCGGTCGAGGCCGCCTCTCCAGCCACCCACAGCCCGGGCAACGAGCTGCGCCCCTGCCGGTCGCAGGCCACGCCGCCCATGTGATAATGCGCCGCCGCCACCACCGGGATCGGCTCGCGCAGCGGGTCGATGCCGTTGCGCCGGCAGGCGCCGGACACGGCGGGGAAATCCGTCAGGATGCGCGGACCCGGCGCCGCGCGCGTGTCCAGCGCCGGGCGCAACCCGGCCTGCGTCTGCGCAAAGATCGCGCGCGCCACCACGTCGCGGGGCGCCAACTCGGCATCCTCGTGCAGGGGCAGCATGAAACGTTCGCCCAGCCGGTTGACCAGCCAGGCGCCCTCGCCCCGCAGGGCCTCGGTCGCCAGCGGCGCGGGGTCTTCGGCGCAGTCGATGGCGGTGGGATGGAACTGCACGAACTCGGCATCCGCGACCACCGCCCCGGCCCGCGCCGCCATCCCCAGCGCCTGTCCGCAAATGCGCGAGGGGTTGGTGGTGCGCGCATACAGCCCCGCCGCGCCCCCCGCCGCCAGCAACACCGCCGGCGCGCGCAGCAACACGGGCGCCGATCCCTCGGCCGCCATCAGCCGCACACCGGCGACGCGCCCGCCCTCGACAGCCAGCCCGGTGGCGATCACTCCTTCCAGAACCTGGACCGAGGGCGCGGCCCGCACCGCCGCGATCAGCGTGCGGGTGATCTCGGCCCCAGCCTGATCGCCGCGCACACGGACCACGCGGGCAAAGCCGTGCGCAGCCTCGCGCGACAGCACATAGCCACCCTCGGCCGTGCGATCGAAGGGCGCGCCAATCCCGGTCAGGGTGCGGATCTGCCCCGGCGCCTGCGCGGTCACGAAATCCGCCACCGCCGCATCGACCAGCCCGGCCCCGGCGCGGATCGTGTCGGCGGCATGGTTGGCGGGCGCATCCGCCGGGTCCATCGCGGCGGCAATCCCGCCCTGCGCCCAGGCGGAACTGGCGCCGCTGCCCAAGGGCTCGGGCGAAATCATCAGAACCGGCCGCGGCGCCAGCCGCAGCGCGGCGGTCAGCGCCGCCAGCCCCGCCCCGACGATGACGACGCGGCCGGTTTCCAGCGCCGGCACCTGTTCTTCATCATGCAAATATCCCGCGGGGGCGCGGGGGCGCGAAGCCCCCGCTGCGGCAGCGCCAAGAACCCGACGCTCCCCGGTTGTTGCCCGCTGCATCCGCGTCAGGCCGCCAGCTGCCGCGACAGGTCGATCATCCGCTGCACCGCGCGGCGCGCGGGCTCGGCCACGGCAGGGTCCACCTCGACCGCGCCGGTCATCGTGTGCAGCGACCACAGCACCTTTTCCAGGGTAATCATCTGCATATAGGGGCACATGTTGCACGGCCCCAAGAACTCGACCTCGGGCAGCGAATCCGAGATGTTCGAGGCCATCGAGCACTCCGTCACCAGCATCACCTGTTCCGGGCGCTCGCGTTCCACCCAGGCCTGGATGCCGCTGGTCGAGCCGGCAAAATCCGCCTCGGCCACCACGTCGGGCGGACATTCCGGGTGCGCGATGATCTTGAGCCCGGGGTGCCAGCTGCGGAAATCGCGCAGGTCCTGCGGGGTGAACTGCTCGTGCACGATGCAGGCGCCGTCCCACCAGACCACGCGTTTCTGCGGCACCTGCGCGGCCACGTTCTGCGCCAGCCACTTGTCGGGCGTCATGATGACGGTGTCGCCCTCCATCGCCGCGACGATCTGCGCGGCGTTGGCCGAGGTGCAGCAGATGTCGGACGCCGCCTTCACCTCGGCGGTGGTGTTGACGTAGCTGACCACCGGCGCACCGGGGTAGCGGGCGCGCATTTCCGCGATACCCTCGGCGGTGATGCTTTCGGCCAGCGAGCAGCCGGCGCCCATGTCGGGCATCAGCACGGTTTTCGCCGGGTTGAGGATCTTTGACGTCTCGGCCATGAAATGCACGCCGCATTGCACGATCACCTGCGCCTCGACCTCGGTCGCGCGGATCGCCAGTTGCAGGCTGTCGCCGACGAAATCGGCGATGCCGTGATAGATCTGCGGCGGCATGTAGTTATGCGCCAGCACCACCGCATTGCGTTCGCGCTTCAGCCGGTTGATCGCGGCGACATAGGGGGCGTGGACAGCCCAGTCCAGCAGGGTGACGACCCGGTCCATCCGCGCATGGGTATCGGCCATCGCCCGGGCCAGTTCCATCGACGGGGCAAGATCGTAATGGGCGCGCAGCTCGTCGCGCATCGCTGTCACATCCAGCACTTGGCCTCCTCCGGTCCATATGCGTGGTGCGCCTTGCCGCGGCGCAGCAAATCGGCCTTGGCCCGGGAACGTAGTCAGCCGGCGCCGCTGCTGCAACGGGAAAGTGATCAAAAAAATCGCAGCGTCACGCGAGGATGGCCCGGGCGGGCCCTGAAAGCCCGCCCGTTACGGTCGCGCGGCGCTACAGCCCCTGCCGCGCCAGCTCGGCGACCAGCTCGGCCACCCGCCCGGCATTGTCGTGTGCGGGGCGGCCGTCGCGGTTCAGGCGGTTGTTCTCGAACCCGATGCGGGCCTTGCCGCCCAGCCGGCGTGCCTCGACCAGGCAGTCGGTTTCGGCCGGGCCAAAGGCGCAGACCGCCCAGTCCACGCCGGGCAGCAGGTCCCGCAGCGCAAGCGCCGGTTCATGCAGGTCGGCGGGGGAGGACCGCTGCCCCTCGGCATAGCGGCCCAGCACGATCAGCGCCGCCAGCCGGTCGCGCGGGATCACCCCAGAGGCGACCAGATCGCCCAGCCGGCGGATGTCGTCCACATCATAAAGGATATGCTGCACATGGCAGCCCGCCTCGGCACAGCCGGCGAAAAAGCGGCGGTTCAGGTCGGTTTCCCTGTCCGCCATGATCTCGCGCAGCGCGATGGAAACGGCGGCGGGGCGCAGGGTTTCCACCAGCGCCCGCTGCTCGGCGGGGGTATAACGCCCCACGGCCTCGGTCGTGACCTGGACGTAAAGTCCGGGCGCTTTCACGGCCAGTTCCGCCAGCAGCTCGGCGTAAAGACCGGCATCCAGAACATGGCGCTGGTCGGCGTCGCGGACATGGGCATGCAGCCCGTCCGCGCCCGCCGCCTGCGCATCCAGCGCCGCCTGCACCACCTGCGGGATGGTCACCGGCAGCGCCGGGTGGTCGGCGGTGGTCAGCCGCGCGCCATTGGGGGCCAGCATGATGCGGGGCAGGGTCCGGGGTTGCGCGGTCATTCCGAAAGCGCCTCGTCCACGGCCCACGACAGCTTGTCCACCAGTTCGCCGATCTGGTCGTCCGAGATGATGAAGGGCGGGGCCAGCAGCACATGGTCGCCCCGCTGGCCGTCGATGGTTCCCCCCATCGGATAGCAGATCAGCCCCGCCTCGAAGGCCAGTGCCTTGATGCGGGCATGCAGCCGGCGCGCGGGGTCGAAGGGGCGCTTGCTGTCGCGGTCCTCGACCAGCTCGATGGCGCGGAACAGCCCGCGACCCCGGATGTCGCCGACATGGCGATGCTGGCCGAAGCGGTCGTGCAGCGCCTTGTCCAGCACATGCCCCTGCCGGCGGACGGCGGCCAGCAGGTCGCGGTCCTCGATCTCGGACAGCACCGCGTTGGCGGCGGCGGCGGCCATGGGGTGGCCCATATAGGTGTGGCCGTGCTGGAAAAACCCGCTGCCCTGCGCGATGGCATCATAGATCGCACCCGAAACCAGCAGCGCGCCGATGGGCTGGTAGCCCGCGCCCAGCCCCTTGGCGATGGTCAGCAGGTCGGGCGCCACCCCATCCTCGTCGCAGGCGAACAGATGGCCGGTGCGGCCCATGCCGCACATCACCTCGTCAAAGATCAGCAACACGCCGTGGCGGTCGCAGATCTCGCGGATGCGGCGCAGGTAGCCCGGCACTGCCGGCACCGCGCCCGAGGTCGCACCGACCACGGGTTCGCAGATAAAGGCCATCACGCTGTCCGGCCCCAGCCGCTGCAATTCGGTTTCCAGCTCGTCGGCGACGCGCTGGCCGTAAGCCTCGGAGCTTTCGCCCTGATGCCGGTCGCGGTATTCATAGCAGGGGGCGATGTGGCTGGTTTCCACCAGCAGCGGGCCGAACTGCACCCGGCGCCATTCGTTGCCGCCCGCGGCCAGCGCGCCCAGCGTGTTGCCGTGATAGCTTTGCCGCCGCGCGATCACCCGGTGGCGCTGGGGCTGGCCGATTTCCACGAAATACTGCCGCGCCAGCTTGATCGCGGCCTCGACCGCCTCGGACCCGCCGGACACCAGATAGACCCGCTCCAGCCCCGCGGGCGCTTTCGCGATCAGCCGGTCGGCCAGTTCCTCGGCCGGCGCCGAGGTGAAAAACCCGGTATGCGCATAGGCCAGCCGGTCAAGCTGCGCGTGCAGCGCATCGCGCAACCGCTGGTTCGAATGACCCAGGCAGGACACCGCCGCCCCGCCAGAGCCGTCCAGGTAGCGCTTGCCGTCCGCGTCGATCAGATAGCAGCCATCGCCTGCCACCGCGACGGGGGGCGAGATTCGGGTCGAGCGACCGAAGATATGTCCTGTCATGTGCCTGTCCTGCCCAAGGCCAGCGGCAGAGGCGGCCCGATCCTTCGTGGCGCCCGGCTGGCTCTGCCCCATCAATAGCACACATGAACTGACTTTGCCATTTCATATTACATATGTAATATTCCTTGCACCCGGGCAGGCCCGGCATGGGCAAGGAAAGGTCCGGCATGACGCAGACAGCCAAGGCGCAGGCGACGACCACCGGCCGAATCCGCCGGGAGTTGGCCGAAATCGCGCAGCAGGCGCCCCCGGCGCTGGCGCGGCTGGCCTTGTGGTTGCAGGACAACCTGCCGCTGGTCGCCTTCAGCTCGGTGCGCAAGCTGGCCGGGGCGGCGGGCACCAGCCCGAACACGGTGATGCGGCTGGCGCAGGCCCTTGGCTTTGACGGCTACGACGATTTCCGCGAATCGCTGCGGCTGGAGCTGCGCGGCGCGACCGGGATCTATGGCGAGCGCGTCCGCGACCTGCGCCAGCACCCCGGCGGCGCGCTGTGGGAACTTGCCGCCCGCGCCGACCTGGACAACATCGCCGCGCTTTCCCAGCCGCAGGTGGTCGAGGTGCTGGACCGCTGTGCCTCGCGCCTGCTGGCGGCGCGCTGCATCCACACGGTCGGCGCGCGCAGCTGTTTCGGCGTTGCCCATCATTTCGCCTATCTGGGCGGCATCGCATTCGGCAATTTCAGCCCGGCGCCGTCGCTGCCGGGGATGCTGGTCGACCAGATGGCCACTGCCGCCACCGACGACGTGGTCGTCGCCATCGCTTATGAACATTATTCGTCCGAGGTGGTGCTGGCCTGCGACATCGCCCGGGATCGGGGCGTCAGCTTCATCGCGCTGACCGACCGGCCTTCGTCTCCCATCGTCCGCGGCGCGGCCGAGGCGCTGTTCCTGCCGATGGGCGGGCCGCATATCATGCCGTCGCTGACCGCGGCGTTTTCGGCGCTTGAGGCGCTGCTGACGGTCATGGCCTCGCGGTCAGAGGATGCGGCGCAGCGGGTGGCGGACCATGAACGCCGGGTCCGCGATTTCGGCGGCTATATCCCGTCGGCCACGGCGCGAAGGCACGGCAACGCGACCTGACGTGAGCGCTACCTGACGGGGCAGGCCCGGCCGAAAGGGCCGGACCCGCCATTCTTCATTCTCCGGTCAGTTGACCAGCGACCGCTGGTTCTGCTGGTGCCGGGCCGCCATCTTGCGCCCCATCCGCCCCGAGGCCAGTTCCCGCGCCGGCGTCGGCACGACGCCCCCCCGCAGTTCCGGGAACAGCGTCAGGATTTTTTCAAGCGCGGCGGGGCCGACCGATTTCAGCGCCACGTCGCCGGTGAACAGCGATTCCGTTTCCGCCCCGTTCGAGAACACGATCTGGTGCTCGTCGAACAGGAAGTGGACATAAGTCACGCTGGACAGGTCCTCGGCAATGTCGATCCCGTCAAGCTGGCACAGCTGTTTGGCGGCGACCAGAACCTCGTCCGCGCCGAACATCTTCTGCGCGATGCGCGAACGCACCAGCACCCGGTGCTGCGGCGAGACCACCAGATCGCTGGACGGCACATCCTGTCCCAGCGCGCCCGCACGAATGCGGATCGGCCGCAGCTTGGGGTTCGCGTCAAGCTGGGCGGCGCTCAGCCTGTTGACGCCGATCCAGCGGATCGGCTGCAACCCGGCATCGCGGGTGCGCACCATGTCGCCCACTTCCAGGTCGCCGGCACGGACCGCGCCGCGGGCCGTCTCGATCAGCGCATCCGCACCGAAACAGACGACATGGGTGGTTTCATAGTTCAGGACATCGCCCGCCACCGCCTTGCCGTCGTTCTGGATTTTCATGAAGAAATCCTGACCGAAACCATTGGCAGAGTTGATGTCGTTCAGCCTGCCGTCGTCATCCTGGTCGGCGCGCATCCAGTGCAGCGGAGTCTTGAACCGCTCAAGACCCTGCTCTTCGCGACGCGCGTTGATGATGGCGAGGTTATCGGCGTTGTAATAGTCCGACAGGTCGACGAAATCGTTGTTCGACCCATCCCCATCGTTCAGCGCCTCGACCGGGATGCCGGCGTTGAAATCCACGATCGTATCGCCGTGGCCCGCGACAAAAGTGTCAAAGCCCTCGCCGCCGACCAGCCCGTCGGCGCCCTCGCCGCCGTCCAGGTAGTCGTTGCCGTCACCGCCGTACAGAAAGTCGTCACCCTTGCCGCCATAAAGCGTGTCGTTGTCGTCGCCGCCATAAAGCAGATCGTTGCCGTCGCCGCCGTAAAGCACGTCGTCGCCGGCGTCGCCAAAGATCATGTCTCTGCCATCATCGCCGTGCAGCGTGTCGTTGTCGTCGCCCCCGTGGATCGTGTCGTTGCCGGTCCCGCCATAGATCAGGTCATTGCCGGGATCGCCGTGCAGCAGGTCATTGCCGTCGTCGCCATAGATGACATCGTCACCCTTGCCGCCATAAACCGTATCGTCGTCCTGCCCGGCATGGATGGTATCGTCGCCGCGTCCCGCGCGGATATGGTCCATGTTACCAGTGTGGCCGGGCAGGATTGCGTCACCACGATCTACCCGGTCGCCATCGGCGTCGATGTAGTTGGCGTCGATCAGGTCGTTGCCGTCGGTGCCATCAATATATCCATCCCGGAACGGCAGCGCCTTGCGGTCGTTGTCGATCCCCGAGAACGGGCCGGTGTTGTAATCACAACGTTCCGTCGGCATCTTCATGCTGACGATCCGGTATTCGGTCAGGGCCTTTTCGCTGGAACCCGCACCATGCGCCAACGGCGGCAGCACGAACATGTTGCCGTTCACGTCCTGCATGACCCGGACCGAGGCGGTGATGGTCCGCGTCGTGCCGTCGTCCATCATCTGCACGACCTTGACGTTCGAGACGAGGACCCCCGAATCCGCCTTCAGTTGATACTCTACACCGTTCAGCCGGTAGGATACCGTATCGCTGGTATTGTCGTGGTCGAACTGGACCCCCGAGTTACCGCCGTCATCGTGCAGCGTCAGGCGCAGGCTGTCGGCGAACAGCGGATCGGTGTTGTTCCCGAAAACCTTGCCGCCCAGCACATCCTTTGCCTTTTCGGCGGTGTTGTTCGTTTCGTTGGGATCCATGTCCGGCAGCTTGCCGAGATAAAGCACGGTATAGGTATTCGTAGGCATCTGAAGACTCCTCGGCCCAGAGAACGAAGGGCAGAGGTCTGACGATGCAGGCCGACAAAAACAGGCTGAGGGCAGATTGATACATCGTCCGCCGAAAGGGCGGGGCGAAGGACATTCTAGCTACAGACTGCAACCGTTGTCAGACGGCGAATCGATGGGACGTACCCGTGCGGCCTACATGCCCATGAACAGAGAACGGGGTCAATCTTGAAAATAAACTATGGTTAATCAGATGGCTGAAGAAATTTCGCTGCATGAACGCCGTTTCGCAACCGGCGATTGGCGCGGCGATTCCACTTGTGGCAGGATGAACCGATAGCGGCAGCCGCCGCACGAGTCGCAATCGAGGGGCGATCATGGCGCAGGTGAAACGGCAGAGGCTGCGCGCGGCGCGGGCGGGATTGAACATCGCGGCGCCGGGACTGCTGGCGCTGGGGCTGCTGGCGCTGGCGCCCGCCGCGGGCGCGCAGACCCGCCCCGAGGACGTGGTGCCCCCTGCCCGGGTGGTGCTGCAAACGGACATGGACCTGCCGGGCAACGACCTGTCGATGATCCGCCAGGTCGGGCAGGATGCCTGCGTGCAGGCCTGCCTGGCGACCGAAGGGTGCCGCGCCCTGACATGGAACGCACGGGCGCGTGCCTGTTTCCTGAAATCCGACGCCGGGACCGGGGCGCCCTATGTCGGCGCCCAGTCCGGGATCGTGGCGGAAACCTCGGCCGAGGTGATCGCGCGGGCCGGCGCACGGCTGGCCTCGGCCGGCTGGATCGGCGAATCCGACCGCCGTGACCTGGCGGAACAGGCGCGGCGGATCTCGCTCAACTGGCCCGGCGACGGCAGCGATGCAGACGGGCTGCGGCAGAACGCGCAGGCGGCAGACGCCCCCGAGGACAACGTTCACTGGCTGGGGGCGCTGGCGGCGCTGACCGACACGGCCACCGATTGGGCCGCGCTGGCCGTCGCGCTGGACGAGGCCGCTGGCGCCCCCGACGGGCCCCGCGACGACCGGATGCGGCGCCAGGCGGCGCTGGCCGCGCTGAATTCGTGGCTGCGCGACCCCGGCACCGGCAACGCGATGCTGCAACTCTGGGCGCGGCTGGCCGAAGAGGGCGGGCGCGGCCGCGATGCGCTGGCCGCGATCCGGCAGGCGGCGGCGGCGGAACCCGGCAACCCGGAAATCGCCGCCCAGCTCGAAGGGCTGGAGGAACGCCACGGTTTCCGCGTCTCTGACAGCCGCGCCGACAGCGACAGCCCCGACCCCCGCGTCTGCGTCGGATTTTCCGAACCCGTGGCCTTGGGGGTGGACATGCGGCCCTTTGTGCAGTTGCCCGACCCGGCGCTGGGGGTCGAGGCGCAGGGATATGAAATCTGCATCACCGGCGCCCCGCGCGGGCAGGCACTGCGCTTTGCCCTGCGCGCCGGGTTGCCGGCCGAAAACGGCGACACGCTGCGCCGCACGGTGGAACAGTCGGTCTATGTCCGCGACCGCGCGCCGCTGGTGCGGTTTCCCGGCCGGGCCTATGTGCTGCCGGCGACCGGCGACCAGGGGCTGACCCTGAACACGGTGAATACCGATTCCGCCGACCTGGCGCTGTATCGGATGTCCGACCGCAACCTGGTCGCCGCGCTGCGCGACAACCTGTTCGCCGCGCCGCTGGACGACTGGCAGATCGACCGGTTCGAGGACCGGATCGGCGACGAGATCTGGCGCGGCCGGCTGGACGTGGCCCCCGCCGAAGGCGGCGGCGCCCATCCGCTGAACACCGAGGTCGCCTCGCGCATCGACCTGCGGCAGGCGGGGCTGGCGCTGGCCCCCGGCGTCTATGTGCTGAACGCGACCGTGCCGGGGCAGTCGACCGACCGCAGCCCGCGCGCCTCGCAGTGGTTCATGATCTCGGACCTGGGGCTCAGCGCATTCCAGGGCGCGGACGGGCTGACCGTGGCGGTGCGCGGCCTGGGCGATGCGAGCGCACGCGCGGGGGTCGAATTGCAGCTGGTCTCGCGCGGGAACGCGGTGCTGGGCCGGGCAGTGACGGATGCCGACGGCATCGCGCATTTCGACGCGGGGCTGGTGCGCGGCACCGGCGCCGCCGCGCCCGGCATCGTGACCGCGACGCAATCGGCCGACGGCAGCATCACCGACCTGGCCTTCCTGTCGCTGATCGACCCGGAATTCGACCTGTCCGACCGTGGGGTCGAGGGCGCGCCCCCTGCCCCTCCGATCGACCTGTTCATGGCGCTGGACCGCGGCGCCTATCGCGCCGGAGAGGTCGCCCACGCCACCATCCTGGCCCGCGACGGCCGCGCGCAGGCGCTGGATGCCCTGCCGCTGAACGCCCGCGTGATCCGCCCCGATGGCGTCGAACACGCGCGGCTGGTGCCGCAGGCGGCGGGCTCGGGCGGCGCGGTGCTGGATTTCCCCATCCCCGGCAACGCCCCGCGCGGCGCCTGGCGCATCGACCTGCGGGTCGAAGAGGACGGCCCGGCGCTGGCCTCGGCCCGGCTTCTGGTCGAGGATTTCCGCCCCGAGCGCATCGACTTTGCCCTGACCCTGCCGCAGGGCGCGCTGCCCGCCGCCACGCCCGTCGCGGTCGCATTCGACGCGCGCTGGCTGTTCGGCGCCCCTGCCGCCGACCTGCCGGTGGACGGCGAGCTGCGCCTGACCCCCGCCAGCACCCTGCCGGGGTGGGATGGCTATGTCTTTGGCCGCCACGACGATACCTCGGACCCGGATGTGGTGGCGATGCCCTCGGGGCAGACCGACGCCGCGGGGCATTTCTCGGCCAGCGCCGAACTGCCGCCCGCCCTGCAAGCCGCCGCCCGCCCGTGGCAGGTGACGCTGGCCATGTCGGTGCGCGAAGGCGCCGGCCGCCCGGTCGAGCGCCGCGTGACCCGCACCATCGCCCCCGCCCGCACCGCGCTTGGCCTGCGCCCCGATTTCGAGGGCGGCAGCGTGGCCGAAGGCTCGGACGCCGCGTTCCGCCTGATCGCGCTTGGCACCGACCTGCAACCGCAGGCCGCGACGGTGGACTGGGTGCTGAACCGGGTGCAGACCGAATACCAGTGGTTCGCCCTTGACGGCGACTGGAACTGGGAACCCGTCACCCGCCGCAGCCGCGTCGCTTCGGGGCAACTGGCGCTGGCCGCCGACGCCCCCACGCCGCTGGCGGTGTCGGTGGACTGGGGCAGCTACGAACTGGTGATCCGCGCGGCGGACGGGGCGGAAAGCTCGGTCCTGTTCGACGCGGGCTGGGGCGTGGCCGGTGCGGGCAGCGATACGCCCGACCGGCTGCGGGTAACGCTGGACCGTCCGGCCTACCGCCCCGGCGACACCGCCACCCTGACGATGGAGGCCGCGGCCGACGGGGTGGCGCTGGTGTCCGTCATGTCGAACCGGCTGATCTCGCTGCAATCGGTGCCGGTCAGCGCCGGGCGCAACACGGTGGAACTGCCGGTGACCGATGACTGGGACGCCGGCGTCTATGTCGCCGCCAGCGTCATCCGGCCGCTGGACGCGCAGGCCGGCCATGCGCCGGTGCGCGCGCTTGGCATCGCCCCCGCCACCGTCGATCCCGGCAACCGGGCGCTGGCCGCTACGCTGAGCGCGCCCGAATCCACCGACCCGCGCGGCGTGGCCCAGGTCACGCTGGCGGTCGAGGGCGCGCAGCCGGGCGCAAGCGTCCATGCCACCATCTGGGCCGTCGATCAGGGCATCCTGAACCTGACCGGCTACCAGCCCCCCTCGGCCACCGATCACTACTTTGGCCAGCGCCGGCTGGGGGTGGGGCTGCGCGACCTTTACGGGCGGCTGATCCTGCCCTCGGGGGCCGCAGACGGGGCGCTGCGCGCGGGGGGCGACGCGGGCTCTGCGCAGACGCAGGCGCCTCCGCCCACGGAAAAACTGATGGCGTGGTTTTCCGGCCCGCTGGCGCTGGACGACCAGGGCCGCGCCACGGTCGAGGTGCCGCTGCCCGATTTCAACGGCGAGGTCCGCGTGATGGCGCTGGCCTGGACCGACAGCGCGCTGGGGCAGGCCGACACCACCATGCTGGTGCGCGACCCGGTGGTGATGGTGGCCACGGTCCCCGCCTTCCTTGCGCCGGGCGACGTGGCGCAGGCAGAGCTGCGCCTGACCCACGCCACCGGCCCCGCCGGCACCGTGCGGCTGGCGCTGGAAAACATCGCCGGCGCCGAGGATGCCGTGGCGCTGACCACCGACATCACGGCGGAAACCGCGCTGGCCGAGGGCCAGTCCGTGACCCTGCCGCTGTCGCTGTCCGTCCCCGATGAACAGGGGCTGGCGCAGCTGCGGCTGACGGCGGAACTGCCCGATGGCCGCCACGTCACCAAGGATCTGTCGATCCCGGTCGAGCGGCTGGACCCGGCCGTGACCCGTGCCATGCGGCTGACGCTGGCGCCGGGGCAGGAACAGGCGCTCGACCTGTCGGCCTTGGGCGATTTCCGCCCCGGCACCGGGCGGCTGATGCTGTCCAGCGGCGCACTCGCCGCGCTGGACGTGCCGGCGGCGATCGCGCAGTTGTCGAACTGGGCCTATGGGTGCAGCGAGCAGCTTGCCTCGGCCGCGATCCCGCTGATCCACGCGCAAAGCCTTGCCCCCGAGGGCGCGCCCCCGCGCAGCGGCGACCGCGAGGCGGTGGATAAGGCCATCGCCCAGATCCTGACCCGGCAAACCCCCGAAGGCGGCTTTGGCCTGTGGAGCGCGGAATCCGGCGACCGCTGGCTGGACGCCTATATCGCCGACTTCCTGTCCCGCGCGCGCGAGGCAGGGTTCGCGGTGCCCGACCAGGCGTTCCGCAATGCGCTGGCTGCCCTGCAAAACGGGCTGAACGCGGCCGCCGACCCGCAATATGCCGATGCCGACGAAAACGCGGCCACGGCCTATGCGGCCTATGTGCTGGCGCGCGAACGCGCCGCGGTGGTCAGCGACCTGCGCTATTACGCCGACACCGGGGCCGAGGGCTTTGCCACCCCCATGGCCGCCGCCCAGCTGGGCGCGGCGCTGGCGGCGGTGGGCGACCAGACCCGCGCGGACATGATGTTCCGCCGGGCGCAGACGCTGGCCCTGGACGGCAAGGAACCCAGCGACGGGTTCCGCGGCGATTATGGCACCATCCTGCGCGACCGCGCCGCGATGCTGGCGCTGGCGGCCGAAGCCGGCAGCCAGGCGGTGGACCGCGAGGGCACGGCGGCCGCGATCTCGGCCGGGCTGGATGCGCGCGGCGGCTGGCTGTCCACGCAAGAGGCCGCGTGGATCGTGCTGGCCGGGCAGGCGCTGTCCACCGGACCGGGTGCGGGCGGCGGGCTGGTGCTGAACGGCGCCGCGCTGTCGGCCCCCACCGCCGATCTGGGCGACGCGGGCACGGTCCCCTTGACCACGCTGCGCAACGACGGCACGGCGCCCCTTCCGATCACGCTTGGCGCCACCGCCGTGCCGGTCGAGCCGTTGCAGGCCGGCGGCACCGCCTTTGCCGTCACCCGCAGCTACTACACCCCGGACGGGGAACCCGCCGACCCCGCGCAGGTCGCGCTTGGCACAAGGCTGGTGGCGGTGGTCGAGATCCGGCCGTTCGACGCCTCGGGCGGGCGACTGATCCTGACCGACCCGCTGCCGGCGGGGTTCGAGATCGACAACCCCAACCTGATCTCGCAGGGCGAACTGACCGGACTGGAATGGCTGGAGCTGACCGACTGGACCGACATGGCCGAGTTCCGGCAGGACCGCTTCGCCGCCGCCGTCACCAGCAATGGCGACCAGCCGATCCGGCTGGCCTATCGGCTGCGGGCGGTGACGGCGGGCGAATTCGCGCATCCGGCGGCGGTGGTGTCGGACATGTATCGCCCGGATCGCCGGGGCTGGACCGACAGTGGCCGGACCTCGATCACGCCCTGACCCCGGCCGGGGCAAATATGGGCCGCCGCCGCTAGACCGCCGCGCCGGGCGGCGGCTGCTGGCGCTGGCGCTGGCGGCCGGGCTGCTGGCCTATGGCGCCGACCGGGCGCGCATCGCTTGGGACCGCTGGATCGACACGGCCGAGCTGCCCGCCCTGACCGTGCCGGTCGGGACCGAGGTGCTGGCCCGCGACGGCACCTTGCTGCGCGCATTCCCGGTGGGCGACGGGCTGTGGCGGCTGGCACCCCCTCAGTCGGGGGTGGACCCGCAGTTCCTGTCGATGCTGATCGGGTGGGAGGACCGGCGCTTTTACAGCCACGACGGCGTGGACCGCCGGGCGATCCTGCGCGCCGCGTGGCAGTCGCTGCGGCACGGGCGGGTGGTCTCGGGCGCCTCGACGCTGTCGATGCAGACCGCGCGGCTGCTGGAACGGGGGCCGACCGGCGACTGGCGCGCCAAGCTGCGGCAGGCTCGCGTCGCCCTGGCGCTGGAGCGGCGGCTGGACAAGGGGCGCATCCTCGACCTCTATCTGCGGCTGGCGCCCTATGGCGGCAATACCGAAGGGGTGCGCGCCGCCAGCCTGATGTGGTTCGGCAAGGAACCGCGCCGCCTGACCCCCGCAGAAACGGCGCTGCTGGTGGCGCTGCCGCAGGCGCCGGAAGCGCGGCGCCCCGACCTGCCCGCGGCCCGCCCGGCGGCGCTGGCCGCCCGCAACCGGGTGATCGACCGCGCGCTGGCGCTGGGGGTCCTTGACG
Organism: Alphaproteobacteria bacterium; assembly: GCA_036678445.1. GTDB lineage: Bacteria > Pseudomonadota > Alphaproteobacteria > Rhodobacterales > Rhodobacteraceae > Paracoccus. Next base: position 17,510 of record JAZIHR010000017.1, read on the forward strand.
CCGAGGCCGCCGCCACCGCCCGCGCCGTCCCCCTGCCCGACCGCCGCCGCGCCTTTCCGGCCCGCGCCGCGCTGCTGGCTGACCGGCTGCGGCGCGAAAACCCCGGCGCGCCGCGGATCGAGACCACCATCGACGCCCGCCTGCAAGCCGCAACCGAGCGGCTGGCCGCCCGCGCCGTGGCCGGACAGGCCGCGCAGGTGTCCGCCGCGATCCTGCTGGCCGACCACCGCAGCGGCGAGATCCTGGCCGAGGTCGGCGCGGCGCAATTCGCCGACAGTGCCTCGGGCGGGTTCGTGGACATGACGCGGGCGCTGCGTTCGCCCGGCTCGACGCTGAAGCCGCTGGTCTATGCACTGGCGATGGACGAGGGGCTGATCCACCCCGAGACGCTGATCGAGGACCGCCCCGCCGCCTTTGGCCGCTGGCAGCCTCAGAACTTCGACAACCGCTTTCGCGGCACGGTGACGATCCGGCAGGCGCTGGTGGAATCGCTGAACATCCCGGTGGTGCGGGTGGCCGAGGCGCTGGGTCCGGCGCGGATCATGGCCAGCCTGCGGCAGGCGGGAATGGCGCTGTCGTTGCAGGGCGACCAGCCGGGGCTGGCGGTAGTTCTGGGCGGCGCGGGGGTCAGCCTGCACGACCTGGTGCAGGGCTACGGCGCGCTGGCCCGTGGCGGGCGGGCGCTGCGGCTGCACGACCGGCCGGGCGCGGGCGCCGAGGTCGCAGCGGCGCCGGTATTCGGCCGGATCGCATCCTGGCAGGTGGCGAACGTGCTGGCCGGGATCGCGCCCCCCGGCGGGCGCGCGGCCGGGCGCGTCGCCTACAAGACCGGCACCAGCTACGGGCATCGCGATGCGCTTGCGGTGGGGTTCGACGGCGGTTTCGTCGCCGGCGTCTGGATGGGGCGGCCCGACGGCACCCCGGTGCCGGGCGCCTTTGGCGGCGAATACGCCGCGCCGGTGCTGTTCGACCTGTTCGACGCGCTGGGGCCGCGAGCGGTGGCGCTGCCTCCGCCGCCCGCCTCGGCGCTGACGGTCCCCAACGCCGCGCTGCCGCGGCCGCTGCGCCGCTTTGCTCCGCGCGGGACGTTGCAGGCCCCCGGCCCCGGCCAGCGCCTGTCCGAACCGCTGAGCGTCCAGTTCCCCCCCGACGGCGCGGTGGTCGAGCTTTCCGGCCCCGGGCTGACCGTGCGCGTTCGCGGCGGCACGCCCCCCTACAGCTGGCTGCTGAACGGCGCGCCGGTCGCGGTCGGGCAATCGGCCCCGACCGCCCAACTGCCGGCCGAACCGGGATTTTCAGCCCTTTCCGTCATCGACGCCGAGGGGCGATCCGCCCGCGTGGGGTTTCGCGCGCTGCCGCCGGGGCAGTGAACTCCGCGCCCCGCCCCGGCGTTGGTTTCAGGCGGCAGTGTCGGAAATGGGTATTTTGGCCAGAAAGAAGAAACTGCCGCCCGAAGCCGGGGAAATAGGTTAGACTAGGGGAAGTCGCCTGTTCGCCAGCATGGGAGGCCGTCATGGGGGAACCCCACACATCGCTTTTGCCCACCGACCCGGTCACTCCGGCCGCTCGCCATGGGCGGCATGTGGCGCGGGCAGGCTTTGACATTTCCCGGCTTTCCGACCCTGCGCTGGAGGTGCGCGAGCGCGAGCTGGCGGCATCGGCCTTTCACGTTCTGGTCGAATTCGACTGCCCGGAACGGCAGGCGCGGGGCACCGTCGTGCTGCCGCCGCCGCTGTCGGGCGTGCTGCCCCGGATCATGCGCGAGACCATCCTGGCGCTGCTGCCCCGGTTCCGGGTGCTGGTGCCGGACTGGATCAACCCTCGCTTCATTCCCTTGCGCGAGGGCAGTTTCGGGCTGGACGCCAATATCGCCGCCATCATCGGCGCCCTGCGCGCGGCCGGGCCGGGGGCGGGGCTGGTGGCGCTGTGCCAGTCGGGCACGCCGTCACTGGCCGCCGCCGCGGTGCTGGCCGCGCGGGACGATGCCGTCGCGCCGGCGGCGCTGGTGCTGCTGGGCAGCCCCATCGACCCCAGGGCGAACCCGACCAGCCTGTCGCGGCACCTGGCAAGTTCGCAGCCCTATCATCTGCAAAGCCTGGCGATCACCCCGGTGCGCCATGGCTACCCGGGGGCCGGCCGGCTGGTCTATTCCGCCGACACGCAGGAATCGGTCCATACCACCGCCCGGCTTCGCCGCGCCTTCATGCCCGGCTGGCTAAGCTGGACCCCGTTTCCCGACATGGGGGAAATCGACCGGCAGGTGCCGTTGTCAGACCTGTGCGGCATCATGGTCGATGTCGATGCCCGGCATTTCCTGGAAAACATCGACGCGGTGTTCCGGCGCCGGGCACTGGTCACGGGCGGGCTGGTCCATGACGGGACCGGCGTGGACCCGGGGATGATCCGCGACTGCGCCCTGCTGACCATCGAGGGCGCCGAGGACCGCATCGTCGCCCCCGGCCAGACCGCCGCCGCCCATGCGCTGTGCCCCCGGCTGGACCGCGCGCGCCATCTGGAGTTGCAGGCCGAGGGCTGCAATCACCTTGCGCTGTTCGGGGGCGAGCCGTTCCAGGTCAGCGTCGCGCCGGCGATCATCGACTGGCTGGAGCGCTGGCTGCCGTAGCCCGGCTCGCTGCACGGAAAAGGGCGGACCCGACGGCCCGCCCTTTCCATCCCTGTGCCCGGCCCGGTCCTTGCCGGGCCTTTCCGGGCCTTTCCGGGTGCTTTCCGGCCTAGTCGGCGCAGGCGCGGATCTTTTCCAGATCCGGCCCGTCCGGGGTCCGGCCCAGGTTGAACGGCGCCGAGGCGTCGCGCCATTTCGAGTAGTCCTCGAGATAGCTCAGCATCGAGGTATAGACCTTGGCCGAGGTCGGGTTCTCGCAGGCGACTTCCTCGATGGTCTCGTTGGCGAGCCGCTGGATTTCGGCCAGCGTCTCGTCGTCCAGCCGGTTCACCTCGACGCCCGCGTCCTGGAATGCCTGATAGGCCTCGGTCGCGCGCTTTTCGGTGTTGGCCAGCGACCACAGCAGCGTGGCATCGGCGGCGATGCGCAGCTTTTCCTGGGCCTCGGGGCTGAGCGCGTCCCAGGCGCCCTTGTTGATCATCACTCCGAACACCGAGGCCGACTGGTGCCAGCCCGGCGTCGACCAGTATTTGGTGACCTGCTGGAAGCCGCCCGACAGGTCCACGTTGGGGGTCGAGAACTCGGCCCCGTCGATCACCCCGCGTTCCAGCGCCTGATAGATCTCGCCCCCGGCCATCGAGACCTGGTTGCCGCCCAGTTTTTGCAGCAGCCGGCCCTGTTCCAGCCCCGAGACCCGCAGGTTCAGGCCCTTGAGGTCCTCGGTGGTGCGGATCGGCTTGCTGACGGTGCGAAAGCCGGATTCGTTGTTGGTCACGCCGTAAGGCAGATAGACCATGCCGAAGCGCCCGTAGGCGTCGTCATATTCCTGCTGCCCGCCCCAGCCGCGGATCCAGTTCACGTAATCGACCGCGCTGAACAGGCTGGCGGTGGTGGACAGCGGCGAAAACGCCGCATCGCGGCCGGCCCAGTAGCCCGGCCAGTCGCCGCCGGCCTGGATGGTGCCGGATTCGACCGCGCCGAACACCTCGCCCGCCGGGACCAGGCTGCCGCCGTCGAAGAACTCGATCTTCAGCTCGTCCCCGGCCAGCTTGTTGGCCAGGTCGACGAAGTGCTTGTCGATCTCGATCAGCTCAAGCGAGGAGGGCCAGGTCGAGGTCATGGTCCAGCTGGTCTGCGCCAGCGCCGGCGCGGCCATCATCGCCAGCGCCGCGGCAGTCCCCATGAACGTCTTGGTCAGCATTTTCTTGTTCTCCTCTCTGTTGTCAGCGGTAAAGCGTGTCCGGCAGCCAGGTGACCAGCGGCGGGAAAAAGATCATCAGCACGCACATCAGCACGATCAGCAGGATGAACGGGATGACCCCCTTGATGATGTCGCCCATGGTGATGTCGGGCGGCGAAATCGCACGCATGTAGAACAGCGCATATCCGAAGGGCGGCGACAGGAAGCTGGTCTGCAACACCACCGCCATCAGGATCACGAACCACAGCGGGTTGATGCCCATTTCCTGCACGATCGGCAGGAAGATCGGGAAGCACAGCAGCACGATCCCGGTCCAGTCGAGGAACATCCCCAGGATGAACACCGACACCAGCATCACCAGCACCAGCATATGCGGGTCGGCCACCATGCTGCGGATCAGGTCCTGCGTCGCTGTCAGCCCGCCGGTGATGTTGAACACTCCGGTAAAGGCGGTCGCGCCCACCACGATGTAAAGGATCATCGCCGAGGTGCGCCCGGTTTCCAGGAACGCCCCGTAGAAGTTTTCCCAGGTGAAGCGGCCGCGCATGATGACGATCAGCAGCGCCAGCCCGGCCCCGATGGCCGACGCCTCGGTCGCGGTCGCGATCCCCGCCAGCATCGAGCCGAGGATGCCCAGGATCAGCACCAGCGGCGGCACGGCCTCAAGCAGCAGCATCTTCCACAGTTCGCCGCGGGGGATGCGTTCCTCAAGGCTGACCTTGGGCGCCAGATCGGGGCGCAGCAACGCCAGCACGAACACATAGATCCCGTAGAACAGCCCCAGCAGTACGCCGGGGATCATCGCGCCGGCAAATAGTTCGCCCACCGACAGGCCCGGCGCGTAAGACGCCATCAGGATCAGCATGATCGAGGGCGGGATCAGGATGCCCAGGCACCCCGAGGCCGCGATCAGCCCGGTGGTCAGCTGCTTGTGATAGCCGTATTGCAGCATCGGTTTCAGCGCCATCACCCCCATGACGGTGATCGAGGCACCGATGATGCCGGTGGTCGCCGCCAGCAGGATCGAGATGAACACCACCGCCAGCCCGATGCCGCCGGTAACGCGGGCCATCAGCAGGCGCAGCGCCTCGAACATCTTGTCGGTCACGCCGCTGTCGGACAGGAACCGCGCCATCAGCACGAACAGCGGAATGGCGATCAGGGTAAAGTTGTCCAGCACGTCGCCGAAGATGCGGTTGATGACGATGCCCAGCACCATCGGCTTGCCGGCGATGAAGGCGCCCAGCACCGCGGTGCCGCCCAGCACAAAGGCCAGCGGGTGCCCCATGAACAGGCCCAGCACCAGCAGCCCAGCCATGACCAGCGCGATGCCCTGCCCGGTGATGCCCGGCACCGCCAGAAAGCTGCCGGCCCAGTTGATCGCCGCGATGGCGCTGTTGTTGAACTCAGCGAACATCCAGCGGCTCCATCGGTGCAAGGTGGTCGGTGCGGTGCAGGATCAGCTTGAACAGCTCGGCCAGGCCTTGCAGCAGCAGCAGGACCGCCGCGACCCCCATCGCGATCTTCAGCGGATAGACGGGCAGTTGCACCGCGCCATAGGTCTTTTCCCCCTGCGCGAGCGAACGCAGCGCAAAGACCCAGCTTTGCGTGGTGAACACCAGCGCGAAGGGCAGGAAAAAGATGATGTAGCCCGCGATCTCGACCCAGCGCCGCGTCGCGTGGCCAAGTTTCGAGGTCACCAGGTCGACGCTGACATGCGCCTGATGCCGCAGCGCATAGCCGCCCAGCATGATGAAATAAAAGCCATACAGCATCTTGGTCACGTCGAATCCCCACGGCGTCGGGGACACCATGACGTAGCGCATGAAGATGTCGTAAATGATAAGCCCGGCAAAGATCGCCGCCACCAGCGACACGACCCTGCCGACGGCTTCGCTGATGCCGTCCACGATCCTGATCAAAGTCTCCCTCCGGGTTCGCGCCGACTTGCTGGCCGGCCGCTTTTTCTTCCGGCAGGAGGCAATGGGCACACGGAATTGTCAACCACAGCGTCGCCGCGCAACGTCCGGTGGTGCGCGCCGGACATGAATACGGGCGAAGCGCCCGGGCGGGGGAACAAAGGGAAAGGCAGGGACGGAAAAAAGGGGGCCGGAAACGGCCCCCACAGCACCCCCGCGGCAGGCATCCGCGGCAGGCGCCCGCAGCAGGATCAGGCGAATTTCAGGGTCACGCCGCCATCGACGACCAGCTCGATCCCGGTGATGTAGCGCGCCTCGTCCGAGGCAAGGAACAGCGTCGCGTTGGCCACGTCCCACGCGTCGCCCATATGGCCCATGGGCACCTGCGCGTCGCGCTTGCGCCACATCGCCTCGATGTCGCCCTCGCCATAGTCCTGCGCCAGCGCGCCCGAGGTCTCGACCATCGGGGTGCGCATCAGGCCGGGCAGCACCGCGTTGATGCGGATGCCGCGGGCGGCATATTCCACCGCCGTGGTGCGGGTCAGGTGGTTCATCGCCGCCTTGGTGGAATAATACGTCGCATAGGCCACCCCCGACCAGCGCAGCGAGGCCACCGACGAGATGTTGACGATCGCGCCCCGCCCCTGCTTCAGCATCTGCGGGATGGCGTATTTCATCCCCAGGAAACAGGTCTTGAGGTTCACGTCGAAGGCCCGGTCCCAGTCCTCGACCGACAGCTCGACCACCCCGCCGACCGGGGCGATGCCGATGTTGTTGACCAGGATGTCGATGCCGCCGAAACGGTCCACGCAGGCGGCGGCCACGGCCTCGACCTCATCGGGGCGTGTCGCGTCGGCGACATGGGCGATGGCGGTCCCGCCCTCGGCCGCGATCAGCGCGGCGGTTTCCTCGGCCGCGGCGCGGTTGCGGTCCACGCACACCACCCTGGCCCCCTGCCGCGCCAGGGTGACGGCAATGGCCTTGCCATTGCCCCACCCCGGCCCGATCGACCCCGCGCCCATCACCAGCGCGGCGCGGCCCTCGACTCGTCCGCTCATCGCGGTGCTCCTTTCATGTTCGGGTGTCACCGGCCCAGCATCATGTCGGGCAGGAAGGTGGTGATCTGCGGAAAGACGAACAGCAGGGTCACGGTGACCATTTCCATCAGGACGAACCACATCGCGCCGCGGAACACCTGCGCCAGCGGGGTCTGGCGGTCGATCCCGGCGATGACAAAGCAGTTCAGCCCGACCGGAGGCGTCATCAGCCCGATCTCGCACATCTTGACGCAGAGGATGCCGAACCAGATCGGGTCGAAGCCCAGATGCTGCACGGTCGGGAACATGATGGGCAGGGTGATGACCATCATCGAGAACGCGTCAAGGAACATGCCCAGCGGAATATAGGCCAGCAGCAGCAGCGCCACGACCGCATGCGGCGGGATGCCGGATTCGCCGATGGCGCCCGCGATCTGCTGGGGCAGTTGCACCAGCGTCAGGAAATAGCTGAAAATCCCCGCGCCCAGCATGGTGAACAGGATCATCACCGTGGTGGTGATGGTCGAGCGGAAGCTTTCGACGATGGCCGGCATCACCCCCAGCCGCAGTTCCCCCAGCAGCATCAGCAGGGCGGCGACGGCGCCGACGGCGGCAGCCTCGGTCGGGGTCATCAGCCCCAGGTAGATGCCGCCCAGCACCACCAGGAACAGCACCACCACCTGCCAGGCGCGGGTGGTGGCCGACAGCCGCTCGCCCCAGCTTGACCGCGGCGCCAGCGCGGCGCTCGGCATGATGCGCCCGGCGATCACCCGGATCCCCACCATGAAGATGATGGTGGTCAGGATGCCGGGCACAAAGCCCGCGACCAGCATCTTGCCGGCGGACACCTCGGTCAGCGCGGCGTAGAAGATCAGCAGCACGCTGGGCGGGATCAGCACCCCCAGCACGCCGCCCGCGGCGACACTGCCCGCGGCCAGCGCCGGGTCGTAGCCTGCGCGCCGCATTTCCGGCAGCGCGACCGAACCGACGGTCGCCGCCGTCGCCACCGACGACCCCGAGGTCGCGGCAAAGCCGGCGCTGGTCAGGATGCCGGCCATGGCCAGCCCGCCGGGCATGTGCCCGACCCATTTGTTCGCGACCTCGAACAGCCGCCGCCCGATCTGGGCGTGATGGGCGAATGCCCCCATCAGGATGAACAGCGGAATGACCGTCAGGGTCGAGGTCGCCGTGGTCGAGTAGCTGAAGGACTTCAGCCGGTTCAGCAGAAAGGTCAGGTTCTCGACCATGACGATCCCGGCCGCGCCGGACAGGGCCAGCGTGGCAAAGACCGGCGTGCCAAGCGCCAGCAGGACAAAGATCAGCGCAACGGCGATCGAGGCCGCAATTATCGGGTCCATGGGTGCCTCAATATTCTGCGGGGGCGGGGTGGGATTCCGGCACGTCGCGGCCGGTGGCGACCAGCACCGCCTTGACCACGGCCTGAACCGCGGCGAACCACAGCCCGGCGGCCAGCGCGATCTTGGCCCACCAGATCGGGATCTGCACGACGCCCCAGCGGAACTCGCGGATCGAGAACGAATAGGCGGCCTCTTGCGTCGCGGGCCAGGCCAGCAGCAGGAACGCCAGCGCCGCGCACAGCCACGCCAGCGCCTCGGTCAGCCGGCGCGGGCGCTCGGCCAGCCGGTCGGTCAGCATCGTCACCCGGATATGGGCGTCATCGCGCAGGGTCCAGCCCAGCCCGAAGAACACCACCATGACCATGCTCAGCTCGGACATCTCGAACAGGCCCGGCACGCTTTGGCCGGAAATGGCGCGGGTCGCGACATCCGCCGTGACCCCGAACATCAGGATGGCCATGAAGACCATGGCGACCCAGCCCAGCACGTCTGAAATGCGGCGGACGGTGGTATTGAGAATATCCATCTCGTCTCCTTTTTGCGGTTGGGTGCGGCGGCCCGGTCAGGGCCGCCGTCCCGTGGTCCGCGCTCAGGCGCCCTGCGCGATTTCCGAGGGGCGCAGCATCTTGCCGTTCGGATCGTGCTTTGCGATCGCCTCGTCGATCAGGCGCTGCATCTCGGCACCGTCGATCCCCGCGGGGGTGGCGACATTGTCGATCCACGCCTGGACCTCGGCCGGCTGGACCTTGGCGCGGGCGGCGGCCAGTTCATCCTCGGGGAAGGTGGCGAAATTCACGCCCTCGGCCTTGGCGGTCGCGACGTATTTGGTCAGCACGTCGTTGTAGATCTCGACGAACTTGCCGGCGTAAAGCTCGTCGGCAAGATCGCCCAGCACCTTGCGCACGTCGTCGGACAGGCCGTCGTAGACACGCTTGTTCATCACCACCGCCGCCGGCCCGTGCGGCCCGTCGCCGATGTCGTAGAAATTCGGCGCCACCTCGTGCAGTTTATAGGCGACCGCGGTGATGAAGTCGAAGCCGTAGACCCCGTCCAGCACGCCGCGTTCCAGCGACTGGTAAACCTCGGGGGCGGCCATCGGCACGGGGATGCCGCCCAGACGCTCGATCACGTCGGTGGCGACGCCATAGCCGCGGATGCGCTTGCCCTTGATCTGTTCCAGCGAGGTGATCGGTTCGCGCATGACCAGCGGCGCATAGTTCCAGGTCGTCCAATACAGCATGTGCGAACGGTGACGCTGTTCCCATTCGTCGCGCAGCGGCTGGAACTGTTCATAGACATCGCGGCACACCAGTTGCAGCGCGTCCGAGCGGTTCATGCGGAAATACCATTCCAGCCCGCGCGTCACCGGCACTTCGGCCTGGTAGTAGCCGGGCGAGATCAGGGTCATTTCCGAGGTGCCGTCGCGGACGGCGGCCAGATGCTCGCCCACCTTGTTGAGGCTGCCCGACCAGTAGCTGCGGATCGAAACCTCGCCGTTGGTGCGCTTTTCCAGCTCTTCCAGGAACCAGCGGTCAGTCCAGGACGGGCCGGCGGTTTCGGAAATGTAGCTGTCGAATTTCAGCGAGGTGGCGGCGAATGCCGGGCGCCCGCGGGACATGAGCAGCCCGCTGGCGGCAAGACCGGCCCCGGCGGCGATGAAATCGCGACGTTTCATGTGGTTTCCTCCCTTTCGGTTACATGGTCCCCGGGCAGTCACTGGCCCGGGGAAAGCCGCTCGCGCAGCTCGGTCTTGAGCACCTTGCCGTAGCTGTTCTTGGGCAGGGCATCGGTGAAAACATAGCGCTTGGGCCGCTTGAAGGCGGCGATCTGGCTGCGGCACCAGCCGTCCAGCGTGGGCTGGTCGCAGACCGCGCCGGGCACGGCCACGACAAAGGCCACGACGTTTTCCCCCCATTCCGGGTCGGGGGTGCCGATCACCGACACCTCGTGGACCGAGGGATGCAGCAGCAGCGCCTCTTCGACCTCGCGAGGGTAGATGTTGGTCCCGCCCGAGATGATCACATCCTTGGAGCGGTCGGTCAGCGTCAGGAACCCGTCCGCATCCAGCCGCCCCAGATCGCCAGTGCGCAGCCAGCCGTCCACGATGGCCTCGGCCGTGGCCTCGGGGCGGTTCCAGTAGCCCAGCATGACGGTGGCGCCGCGGACGGCGATCTCTCCGGTCTGGCCGGGGGGCAAGGGTGCACCGTCGTCGCCAAGGATCGCCACCTCGACCGGGGCCTGCGCGAAGCCCACGGAATCGCGGCGGGCGCGCCAGTTGGGATGGCTGTCGTCGGCGACCAGATCGCGCGGCAGCGCGGTGATGGTCATGGGGGTTTCGCCCTGCCCGTAGATCTGGACGAAACGGGGGCCGAACTGGGCCAGAGCCTCGTCAAGGTCGGCGGCATACATCGGGCCGCCGCCATAGACGATGGTGCGGATGCCCTCGCCCCGGTAGCCCGAGCCCTTGGCCGCCGTCACCAGCCGCTTGATCATCGTCGGCGCCGCAAAGAAGCACAGCCCGCCAAGGCTGCCAGCCAGCGCGATGATTTCCTCTGGGTCGAAGCCGCCCGACGCCGGAATCACATGCGCCGCGCCCGCCCGGATGAAGGGCAGCGCGTAAAGCCCCGCGCCATGCGACATCGGCGCGGCGTAAAGGCTGTGATCCCCCGGCAGGATATGGTCCACGTCCATCGTATAGGACATGCCCATCGCCAGCAGGTTGTGATGCGACAGCATCACCCCCTTGGGCCGCCCCGTGGTCCCCGAGGTATAGAACAGCCACGCCACCGCGCCCGGTTCCAGCATCGGCGGGGCGGACAGCTCCGCCCCCGGCGTGGCGGCGGCGCGGTAGAGGTCCGAGTCGATGGCGATTTCGGCGCAGCCCGAGGGCAGCAGCCCGGCGGCGCCCATCCCGGCCTCGCGGGTCAGCACCAGCCGCGCGCCGCAGTCCTCGATGATCCAGGCCGCCTCGCGCGGGTGCAGCTTGTAGTTGATCGGCACCACCGTGGCGCCAAGCCACCAGCAGGCGTGGATGATTTCCAGATATTCCGGGCAGTTCGCCGCGAACAGCGCCACCCGGTCGCCCACGCCCACACCCTGCGCCGCCAGCTGCCGCGACAGCGCCTGCGCGCGTCGGGCCAGCGTGGCATAGTCGCAAAACAGCGTCGTGCCGACCTTGACGGCGGCCGCATCAGGCCGCGCCAGCGCGGTCTGGTAAAGCCAGTGCGCAATATTCATCAGGCGCGGTCCGCCGCAAGAACGGATGCAAAGTTGGCCACCGCAGCACCGCCCATGTTGAACACCAGCCCCAGCCCGGCGTCCTTGCGCTGCATGTCCCCGGCCTGCCCGGTCAACTGGCGATAGGCCAGCGCGTGCATCGACACGCCGGTCGCGCCGACCGGGTGGCCCTTGGCCTTGAGCCCGCCCGACAGGTTCACCGGGGTGCGGCCCTCGGCAAAGACGATCCCCTCGTCCAGCGCGCGTTCGCCCTGACCGGCGGGGGCCAGGCCCATCGCCTCGTAGATCAGCAGCTCGGCGATGGTGAAACAGTCGTGGACCTCGGCGAAATCCAGATCGGAAACGGAGATCCCGGCCTGATCATAGGCGGCCGCAATGGCCCGGCGCGGGCCGTCGAAAGACAGGAAGTCACGCCCCGACATCGGCAGCACGTCGCTGACATGGGCAGTGCCGGCAAAGCGCACCCGCCGCGACGCATCCGCTGCCGCGCGGGCCGATTGCAGCACGATGGCGGCGGCGCCGTCGGTGATCAGCGAACAGTCGGTCAGCCGCAGCGGCGCCGCGATCTCGGGGTTGCGCTCGGACACGGTGGCGCAGTCCTCGACGCTCATCGGGCGGTGCATCTGGGCCAGCGGGTTGGCCATGGCGTTGCCGTGGTTCTTGGACGCGATCCGCGCCATCGCCGGCAGCGGGTCGCCGTGGCGTTCGCGATACTGCCGCGCGGCAAGGCCGAACAGCTGCGGGAAGCTCAGCGCGGCCTCGGCCGGATCGTTCTGGTAGCCGGCACCGGCCAGCGACTGCGTTACCTGCTCGGTCGAGTTCGAGGTCATCTTTTCCGCGCCGACCACCAGCACGGTATCGGCCTTGCCCGCCAGGATCGCGTTCATCCCCGCAAAGATCGCCGCCGCCCCCGAGGCGCAGGCGTTCTCGCAGCGCGTCGCCGGCTTGTAGCGCAGCCCCGGGTCGGCCTGGTGCACCAGCGAGGACGCGAACGCATCCGGCACCAGCCCCGAATTGAAATGGCCAAGGAACACCGCATCGACATCGGCCCCGCCGATGCCCGCATCCGCCATCGCCTCGCGCGCGGCATCGACGATCAGCGTTTCCAGATTGTCGGCCAGCCGGCCAAAGCGCGTGTGCCCGCTGCCGGTGATATAGATGTTCTGCGTCATGCTCGCGATCCTCCTGGGGGGCGATGATGACGCTGGCGGGGCCGCACATCTATTCGTAGTACTACCTAGTGGACTACGTAGCGGGGCCGAGTCGCCATGTCTTACATCGAGAAAGCCTTTCTTGCCGCGCCGGTGGCGCTGTTGCTGACCAGCCACCGCGTGATGGTGGAATTCAACGACGCCTTCATGGCGATGTTCGGCTATACGCGCGAGGCGATGCAGGACCGCTCGGTGCGGATGCTTTACCCGACGGTCAGCGACTACGAGGCGATCGGCGCGCGGGCCGAGGCGTGGCTGCGCAGCCATGCCGACCACGAGGACCAGCGCTTCATGCAGCGCCGGGACGGGGAAATCTTCATGGCCCACGCCCATGGCCGGACCCTGACCCCGCACGACCCGTTCGCGCTGATCGCGTGGGTGTTCGTCGAGGCCGCCGGAAACCGCAGCCGTATTGATCGCCTGACCCAGCGCGAACGCGAAATCGCCAACCACATCGTGAACGGGCGCAGTTGCAAGGAAATCGGGCAGTTGCTGGGCATTTCCCACCGCACGGTCGAGGCCCACCGCGCCGCCGTCATGCGCAAGGTCAACGCCCGCAACACCGCCGACCTGGTATCCAAGGTGACGCTAAGCTGAACCGGATCGCGGCGGCGGCATATCCGTCACCGCTGTTCAGCCCCTTTTGCCGTGCCCCTTTTGCCCGGCCGCCGCCCTTGTGCCGGCCTGCTCAGGCCCCGCGCTTGCGGCGCGAGGCGAAGGGGCCAAAGGGAATTTCCGGTGGCGCGAAGCTGTCTGCCGTGGCGCGTTCCCAGCGGTCATACCAATCCTCAAGCCCCGGGATTTCCTGATCCGCCAGCAGGAAGCCGCGCGGCAGATAGGGATAGACCTCATTCCCGTCGCGAAAGCCGGTGCTTTGCCGGAACATGAAGTGATAGGGCATGAAGTCGCTGGGGTCGGCCAGCCCCGCCGCGCCCGCGATTTCCCCCAGCGCATGCATGGTGTTGCGGTGGAACCGCGCCACCCGGTCGCTTTTGTCGCCCACGTCGATGGCGCGCTGGCGCACCGGGTCCTGCGTTGCAATGCCGACCGGGCATTTGTTGGTGTGGCAGGCCTGCGCCTGGATGCAGCCGATCGCGAACATGAAGCCGCGGCCGGAATTGCACCAGTCCGCGCCCAGCGCCAGCGCCCGCGCGATGTCATAGGCCGAGACGATCTTGCCCGCCGCGCCCAGACGGATTTCGTCGCGCAGCCCCGCCCCGCGCAGCGCGTTGTGCACGAAGGTCAGCCCTTCCAGCATGGGCATCCCCACGCGGTTGGCGAATTCGACGGGCGCGGCGCCGGTGCCGCCCTCGGCTCCGTCGATCACGATGAAATCCGGCAGGATGCCGGTCTTGAGCATCGCCTTGACGATGCTGAGGAATTCGCGCCGGTGCCCGATGCACAGCTTGAAGCCGACCGGCTTGCCCTGCGACAACTCGCGCAGCTCGCCCACGAACTCCATCAGACCGACGGGGGTGGAAAACGTGCTGTGCGCGGGCGGGGAAATGCAGTCCTCTCCCATGGGGATGCCGCGCGCCTCGGCGATCTCGGCCGAAATCTTGGAGGCCGGCAGCATCCCGCCATGGCCGGGCTTGGCGCCTTGGCTCAGCTTGATCTCGATCATCCGGATCTGCGGGGCGGCGGACAGTTCCGCGAAACGCTCGCGCGAGAAGCTGCCGTCGGGGTTGCGGCAGCCGAAATACCCCGAGGCGATCTGGAAGATCAGGTCGCCGCCGCCCTGCCGGTGATAGCGGCTGATCCCGCCCTCGCCCGTGTCATGGGCGAAACCGCCCTTTCGTGCGCCCTTGTTCAGCGCCATGATCGCGTTGCCCGACAGCGCGCCGAAGCTCATGGCCGAGATGTTGTAAAGGCTGGCGCTGTAGGGCTGGCGGCAGGCGCTGCCGCCGATGGTCACGCGGAAATCGGAATCGGCATTGTGGACAGGCGTGGCCGAGTGGGTCAGCCAGGAATAGCCCGAGCCATAGACGTTCTCGATCGTGCCGAAGGGGCGCTTGTCCTCGACCCCCTTGGCGCGCTGATAGACCAGCGCGCGGGCCTGCCGGCTGAAGGGCAGTTCGTCCTGGTCGCCCTCGAACAGATACTGCCGGATCTCGGGGCGGAAATTTTCCGCCAGAAAGCGGATATGCCCGATCACCGGATAATTGCGCAGGATCGCGTGGCGGGTCTGGATCAGGTCATAGACGCCCAGGGCCGCCAGCGGCGCGAACAGCGCGACCGCCAGCCACAGCCACGGGCTGAACAGCAGCGCCGCCACCAGCGCCAGCAGCGCCGCCAGCGTAATCAGCGCAAAGATCGTATAGCGTTCGAAATTCCGTATCATGCCGCGAATCTGCCCCGCCCCCTCGCCGCGGCGAGACTGGGCCGGCGCGTGCAGGGTTGCAAGGCCGGCCCGGCGTCCTGCCGGGGGGCTTTGCATAAAATAAGAAATATCATCGCGATGCGGGCCGCCTGCCGGAACGGTTTCACCCCCTTGCCGCGATCCGCGGGACAGCGG
>JAZIHR010000018.1:0-32318 GCA_036678445.1 Alphaproteobacteria bacterium
GGGCGGCAATGGGCGCCGGGATCATCGGGTCGTCTACCGGGACCGGGGTAAAGCCAGGGGCCTGCGGCGCGGTCGTTTCGGTGGTGGGGGCGGCCGGGACAGGGGCCGGCTGCGTATCGCCGCTGCCGGCCGAAGGCGTCGCGGGACCGGCTGGCAGGGGCGCCGCGGTCTGTGCCAGCGCCGGGCCAGCCGCAAGCAGCGCGGTCAGCAGAAGGATCGGGGCATGTCGCTGGGTCATCTTCCGGTTTCCATCTGGCGGGGGTTGCGTCAGGCAACCAACCCGCCGCCGGTGGCGACGGTTCCCCCCCCCTTTCCCGGTCGCGCCGTCGCTCAGGGCAGGTGAGTCTCGATCGCCCGGCCCAGCGCGAACAGCCTCTGTTCAAGGATCACCGGCGATTCGCACACATAGGTCAGGCTGTGCTGGCGTTCGGTGAACACCCGCATATCCATGTCGAGCGCGCGTTCCTCGGCGTCGATCGCGTCGAAATCGGGCGGATCGGCGGATTCGAGCTCGGTCATGTGGCGGCGGCGGGTCTCGACCCGCTCTGCCAGCGCGACCTGCGAGTGCCCGTAGCGCGAGATCCCCTGGATGATCGCGCTGCGCTGGCGGTCGATGCGCTGGAACACCGCCTGCATCAGCAGCGCCAGCCCCTGCGCGTCGGCATCGGCGGCAAAGGCGGCGATTTCGGCCTCGGCGTCCTCCAGTGTCATGCGGCGCTGGACCAGCCGGTCGGCCAGCGCGGCGGTTTCCGAAGGGGTCGCCGCGTCCTCGGGCGGGACGGGGCCGGTCCACGCCTGCCCCAGCGACAACCGCGGTTGCAGGCGCTGGATACATGGCCAGTCCGCCGTGGGCGTGGCCGCCTGTGCCACGACCGGCATGGCCAGAGCCGCTGCCATGATAAGATAGCGCATCATCCCCCCTTTCGCCGGATCCCCAGACCTCGGCCCGGGTCGTACATCAGCACCGCGCCCCCGAAGAACAGCGCAAGACATCCCAGCACCACCCCAAGGGACAGCCAGTTCACCTGAAGGTAAAGGGCAAAGCGGATCAACTCGACCGAATGGGTGAAGGGGTTCAGCGCGCAGATGTCGTGCAGCAGCACCGAGGATTCCCGCATCCGCCACAGCGGGTAAAGCGCCGACGAGGCAAAGAACATCGGGAAGATCACGAAGTTCATCACCCCCGCGAAGTTTTCCAGCTGCCGGATGGTCGAGGACAGGAACAGCCCCATCGCCCCCAGCATCAGCCCCGACAACAGCAGCGCGGGCAGCACCGCCAGATAGCCGGCGGGGGGCGGGCGGATGCCCCAGAACCACGCGATCAGCAGAAAGGTATAGACTTGGATGATCGAGACGATCACCCCCGCCACCAGCTTGGACCCCAGCAGGAACCAGCGCGGATAGGGGCTGACCAGCAGGGTCCGCATCGCCCCGGTTTCGCGGTCATAGACCATCGACAGCGAGGACTGCATCCCGTTGAACAACTGGATCATCGCGCACAGGCCGGGGGTGACGTAGACCTCGTACAGCACATAGGTCTGGTAGGGCGGGGTAATCGACAGCCCCAGCACGGCGCGGAACCCGGCGGCAAAGACGAACAGCCAGACCAGCGGCCGCACCAGCGCCGCCAGGAACCGGCCGCGCTGGTTGACAAAGCGCAGCGTCTCGCGCCGCGAGATGCCGGCAAAGGCGACCCACCAGCCGGTCATGCCCCCGGTTCTCATGCCTCGGCCCCGGTCAGGTCCAGAAAGGCGCGGGTCAGGTCGCCGTCGGCCGCGGCCTGCGCCGCCAGCCCGGCAAACAGCACGCGGCCGCGATGCAGGATCACCAGCCGGTCCGAGGGCGCGATCTCGTCAAGGATATGGGTGGCCCACAGGGCGGAGACCCCCTGTTCCGCGATCAGCCGCCGGGTCAGGGCCAGCACCTCGGCGCGGGATTTCACGTCAAGCCCCACCGTCGCCTCGTCCAGCAGCAGCAGTTCGGGGCGGTGGATCAGGGCGCGGGAAATCTCGGCCCGGCGCACCTGCCCGCCCGACAGCGCCGAAACCCTGACCCCCGCCTTGTCGGCCAGATCGACCTGGGCCAGCACCTCGGTCACGCGGGCGCGGGCGGCGCGACGCGGGATGCCGTGCAGGGCGGCGTGATACATCAGGTTCTGCTGCACGGTCAGGTCGGCGTCCAGCGCGCGGGACTGGAACACCACCCCCAACCGCCGCAGCGCCGGGCCGGGGTCGCGGCGCAGATCGTGGCCCGCGACCTCGATCACCCCGGAACGGTTGGCGTAAAGCCGGGTAATCAGGTTGAACAGCGTGGTCTTGCCGGCCCCGTTCACCCCCAGCAGCGCGGTGAAGCTGCCACGCGGCACGGTCAGCGATACGTCGTCCAGCGCGCGGAAGGCGCCGAAGCTGTGGCTGACATTCTGGACGGAAAGCGCGGGTGTGGTCATGTGGTAGTGAAGGGGGCGAAGCCCGCCCCCGTCAAGCCTCAGCGGATGTTGAACACTGCCTGCTGCGATTCGCCGCTCGATCCGGGGATCGACAGCGCGTAGCGGCCCGGCATGATGGCGATAAAGCTGATCTCGGCCTCGCCCGCGTCGTCGAACTCGATCGAGTGCACGCCCAGCGGGCGGATCTCGATGTCGTTGATGACCACCTCGTTGATCCAGATGGCGCGGAAGAAATCGCCCCCCGACAGCGCCAGTTCCTGGGTGCCGTCCGACATCACCTTGATGCGGTAATATCCACCCGATTGCAGCGTGTATTCACCCTCGGCCACCGGCTTGCCCGAGGACAGGGTCAGGGGCGCCAGATCCTCGCGGTTGCTGCGGGTCATGATCCCCGAGGGGCCGAAGTCGTGATGCTGGACCGTGCTGGCCGCGGCCACCGGGGCGTCATCATCATCGTCGTCGTCCTCGCCCGCCGCCGCATCCGGGGCGGCAACCTGGGCGGCGGCATCATCCGCGGGCGCCTCGGTCGCGGCCTGTGCCGGCACCCCGATCAGCGCCGCCAGCATCGCGGCGATCAACAGCCTTGTCATGTCTCTCTCCCTCTTGCGTTCTTGCGGTCCGGAACCCGGCGCGGCCCTATTCGGGGGCGACGACGACGCCCCAGGGCTGCTGCCCGACGGGGATCGACTTGAGCGCGGTATTGGTGGCCACGTCGATCACGGTAACGTCGTTCGAGTTGCCGTTGGTGGTGTAAAGATGTTTCTGGTCGGGGCTGAAGGCCAGTTGCCAGACCCGCTGCCCGACCAGGATGTAGTCCGTCACCTCAAGCGTTTCGCCGTCGATCACCGCCACGCGGTTCGCCGGCCCCAGCGCCACGAAGACCTTTTTGCCATCCGCGGTCACCCGCACCCCCACCGGCTGGATCGCCTCGGGCAGGACGCCGGGGATGTCGAAGCCGATCACCTTGATGATTTCCTGGGTGGCCGGGTCGATCACGGTGACGGTGCCGCCGATTTCCGCGCTGACGAACAGCTTGCTGCTGTCGTCGGAA
This sequence comes from Alphaproteobacteria bacterium, assembly GCA_036678445.1. Classification (GTDB taxonomy): domain Bacteria; phylum Pseudomonadota; class Alphaproteobacteria; order Rhodobacterales; family Rhodobacteraceae; genus Paracoccus. The sequence continues at coordinate 3,498 of JAZIHR010000018.1, forward strand.
AACTGGGCAAAGCGCGGGCGGCTGTCCACCAGCACGTTGGCGGTGATTTCAAAGGACTCGGCGTCGATGAAATGCGCCATGTTGGTGGTTTCCGAGGTGTTGATCACCACCTTGCCGTCGGGGCTGATGCCCATTCCCTCGGGTTCCACCCCGACCGGGATTTCGGCCAGCATCTTGTGGGTCTTGACGTCCACCACGGTGACCAGGTTGTCGTCCTCGTTCGCGATGTAAAGCGGGTTGCCAGAGGGATGCAGGATGAACAGTTCCGGGTCGGGACCGGACGGCAGGGTGTGCAGTTCCTGCATGGTTTCGGGGTCGAAAACCCGGACCAGGTCGTCGTCCGAGGCGCAGACATACAGTTCCTTGCCGTCGGGGCTGATGGTGATGCCGCGCGGGCGGTTGCCGACGGGATAGTGCCCCAGCACCTCGAAGCTGTCGCCGTCGATCACCGTGACGTCGTTGCCCCTTTCGTTCGAGACATAGACCCTGGCCGCCAGGGCCGGAGAGGCGGCAGCGGTCATAACCAGAATGGCGAGTGCGTGTTTCATCATCCCTCAGAACTTGCAGGCGCTTTCGGGGCGGTCGATGCCCAGCGTGTCCAATGCGGTGACCTGGTGCAGATACTGGTCCTGCGGGCTGACGCTGGTGGTCACCAGCCCGGTGGTCAGCAGGATGGGCTGGCGCAGCTGGTGGTCCCAGTCGCGCAGCGTCAGCTTTTGGCCCTTGAAGCCCGCCACCTGGAAATCCCCTGACAGCATATACTGCATCAGCATGTCAGGCTCGGCGGATTTCGTCTGCGTCGCGGCCTCGCCCACCATCCGCAACGCCACCCAGACCTGATAGTCCTCTTCGCGGAGAGGGCGGTTGTTCAGCTTTTCAAAGCGGTTCTGGAACTGGGTGGCGCCCCAGGCTTCCAACGCGGGGTGCCAGCTGCGCGGCACCAGCCCGGCCGAACCGGCGACCAGTCGCGCGTCCCAGGTGTGATAGGGCATATAGGCGGCAAAGATGCCATGTTCGTCCGCCGTGATCATGATGTCGTAGTCGGGCGCGCGCTGGGTGAACACCGGCAGTTGCTGCTGGACCTGCACATGGCCCGAATCGGTGCGGCGGGCGCCGCCGGTGTCCTCGAACACCCGTTCCTCGACGATCTGGGCGCCGAACTTGGTGGCGGCGCGGCGATAGGCGTCGGCCAGCGCGATGTCTTCGGGGTGGCTGCCGCGGACCAGCAGCCAGCGCGGCCAGCGTTTCCAGATCAGGAACTGCGCCAGCCCGTCGGCCAGCATGGCATGGCTGGGGGCGGTGTGGATGACATTGGCGCGGCAATCCGCCCCGCGCAGCGCATCGCCCCGTGCGGCGGCGTTGAAGATCAGCGCCCGCTCGCCGGCCCGGTCAGCCAGCGCCAGCGTCGTCGCCTCGTCCGCCAGCAGCACGACGAAGCGGATGTCCTGCCCGAGAATCGCGTCAAGCTCGGCCGAGGCGGTCTCGGGGGTGGCGGCGACCTCGATCGCCTCGAAGTCCTGGCCCATGAAGCGGCCGGTGGTGTCGTTGTCCTCGATCGCCAGCCGCGCCCCGGCAAAGCCAAGGTCCGGGGGCGGCAGCTCCAACCGCGAGATCGGCGGCAGGCCGGGCGAATCGACCCGCAGCACCGCAGCGCGGACAAGCTGGGGCGCATCCGCGGCCTGGGCAAAGGCGGTCACGGGGGCAGCACCGGCAGCCAGACACGCCAGCAGCGAAACTGTGATGATCGAGCGCATCGGGTTCTCCTCCGCCGACCAGTGTCGGGGGCCGCAACCCTTTGCGCAACCCGCGAAAAATTCCCCCGGGAATGCCGGTTTTGCCTGCCACCTTTGGGCGATGGCCGGGCGCGCATGGCGCGGGCCTGCGGGCTTGCGGCGGCGGTTCATTCCGGACCGTCGCCGGTCAGGGCCGCCGTCGCCGGTTGCAGCGGCCGGCCCGCGGCCGCCCAATCGTCGGTGCCGCCGGGAAACCAGCCGACACGGGTATGGCCGCGCAGAATGGCGCGGCGGGCGGCGTTCCAGCTCATCCAGCAGTCGGCCTTGCAGAAAAACACCAGCGCGACGGCGCGGTCGCCCCCGGTCAGCCGGTCCAGCGCCGCGTCGAACCCGGCCTCGACCTGCGGGGCCAGCCGGTCATAACCGGTGTCGGGCAGCCAGACCGCACCGGGTATCGTCTCGTGCACCGGCGCGCGCCACAACGTGCCGGGGGGCAGCCCTTCGGGGCGGCGGCGCTGCGGCAGCACGTCGATCAGCACCGCGCCTCCGGCCTGCCACCGGGCCGTCGCCACGGCATCCAGCACCGTGCCGCCGGACAGCGTCGCCGGCACCGGAGCATTGTAGGGGGCACCGCGGAACCCCGGCGGCTCGGCTGGAAAAGCGGCCGGGGCATCGGCGACAGGGGCGGCGGCGGCGGCCAGCATCAGGGCCAGCACTGCCACCCCGCGCCTCATTCCTTGGGGGCCTTGCCGTAGTCATCGACCAGCGGCACGCCCGCATCGCGCAGGATCTGGTCGATCTCGTCCTGGTTGCGACGGATGAAGCTGTTGAGCTGCCGCTTCCATTCCTGGTCGCTTTGCCGCACGCCCATGGTGATGCGGTAGTAAAGCCGCGGGCTGGTTTCTTCCCCAAGCAGCGGGGTGAATTGCAGATCCGGGTCGTCGCGGATCAGCGGCCCGGCCAGCGGGCCCCACAGCACCGCCGCGTCCAGCGAACCGTCGCGGACGCCCTGCAACATCTCGCCCACCGGGTTTTCGACACGGCGGTCCACGAACAGATCCCAGCCGCGCATGTCCTTGGCCAGCCCGGCCCGCGCCATGTGGGTCGCGGGCGGCGTGCCCGCCACCACCCCAAGGTTACGACCCCGCAGCGCCGGGTCGGTCAGGTGGTCCACCGCGGCCAGATCCCCGTCCCGGCGGGTCACGATACCATAGGCCGAGGTGTAGTAATGGTTGGTATTCTGGACCAACTCGTCGCCCTGCGCATAGCCGATCAGCACGTCGCAATTGCCATCCAGCAGCGTCTTGCGCACAAAGCCCATGCCCTGCGGGAACCAGAAATACTGCAAGGGCAGGCCAAGCCGGTCGGCAAGCAGCTGGGCGATGCGGTTCTCGAACCCCGTGCCATCCTGCGACGACATCGGCAGCGCGGCGGGGTCCGAACACACCCGCAGCGCCGAGGTCGAGCGCAGATCCGCCACCTGCGCCCCTGCCCCAGTCGCAGCCAGCAGGGCCGCGGCGGCCAGCAGAGCGGCCGGCAGGGTGACCGGCGGGCGCAACTCAGCCCTCCATGCAGGAAGCTTCCTGCGCAGAAAATTCATCGGACTTGGGTTCTTTTTCCGCCGGACGGCCGCGCGGAACGGCCCCGGTGCCGCGGGCAAGCAGATACACATAGATGTCGTCGATATAACACCAGGCGTTGCGGTTGGTGCCAAAGGCCGGCATCACCAGATTCGCCGCAGCGTTGACATCCTGCTTGCCCGAGGCGGCGATTTCCATGAACTGCCAGTAGTCCATCTTTTTGGTGACGCTGTCCTTGAGCGCGGGGGCATAGGTGGAACCCTCGCCGTCCGGCCCGTGGCAGACGTGACATTCCGAATGGTAACGGCGATAGCCCGAAAACGTCGCGTAATCCACCACGCCATTCTCGACCTTGAAAGTCGGCAGGTCCTCGGCGTTATACCAGCGCCCGTTTTCCATGTGGTCGGGAACCAGGTCCAGTTCCACCGTCTGCGCAGCAACGCCGGTTGCGGCCGCAAGCGTAAGGGCCAGTGCCAGGATACTACCGGCGGTTCGCGCAGTGCTTGTTGCGATCATGTTGCCTCTCTCCCCATAAGGCTGGTCTGCCAGGACAGCTTCGCCCCGAGGTTACCCCCGGGGCGGCTGTCGTATAGTCACACCTTGGTCGTGTATCGGACCGTCGGCTCAGCCCGGCAGCTCGAACACGGTCAGCTGACCGCCCAGCGCCGTGTAATCGCCCAGCGCGGCATAGCCGCCGACCGCGCCCAGACCCTCGGTCGAGCCGGTCAGCCCGGCCGCAAGCCCGATCCCGGCCCAGCCGCCGACCCCGGACAGCACGCCGATATACTGCTTGCCGTCATGCGTGTAGGTCATCACGTTGCCGATGATCCCCGAAGGGGTCTTGAAGCGATACAGCTCCTTGCCGCTTTCGGCATCGACGGCCTTGAGATAGCCTTCGAGCGTGCCGTAGAACACCACGTCGCCCGCGGTGGCCAGCGCCCCCGACCAGACCGAGAACTGTTCCGGGTTCGACCACAGGATCTCGCCCTTGATGTTGTCCCAGGCGATGAAGTTGCCCATCCCGCCATGGCTGTCGGGCGCGGGGAACATCGACAGCGTCGCGCCGACATAGGGCTGGCCCGCAGTATAGGCGACACGGAACGGTTCGTAGTCCATGCAGACGTGGTTCGTCGGCACATAGAACACGTTGGTCTTGGGCGAGAACGCCGCAGGCTGCATGTCCTTGGAGCCAAGGGCCGCCGGGCAGACGCCGGTGGTGTTCTCGTCCTCGCCGTTCTGATCGGTCGAATACTGGGCGACGACCTGCGGGCGGCCATACTGGTCGCTGTTGGGGTCCATATCGACATGGGTCGCCCAGTTCACCGCCGGATCGAACTTTTCGGCCACCAGCAGTTCGCCGGTTGCGCGGTCCAGCGTATAGGCAAAGCCGTTGCGGTCGAAGTGGGTCAGCAGCTTGCGCATCTGCCCGTCGACTTCCTGGTCGGTCAGGATGTTCTCGTTGACGCCGTCATAGTCCCATTCGTCGTGGGGCGTCATCTGGTAGAACCATTTCGCCATGCCGGTATCGGCATCGCGGGCCATGATGGTCATCGACCACCTGTTGTCGCCCGGGCGCTGCGCGGCGTTCCAGGTCGAGGGGTTGCCGGTGCCGTAATAGAACAGGTTCAGGTCCGGATCATACGAGAACCAGCCCCACAGCGTGCCGCCGCCGATCTTCCACTGGTCGCCTTCCCAGCTGTTGAGCGAGCTGTCCTTGCCGACCGGCTTGCCCAGGTGGGTGGTGTTTTCCGGATCGACCAGCATTTCGTCGTCGGGCCCGGTGGAATAGGCTTTCCACGCAACCGTGCCGTCGGCCAGGTTCAGCGCCGTCACCCGGCCGCGCACCCCGTATTCGCCGCCCGAGACCCCGACCATCAGCTTGTCCTTGACCGGCATGGTGGCCATGGTCAGGGTTTCGCCGATCGCCGGGTCGCCGATCTTGGTCGACCACTTCACTTCGCCGCTTGCGGCATCCAGCGCCACCACGGTGGTGTCGGCCTGCGGCAGGAAGATCATGCCGTCGGCATAGGACAGGCCGCGGTTGACGGTATCGCAGCACATCACCGCGATCACGCTGGGATCCTGCACCGGCTCGTACCGCCAGAGGATCCGGCCGTTGTCCTTGAGATCAAGGGCAAAGACGTTGTTGGGGAACGGCGTGTGGACATACATGATGTCGCCGATCACCAGCGGCGCGCCTTCGTGGCCGCGCAACACCCCGGTCGAAAAGGTCCATGCGACGCGCAGATCGCCGACGTTGTCGCGGTTGATCTGGTCCAGTTCGGAATAGCGGGTGTTGGCGTAGTTCATCGTCGGAAGCGCCATCTGCCCCGGGTTGGCAGTCGCCTCGCGCACGCTGTCGTTGGCCAAAAGGGCCGAACTGGACAGCAAAAGCGCCACTGAGGCGCCGGTCAACGTCAACTTCATCATATCCTCCCCCATTTCGCCCGGCACAAGAAGATGGTGCGAGCTTCGGAGGACAGGTTTCGCGCGACCAGGGCTTTCGTCAACGTTGGTATGCCGAACCTAGCCAGAAAGTCTTAGCAATTCCGGCAACCCGGCGGGAAGTTTCGGCAACCCGCCGGGCAAGGCATCGCGGAGGCGGTCAGGCCAGCCGCTCGGCGTGCCAGAACACATGGTCGCCGATGAAGCTGTTGACGAAGAAATAGCTGTGGTCATAGCCCGGCTGCATCCGGAACCAGCCCGGCTGGCGGCGGGCCATCATCGCCTGCGCCAGCGTTTCCGGCTTGAGCAGGTCAAGGAACTGGTCGCTGGCGCCCTGGTCGATCAGCACCTCGCCGGGATAGCCGCGCTCAACCATCAGCAGGGTCGAATCATGCGCGGCCCAGGCGGTGCGATCCTCGCCCAGATAGGCGGTCAGCTGCTTGCGGCCCCAGTCCGAATCGCTGGGGTTGGCGATGGGCGCAAAGGCCGAGACGCTGCGATAGCGGTCGGGATGGGTCATGGCGATGGTCAGCGCGCCGTGGCCGCCCATCGAATGGCCGGTGATTCCCTGCGCCTGCGCGTCCAGCGGGAAGCTGTCGCAGACCAGCGCCGGCAGTTCCTCGACGATATAGTCCCACATGCGGAAATGCGGCGCCCACGGGGCCTGGGTCGCGTTGACATAGAACCCGGCGCCCTGTCCCAGGTCATAGGCGGCGTCGTCCGCCACCCCTTCGCCGCGCGGAGAGGTGTCGGGAAACACCAGCGCGATCCCGGCCTCGGCCGCGAATTGCTGGGCGCCGGCCTTGGTCATCGCGTTTTCATGGGTGCAGGTCAGCCCCGACAGATACCACAGCACCGGCACCTTGCCCGCCTGCGCCTCCGGCGGCAGGTAGACGGCAAAGGTCATGTCGGTGCCGGTGGCCTGCGACTTGTGGCGATAGACGCCCTGAATGCCCCCGAAGCTGCGGTTTTCCGAGACGGTTTCCAGTGTCATCGCCTAATCCTCTTTCGTCAGATCGTGATACATCACCAGCGCGTCCACATGGCCGAGCCGCGGGTGATCAAAGGCATTGGGCAGGCGGCCGACAACCTTGAACCCGGCCTTCTGCCACGAATGGACGGCATCCTCGTTGGTGGCCACGACAAAGTTGAACTGCATGGCCCGGAACCCCTGCCTGCGCGCCCAGTCCTTGGCATGTGCCACCATCGCGGCGGCGATGCCGCGGCCGCGGGCGTCCGGGTGGGTCACGAACCCCGCATTCGCCACATGGGCGCCGCCGCCGGGGCGGTTGCGGCCGACATGGCTGCTGCCCAGCACCTGCCCGTCCAACTGGGCCACGAACACCGAAAACGGGGCGGCGAACCAGTCGGCCAACGCATCGTCGCGCGAGATGTCGCGCGGGATGCAATAGGTTTCCCCGGCCCGGTAGGCAGGTTCGAGGATCGCCCAGATCGCGTCATGGTCGGCGGCGGTGGCAGGGCGGACCGCCACCGCACCCCGAGCCGTCATTTCAGGTCGTCAACGCTGCGGATCACCCGGCCCAGCAGGCCGTAGTCCAGCGCCTCTTGCGTGTTCAGCCAGAAATCGCGCTGGGTGTCCTGCTCGATCCGCTCGATGCCTTGCCCGGTGGCGTCGGCAAAGATCTGGTTCAGCCGGTCGCGCATCAGCCGCACCTGTTCCGCCTGGATCATCATGTCCGACGAGGTGCCGCCGATCCCGCCCGAGGGCTGGTGGATCAGGAACCGCGTGTTGGGCAGGCAAAAACGGTTTTCCCGGTCCGCGCCGACAAAAATCAGCGCCCCGGCCGAGGCCACCCACCCCGAGCCGATGGTGCGCACCGTGGGGCGGATGAACTTGATCACGTCGTGGATCATGTCGCCCGATTCGACATGCCCGCCGGGCGAGGAAATCAGCATGTTGATCGGCTTGTCGCTGTCCTCGGCCAGCGCCAGCAGATGCGAGACGGTGCGCTGCGCCAGCTTGTCGTTGATCGTCCCGGCGACGATCACCGTGCGCGAGCGGAAATACAGCCGGTCGATCGAGGGGCTTTGCGGCAGGCCCAGATCCCCGCCCTGCTGCCGGTCCTCGCGCCGCTCATCCTCGTCGTCGTCGTCATCGTCGTCATTCAGGCTGTGGGGCGGAAACGGGCGCAGCATGGATCATCCTTTCAGCGTTGCGGCGGGACACCCGGAACGGGCCCCGCCGCAGTCTTACCTAAGCAACCGTTGAGGATCAGTAAATGACGACCGAGCGGATGGATTCGCCCGCGTTCATCAGATCGAAGCCCTTGTTGATGTCGTCCAGCGGCATGGTGTGGGTGATCATCGGGTCGATCTCGATCTTGCCGTCCATATACCAGTCAACGATTCGCGGCACGTCGGTGCGGCCGCGGGCGCCGCCAAAGGCCGTGCCCTTCCACACCCGGCCGGTCACCAGCTGGAACGGGCGGGTGCTGATTTCCGCCCCCGCAGGCGCCACGCCGATGATGATCGACTGGCCCCAGCCGCGGTGGGTGCATTCCAGCGCGTCGCGCATCACCTTGACGTTGCCGGTCGCGTCGAAGCTGTAGTCGGCGCCGCCGATCTGGTCGAAGGGGGTTTTCGTCATCTCGACGATTTCCTGCACGACCGGGCGCTCGATTTCCCTGGGGTTGATGAAATGGGTCATGCCGAAACGCTCGGCCATTTCCTTTTTATCGTTGTTCAGGTCGACGCCGATGATCATGTCGGCGCCGGCCAGACGCAGGCCCTGCAACACGTTCAGCCCGATGCCGCCCAGCCCGAACACCACCGCTTTCGCGCCGATTTCCACCTTGGCGGTGTTGATCACCGCGCCGATGCCGGTGGTAACGCCGCAGCCGATGTAGCAGATCTTGTCGAAGGGCGCGTCCTCGCGCACCTTGGCCACGGCGATTTCCGGCAGCACCGTGTAGTTCGAGAAGGTCGAGCAGCCCATGTAATGGCGGATCGGCGTGCCATCGAGCATGGAAAACCGGGTGGTGCCGTCGGGCATCAGCCCCTGCCCCTGCGTGGCGCGGATCGCGGTGCACAGGTTGGTCTTGCCCGACAGGCAGGACGCGCACTGGCGGCATTCGGGGGTATACAGCGGGATCACGTGGTCGCCGGGCTTGACGCTGGTCACGCCGGGGCCGACCTCGACCACCACGCCTGCGCCTTCGTGGCCCAGGATGGCGGGGAAGATACCCTCGGGGTCGTCGCCCGAGCGGGTGAATTCGTCGGTGTGGCAGATGCCGGTGGCCTTGATCTCGATCAGCACTTCGCCGGCCTTGGGACCTTCGAGGTTGACCTCCATGATTTCAAGCGGTTTGCCGGCTTCCAGCGCGACGGCGGCACGGGTTCTCATGGTATTCTCCTTGGATTGCGGCCGTCAGGCCCGTCATGGATGCCGAAAGGGGCCGGACGATGGCCGACCCCCGTGGCGGATCTTTCGGCGTGGTTACACGGAAAGCGTGCCGAACTTGCCGGATTTCTTGGCGGCATGCGTCGCGATGGCGTCCATCAGCGGCGGCGACAGCGCGTCATAAGGTTCCAGCCCCAGCTCCTTCAGTCGGGCGCGGACCGCGGCCATGCGGTCGGGATGCACCCCTGCCTCAATCGCCGAGGACACGAAGGCCGCGAATTCGGGCGGCGACCAGCCGGTTTCGCTGGACAGCTCGGTGTGGACGAAATCCAGCCCGTAGAACGGATGTTCGGTATTCTCGATCCGGCCATACATATGGGCGCCGCAGCCGTTGCAGGCATGGCGCTGGATCGGGGCGTCGGCGTTCACCACCGCCAGCTTGTGGCCGTTGCGGGTCACCTCGACCGCGTCGCGGCTGACCACGGCGACCTGGCTGAAGGCCACGCCCTGCGGTTTCCAGCACTTGGTGCAGCCGCAAACGTGGTTATGCGCGGTCTGGGCGCTGATACGGACCTCGACCGGGTCGGTCGAACACAGGCAGCGCAGGGTGCCGCCGGCGAAACCGGGGCTGGCCTGTGCCCTGACGCCCTGATCGACGGCTGGGTGAATTCTGGGGACTGCGGTGTCTGCTGGCATGGTCCGTCCTCCGCTGATGGCATGGCAGGAAGGTTAGACCGCGGCCGGAAAGGATCAAGTCGGATGAAGGTTGTATCCCCGGTGCGGAACCGGACCCCGCGCGGGGTCCGGGCAGCGGCTGCCGGTTCAGCCGGCAGGGGTGGAGGAAACCCCGACCTGCGCCGCCCGCAGCAGCCGGTCGTGGATGCGGAACCCGTCCACCATCACCTGGATGATGTCGCCGGCCCTGGTGCCGGGAACCGGGGCCTCGAACATCGCCTCGTGCAGCAGCGGGTCGAAGCGGTCGCCGACGGCGGGAGAGATCACCTCGATCCCATGGCGGCCAAAGACGTTGGCCAGTTCGCGCAGGGTCAGCTCGACGCCCTCGACCAACTGGGGGGCAACGCTGCGGTCGGCGGCCTCGATGGCGCGGTTCAACGCATCATACACCGGCAGCAGGTCGCGGGCGAGCTTGCTGCCGCCGTAGTTTTCCGCCTCGCGCCGGTCCTTTTCGGCCCGCTTGCGCGCGTTTTCGGCATCGGCCAGCGTGCGCATGAAGCGGTCGCGGAAATCATCGCGTTCCGCCCGTAGCGCGGCGATACGCGGGTCTTCGCCTTCTTCGTCCAGCGGGTCGAGCGCCAGCGGGTCGTCCAGTTCAAGGTCGTCGTTCATCGGAGAGGACTGTCCGTTGGGGGTCTGGGTATCGTTCATCTTTCATCCTTTGCGGTCGGAGAGGACCCGGCCGACCAGCTGCGCGGTATAATCCACGATCGGGACGATTCTTCCATAATTCAGGCGCGTCGGCCCGATCACCCCGACCGCGCCCACGATTTTCCGGTCAGCGTTCATATAGGACGAAACCACCAGAGAGGAACCCGAAAGTGAGAAAAGCTGGTTTTCCGAGCCGATGAAGATGCGCACGCCATCGGCCTCTTCGGCGAGTTCGAGAAACCGGGCGATGTCGCGCTTGCGTTCCAGGTCGTCGAACAGGCTGCGGATGCGGTCGAGATCGGCGAGTTCATGTTCCAGCAGATTGGCACGACCGCGCACGATCAGCTGCGGGTCGGGCGCATCCGCATCCCACGAGGCCAGCCCGGCCTCGACCAGTTGCAGGGCAAGGCCGTCAAGATCGCGGCGGGCGCGGGCAAGATGGTCGGCGATGTCGCGACGCAACTGGGACAGGGTCAGCCCCTCGCCCCGCGCGGACAGGAAATTCCCGGCCTCGCGCAGCGAACTGGGGGTCTGGCCGGGTGGCGGGGTGAACAGGCGGTTTTCCACCCTGCCATCGGCAAAGACCAGGATCACCAGCGCCCGGTCCGGGGCAAGGCTGACGAATTCGATGTGGCGCAGCGGCGCTTCGTCCTGACGGGGCATCAGCACCACCGAGGCACCGCGGGTAATGGTCGAAAGCGCGGTCGAGACCCGGTCGAGCAAGACCCCGGTGTCGGTCGGCACCTCGCCCATGATCTCGGCGATGCGGGCGCGATCCTCGGGGCCGACAGGGCCGACCTCCATCAGCCCGTCGACGAACAGCCGCAGGCCCAGCTGGGTAGGAAACCGCCCGGCCGAGACATGCGGGCTGTCCAGAAGCCCCATGAATTCAAGATCCTGCATGATGTTGCGGATCGTTGCGGCCGAAACCGACATGCCGCGGGTCAGGCTGCGCGAGCCGACCGGCTCTCCGGTTTCCAGGTAAGCCTCGACCACCCGGCGAAATACTTCGCGGGAACGGTCGTTCAGGTCGGAAAACTGCTGCGGCTGGGGCATTCGGGTTGCGGTGGGCTGATTGGGGCCTGTAATTGACGTGACTCTTGCATTTGGCCCGGTTTGGGCCGGGAAAGGACCACGGATGCGACCCTCTGGCCGGAAACTAATCGAATTGCGCCCGATTTCAATTGAAACCGGGGTGATGAGCCATGCCGAAGGGTCCTGCCTGATCCGCGTGGGGGGCACGCATGTGCTGTGCACGGCCTCGGTCGAGGAAAAGCCGCCGGCGTTCCTGCGGGGCACCGGGCAAGGCTGGGTGACGGCCGAATACGGGATGCTGCCGCGCGCCACGCACTCGCGCAACCGTCGCGAGGCCGCAGCGGGCAAGCAGTCGGGGCGCACGCAGGAAATCCAGCGGCTGATCGGGCGGTCGCTGCGGGCAGGCGTGGACCGGCTGGCGCTGGGGGAACGGCAGATCGTGGTGGATTGCGACGTGATCCAGGCCGACGGCGGCACCCGCTGCGCGGCGATCACCGGCGGCTGGGTGGCGCTGCGGCTGGCGGTGAACCGGCTGCTGTCGGCGCGGCTGCTGACCAGCGACCCGATCCTGGACCACGTCGCGGCGATCAGCTGCGGGATCTATGCCGGGCAGCCGGTGGTGGATCTGGACTATGCCGAGGACAGCGAGGCCGGCACCGACGGCAACTTTGTGCTGACCGGCGCCGGACGGCTAGTCGAGGTGCAGATGTCGGCCGAGGGCGCGGCGTTTTCGCGCAGTGAGATGGACGCGCTGCTGGACCTGGCGCAGGCAGGCACGACCGAGCTGATCGCTGCGCAGAAGGCCGCGGTGGCATGAGGCGCCTGACCGGGCCGCGGCTGCTGGTCGCTACGCATAACGCCGGCAAGCTGGACGAGATGCGGGCGCTGTTCGCCCCTCACGGGATCGAGGTGGTGGGCGCGGCCGAGATGGGGCTGGCCGAACCGGCCGAGACCGAGAACAGTTTCATCGGCAACGCCCGCATCAAGGCCCGCGCGGCGGTCGAGGCGACCGGCCTGCCGGTGCTGGCCGACGACAGCGGCATCACCGTCGACGGGCTGGACGGGGCGCCGGGGGTGTATACCGCGGATTGGGCGGAAACCCCGCAGGGTCGGGATTTCATGCAGGCGATGCAGCGGACCTGGAACGAGTTGGAGACGCGCAACGTGCCAGAACCGCGGCGGGCGCAGTTCCGCGCCACGCTGCTGGTGATGTGGCCCGACCTGCACGAGGAAATCTTTGAAGGCGTGGCCCCAGGGCGGCTGGTCTGGCCGCCGCGCGGGCAGCTTGGGCATGGCTACGACCCGATCTTTGTCCCCGACGGGCATGACCGGACCTATGCCGAGATGACCGCCGACGAAAAGAACGCCATCAGCCACCGCGCCGAGGCGTTCCGCAAGCTGGAGGCCGCCCTTGCGTAGAATCTCGACCGGATCGCCCTTCGAGGCTGCGCTTGGCTATAGCCGGGCGGTGGTGAAGGGGCCGTGGTGCTTTGTCTCGGGGACCACGGGCTATGATTACACGACGATGACCATGCCCGACAGCGCCGCCGATCAGGCACACAACGCCTTTGCCACCATCTTTGCCACGCTGGCCGAGGCGGGATTTTCACCTTTGGACATCGTGCGGGTGCAATACACGGTGACCGACCCGGCGCTGGTCGAGCAGATCGCCCCGGTGCTGGGCGAGGCGTTGAAAGAGGCGCTGCCGGCTGCGACGATGGTTGTCGCCGGGCTGATCCGCCCCGAAATGAAGGTCGAGATCGAAGTGACCGCGTTCCGGGAATGACCCAGCCCCTGCCCTCAACCACCAACATCGCCGCGGAGCCCCTGGACGAGGACTGGCAGGCGGGGGGGTTCGGGCTGTATGTGCACTGGCCGTTCTGTGCCTCGAAATGCCCGTATTGCGATTTCAACAGCCATGTCGCCGCGCAAATCGAGCAGGCCGCGTGGCTTGACGCGTATCATCTTGAAATTTCTAGAATATCTTCCGAAACGCCGGGACGGGTGCTGCGCAGCATCTTCTTTGGCGGCGGCACCCCTTCGTTGATGGAGCCAGAGGTCGTCGCGGGGGTGATCGCGGCGGCGCGGGCGGGCTGGGGGTTTTCCAACGACATCGAGATCACGCTGGAGGCCAACCCCGGCAGTGTCGAGCGCGGGCGCTTTGCCGCCTATGCCGAGGCCGGGGTGAACCGGCTGTCGATGGGGGTGCAGGCGTTGAACGACCACGACCTGCGGCGGCTGGGGCGGCTGCACAGCGTGGCCGAGGCACGGGCAGCCTTTGACGTAGCGCGTGCGTGTTTCCCGCGGGTGAGCTTTGACTTGATCTACGCGCGGCAGGATCAGAGCCGTGCGGCCTGGGCGGCGGAACTGCGCGAGGCGCTGACCATGGCGGTGGATCATCTGTCGCTATATCAACTGAGCATCGAAGAAGGCACCGCCTTTGGCGCGCGGGCGGCAGCCGGCGGGTTGCATGGACTGCCAAGCGATGATCTGGCCGCAGACATGTATCTGGAAACGCAGGATATTCTTGGGGCGGCCGGGATGCCCGCCTATGAAATTTCCAACCACGCGCGTGAGGGTGCGGAAAGCCGGCATAACCTGGTCTACTGGCGGCAAGGCGACTGGGCCGGGGTCGGACCGGGCGCGCATGGGCGGTTGACGCTGGGCGGGCAACGCTGGGCGACCGAGGCGCATCGGGCGCCGGGGGCGTGGCTGGCGACGGTGCAAGAGGGCTCTGGCGAACTCCCGCACAACCTGATTTCGGCAGACGAGCAAGCGACCGAATATCTGCTGATGTCGATGCGGCTGGCCGAGGGGATGGAGATCGGGCGGTTTGAACGGCTGGCGGGGCGCGGGCTGGACCCCGCGCGCCTTGCGACGCTGTTTGAATTGGGAATGATCGAGGCCGGCGAAGGCCGGCTGCGTGCCACTGCGGCGGGACGGCCGCTGCTGAACGCGATCCTGCGCGAGTTGGCCTGACGGCTAGAACCCGCCCCCCAGCGCCTGGCACAACCGGTCGAGCTGGTCGAGGTCGCGATAGGTGATCGTCATTCGCCCGCCGTCCTGCCCCGCGTGCTCGATCCGCACCCGCATCTTGAGCTGGGCCGAAAGATCCGATTCCAACGCCAGCGTATCGGCATCTTTTTCGCTGCGGGCACGAGAGGTTTCCGGCTTGGGCTGGGTGACTTGCCGGGCCAGCGCCTCGGTCTCGCGCACTGAAAGGTTGCGCTCGATCACCTTGCGCGCCATGGCGACCGGATCGGGGGCAGTGATCAGCGCCCGCGCATGACCCGCGGTCAGCTTGCCGTCGCGCACGAAACCCTGCACCTGTTCAGGCAGGTTGAGCAGTCGCAGCAGATTGGAAATATGGCTGCGGCTTTTGTCGAGGGCCTCGGCCAGGCGTTCCTGAGTATGGCCGAAACGATCCATCAGCTGGCGGAAGGACGCGGCCTCTTCGATCGGGTTCAGGTCGGCGCGCTGGATATTCTCGATCAGCGCGACTTCCAGCACTTCGGTATCGTCCAGTTCCCGGATCAGGACCGGCAGTTCGTGCAACTGGGCGATCTGGGCCGCGCGCCAGCGGCGTTCCCCGGCGACAATCTGGTAGAGATCCGGATCGGACGGGTGAGGCCGCACGATCAGCGGTTGCAGAACCCCCCGATTTCGCAGCGAAGCGGCGAGTTCGTTCAGCGCATCGGGATCGAACTGCCGGCGCGGCTGGTCGGGGTTCGGGATGATCTGTTCGACCGGAAGGGTTTGCGGCGCCCTGGGGGTGGCCCCGGGTGCCAGTTCGACATCGGCCATCAACGCCGACAATCCGCGGCCCAGGCCGCCCCGGCGGGGTTTCGGATCAGCCATGTGCTGCCTTTCCTGTAGGTTTGAGCCCTTTTGCCATCAACTCGGCCGCGAGCGCACGATAGGCGCTGCTGCCCTTGGATTGCGGATCGTAATGGATCACCGGCAGGGCATGCGAAGGGGATTCGGATACGCGGACGTTGCGTGGAACCACGGTCTGGAACACCAATGGGCCCAAGGTCTTGCGGGCATCGGCTTCGACCTGCTGCGACAGGTTGTTGCGGGAATCGGCCATGGTCAGCAGGATGCCTTCGATCCTCAGGCCGGGGTTGGCGGAGGAACGCACCTCGCGCACCGTCAGCATCAACTGGGACAGCCCTTCCAGCGCGTAAAACTCGGCTTGCAGCGGCACGATGACGCTATCCGCGGCAACCATGGCGTTCAGGGTCAGCAGCCCCAACGCCGGCGGACAGTCGATCAGGACGATACCGCTGGCCGGGCGAAGCGCATCCGCCAGCAGTTGCATACGCCGCGGGCGAGTGGCGATGTCCAGTTCAGCCGAAGCAAGGTCGGCCGTTGCGGGAACGATGGCAAGATTCGGAACGTTGCTGTCCTGGACGGCTTCTGACCAGCCAGCTTCTCCGATCAGCAGGTCATAGCTGGTGGTCTTGCGTCCATCCGCATCGATCCCAAGGCCGGTCGAGGCGTTGCCCTGGGGATCGAGATCGACGATCGTTACCTTCAACCCCTGCTCTGCCAAGGCGGCCCCAAGGTTGATTGCAGTGGTGGTCTTGCCCACCCCACCCTTCTGGTTGGCGACGGCGATGATCATGCGCTCAACCACGTCGGACATTGCGGATCTGGAGGATTGCGGCATCAGGATCGGTGGTGCTGGGGTGAATTTCCGCGTCAAAGCCCCAGTCCTGACGGGCTGCGGTTAGCTCGGTTTGCCAATTTCGTCCCTTCATGAGCCATGCCGTTCCGTCTTGTGCCAGATGCCGGTCCAGATATGGCATAAGCCGATCCAGCGGGGCAAGCGCCCGGGCGCTGAGATTTCCGGCATCGGCGGGAGGCAGCTCTTCGATCCGGGCCGCCGCCGCGGTGCAGTTTTCCAGTTCGAGTTCACGTATTGCTGTCTGCAGAAACGCGACCTTGCGACGGTCGGAATCGACCAGACGCACCGGAAGTTCCGGATGAAAAATCGCAACAACCAGCCCGGGCAGACCGCCGCCGCTGCCGATATCAAGCCAGCACCCCTGGGGCGCAGGGCACAGTCGCGCAAGCTGCGCGCTATCGGTAATGTGGCGTTGTTCAAGCTGATCCAGGGAACCTGTGGCGACGAGATTTATCGCTGGATTCCACTTGCGGATCAGCGTTGCGTAATGCGCCAGTCTTGCTTCACGTGAAGCACTCATGCCGCAGCGTCTCGATGAACGCGGGCGACCCCGATCAGCAATGTCAACGCCGCTGGGGTCATCCCTTCGATCGCGGCAGCTTGTGCAATGGTTGTCGGGCGGACAGCGGTCAGCTTGGCCTGCAATTCGTGTGAGATTCCACGGATCTGGCTGTAATCAAGACTTTCCGGCAGCTGCATCTGTTCGTTGCGCCGAATATCGGCGGCGTCGCGGGTCTGGCGGTCGGCGAACTGCGCGTAAATCGCATCGTTTCGCAACATCTGCAGCACCTCTTTATCCGCCACCAGTTCCTGTGGCAGCAACGGCAGCACCAAAGCTTCGGGCAGATCGGTCTGTCCCAGCAGCCCGAACCCAGTCCGGCGCTGCCCATCCTGACGGACAGTGATGCCGTGATTGGCAAGCTGCTGCGGTGTAAAGCAGATCGATTCGGCCTGCGCATGCCGGGTCTTGAATCGACCCAGTTTATCAAGAAATCTTTCGGCCCGATCCGTCCCGACCAATCCCAGTTTCATGCCAAGCGGCGTCAGACGACGGTCTGCATTATCGGCCCGTAGCGACAAGCGGAATTCTGCGCGAGAGGTGAACATCCGATAAGGTTCGGTGACGCCGCGAGTGATCAGGTCGTCGATCATCACCCCGATGTAGCTGTCAGTCCGGCTGAACACCGCCGCCGGGCGGTTTTGGACCGCCAGCGCCGCATTCAATCCAGCGACCAGACCTTGCGCCGCGGCTTCTTCATACCCGGTCGTGCCATTGATCTGACCTGCCAGATACAGCCCGGCGACCGAGCGGGTTTCCAATGTCGGCTTCAGACTGCGCGGATCAATATAGTCATATTCGACCGCATAGCCCGGTTGCACGATTTCCGCTGCTTCAAGTCCGCGAATCGACCGGATGTAAT
Organism: Alphaproteobacteria bacterium; assembly: GCA_036678445.1. Classification (GTDB taxonomy): domain Bacteria; phylum Pseudomonadota; class Alphaproteobacteria; order Rhodobacterales; family Rhodobacteraceae; genus Paracoccus. Next base: position 21,149 of record JAZIHR010000018.1, read on the forward strand.
CAAGCTGAACATCCTCGGGCAGCGAGGTCGAAATTCCATTCGGATAGATCAGCGGGCTGTCGATCCCTTCCGGTTCAAGGAATATCTGATGTGAATCCTTGTCCGCGAACCGAACGATCTTGTCCTCGATCGACGGACAATAGCGGGGCCCCGCGCCTTCGATCCGACCGCCGTACATGGCCGAACGCAGCAGGTTTTCGCGGATGATCCGGTGAGTTTCCGAATTGGTGTGGGTGATGGCGCAGGAAACCTGCGTCACCGATGGCGCCGAATTCAGAAGGGACAGCATGGTCGGGACATCATCCCCCGGCTGCTGTTCCAGGCAATCCCAATCGATGGAACTGCGCAGTAACCGTGGTGGAGTGCCGGTCTTCAAACGCCCCAATGGCAGATTCAGAGACAGCAACGACATCGGCAGCCCATAAGACCGCTGGTTTCCCCACCGTCCGGCCGGTCGCGAAATATCCCCTATATGGATGATTCCATTCAGAAATGTCCCGGCAGACACAATCACGGCACTTGCAGCCAGCATGGTGCCGTCAGCAAGTTCCACCCCTGAAATCCGACCATCGGCCAGTTCAAGCGACCTCACCTCGCCCAGCACAAGTTCCAGGTTATCCAGACGGCGCAGTTCCTTGCCCGCTGCGGCGCGATAAAGCTCGCGGTCCGCCTGTGCTCGTGGTCCCTGAACCGCAGGCCCCTTGCGCCGGTTCAGCAGCCGGAACTGGATCCCCGCTGCATCGGCCAACCGCCCCATGACCCCGTCCAGTGCGTCTATCTCGCGCACCAGATGTCCCTTGCCCAGCCCTCCGATTGCCGGATTGCACGACATCGTTCCGACATCATCAGCCTGCATCGTTACCAATGCGACCTGAACCCCCATCCGGGCAGCCGCGGCAGCCGCCTCCAGACCGGCATGGCCTGCCCCGATGACAATGACATCGTAATGTTTCACGTGAAGCACCTATTTTCCGATGCAGAAGCGCGAGAAGATTTCATCCAGATAATCATCCGGAGCGATTTTCCCAACCACATCACCTAAGCGATGCGAGGCCTGCCGCACCGCTTCTGCCAGGAATTCGGCCGGTTGTCCCTTATCAACTGCAAGAACTTCCAAGGCATCCTCCAGCGCGTCGGCCTGGCGCTTTCGGGTCACCAGCCCCGCACCCGCGACCCGTTCGGCCAGACGTTCCCGCATCTTTTCCAGCATCGAAGCAATGCCAAACCCCGTCACAGCGGAAATGCCCGGACCACCCAGATCCGCCTTTGAACGCAGGACCAGGTCGCCTTCCTGATAAAGCTCGTCCACGGCACGTCCATCCTCGGACAAATGCAGCCGAAGATCTGCCCGGCGCGCCCGCTCGCGCGCGCGATCCACCCCCAACCCCTCGACGACATCCTCGGCCTGGCGCAAACCGGCAGTATCCAGAAACACCACCGCCAGCCCGCCAAGCTCGGTATGCAGTTCCAGAACATCACGGGTTGTTCCTGCAATATCGCTGACCAGTGCCATTTCGCGCCGGGCGATCCGGTTCAGCAACGACGACTTTCCCGCATTCGGAGGCCCGACGATCGCCACTTCGAACCCGGCGCGCAACCGCTCGGCAGCCGGCAGCCCGGCCAGAGCCGCCGAAATATCCTGCCGCACCGAGGCGAGCAGGGCGAACACCTCGTCCGGAACCTCGTCCGGAACCTCTTCGTCAGCAAAATCCAGCGAGACCTCGATCAGCGCCCCCGCGCGCACCAGCCGCTCGCGCAGCCCATCGGCCCAGCGTGCCAGCTCTCCGGAAACGACGCGCATCGCCTGTTGGCGTTGCGCTTCGCTTTCCGCCGCCAGAAGGTCAGACAGGGCCTCGACCTCGCTCAGCGCCAGCGCCCCGCCCAGCAACCCGCGCCGGGTAAATTCCCCGGCTTCGGCAAGCCGGGCCCCGCGGCTGCGCAACGCCGCCTCCAGTCGCCGCACAATAACCGGGGCGCCGTGCAACTGGAATTCGACCACCTCTTCACCGGTAAAACTGGCCCTCTCGTCAAAGCGGATGACCAGCGCACGGTCGATCAGGTCTCCGTCGCGCAAAGACCGCAGCTCGGCCCGCCGCGCTACCGGCAGCGGCCCGGCAATCGCCTCGGCAATGCTGCGCGCCTCAGGTCCGCTCAGCCGGACGACCGAGACCCCGCCGCGCCCCGCAGGCGTCGCTTCCGCATAGATCGTGGACATGCCATGCTCAGGCGTTCATCGATTCGAAGAAATCGGCGTTGGTCTTGGTCTGTTTCAGCTTGGAAATCAGGAATTCAATGGCATCCGTGGTGCCCATCGGGTTCAGGATGCGGCGCAGCAGATAGGTCTTTTGCAGGTCCTTGGCATCGACCAGCAGCTCTTCCTTGCGGGTGCCGGACTTCAGGATATCCATCGCCGGGAACACGCGCTTGTCCGCCACTTTGCGGTCCAGCACGATTTCCGAGTTCCCCGTGCCCTTGAATTCTTCAAAGATCACTTCGTCCATGCGGCTGCCGGTGTCGATCAGCGCAGTGGCGATAATGGTCAGCGAGCCGCCTTCCTCGATGTTCCGCGCCGCGCCAAAGAACCGCTTCGGCCGCTGCAAGGCATTCGCGTCCACGCCCCCGGTCAGCACCTTCCCCGAGGACGGCACCACCGTGTTGAACGCCCGCCCCAGCCGGGTGATCGAGTCCAACAGGATGACAACATCCCGCTTGTGCTCGACCAGACGCTTGGCCTTTTCGATCACCATCTCGCTGACCGCGACGTGGCGCGAGGCCGGTTCGTCAAAGGTCGAGGATACCACCTCACCCTTGACCGAGCGCTGCATATCCGTCACTTCTTCCGGCCGCTCGTCGATCAAAAGCACGATCAGATAGCATTCCGGGTGATTTTTCTCGATTGAATTCGCGATGTTCTGCAAAAGCACCGTCTTGCCGGTGCGCGGGGGCGCCACGATCAGCGACCGCTGCCCCTTCCCGATCGGCGCCACCAGGTCGATGATCCGGGCCGAGCGGTCCTTGACCGTCGGATCGTCCAGTTCCATCTTCAGCCGCTCATTGGGGTAAAGCGGGGTGAGGTTGTCAAACGCAACCTTGTGCCGGGCCTTTTCCGGGCTTTCGAAATTGATCTTCTCGACGCTGATCAGCGCGAAATAGCGCTCGTTCTCGCCGGGCGCGCGGATCACGCCCTCGACCGTATCGCCGGTGCGCAGGCTGAACTGCCGGATCATGTCGGGGCTGACATAAATGTCGTCGGGGCCGGGCAGATAGTTGGCCTCGGGCGAGCGCAGGAACCCGAAGCCGTCCTGCACCACCTCCAGCACGCCGTCGCCGCCGATCTCGAACCCTTCCTCGGCATGTTCCTTGAGCAGCGAGAACATCATCTCGCCCTTGCGCATGGTCGAGGCGTTCTCGATTTCCCATTCTTCGGCAATGGCCAGCAGATCGGCCGGGCTCTTGGCCTTGAGGTCGGCGAGGTTCAGACGTTCCTGGCTCATCGTGTCATCCATGGGGGCACAGCGGCCCATGACCGGGCGCGGCAACAGAACTCGTGTCGGAAGAAAACACCCCGGACGGGGCGCAACCTGCCATATAATGCAGGAACGCCCGAAAGTCAAACTTCAGAACTTGAGGATCACCGACAGCACGATCACCACCATGAACAGGGTCGGGATCTCGTTCGCCATCCGATAGGTGCGGCCGCTGGCGCCCTCGCCCCGCATCAGCTTGCGGCGATGGATCATCAACCAGTGGTGGAACACCGTCATCCCGATCACCGCCGCGGCCTTGGTCCAGGGCCAGATCAGCGACCAGTCCACGATTCCCGGGGTGAACACCAGCGCCAGCCCCGCCACCCAGGTCGCGATCGAGGCCGGCCCTATGATATAGCGCAGCAGCTTGTGTTCCATGATTTCAAAGCTCGTGGCGGGTTCACCCACGGCCTGCGCACGCTCGGCGTGATAGACGAACAGTCGTGGCAGGTAGAACAGCCCGGCCATCCAGGAAATCACCGACATGACGTGGAACGCCTTGATCCAGAGATAGGCGTCCGAAAGCCAGTCGGTCAGCATGAGCGGTCTCCTTCGCCTCTGTCTTCTTCTTCATAAAGAAAAGATTCAGAAAGATTGATGTGGTCAGTAGGCGCAGTGGGTATCTGAACCATCATGCGCCGGGGGATTCAATCCACCCTTTCACATTGTGGAAAACCTGGTTGACGAACCGGGCGAAAAAACCCGAAAACGAACTGGAATCAGCAGGCTGGATGCGCACAGCGGATCTGTGGAAAACCCGGTGATCCACAGCCGGTTGATAATTCCGGCAGGGTTATGCGCCTGTGGATGAACGGGTTGCGTTCCCGTTAAGTCCCGGGGGTTCATCCCCTGCCCTTCGCTGCGCGCGATCTGCACACAGCCGGTTCACAGGGTTTCCCACCGTCCTGTCCACAGGCGCTGCCGGCTTTCCCTTGAATCCGCTCCACGCTAGACATTGGACGACATGGAACGAGGAAGCGGATGACTCACAGCCCCGACAGCTCTTCGGATGCCCGGCCCGCAGCAGGGGTTCCGCTGGCCGGGGTGATCGGCTGGCCGGTCGCGCATTCGCGCTCGCCCCGGCTGCATGGGCACTGGCTTTCCCGCTACGGGATCAAGGGGCATTACGTGCCGCTGGCGGTGGCGCCCGAACATCTGGCGCAGGTGCTGCGCGCGCTGCCCCGGGCCGGTTTCGTCGGCGCCAACGTCACCATTCCGCATAAGGAATCGGTGCTGGCGCTGGCCGATATCGTCACCGACCGCGCGGCGCTGATCGGGGCGGCCAACACGCTGATTTTCCGCGAGGACGGGCGTATCCACGCCGACAATACCGATGGCTACGGCTTCATCACCAACCTGCGCCAGCAGGCCCCCGAATGGCTGCCGGAATCCGGCCCGGCGGCGGTGATCGGCGCGGGGGGCGCGGCCCGCGCGGTGGTGGCGGCGCTGCTGGAATGCGGCGTCCCCGAGCTGCGCATTGCCAACCGCACCCGCATCCGGGCCGACCAGCTCAAGACCGATTTCGGCGCCCGCATCGTGGTTTATGACTGGGCGCAGGTCGGCAACATGCTGGAAGGGGCGGCGACCATCGTGAACTGCACCTCGATGGGGATGGAGGGCGCGCAGCCCCTGCGCCTGCCGCTGGATGCGCTGTCGCCGGACGCGCTGGTCACCGATCTGGTCTACACCCCGCTCGACACGCATTTCCTGCGCGAGGCCCGGGCGCGCGGCTGCACCACCGTCGACGGGCTGGGGATGCTGCTGCACCAGGCCGCCCCGGGGTTCGAGCGCTGGTTCGGCATCCACCCGCAGGTGGACGACGATCTGCGCCGGGCGGTGCTGGCATGAGCTTCCGTCTGGGCCTGACTGGCGGCATCGGCATGGGCAAGTCCACCACCGCCGCCATGTTCGCCGCCCGCGGCGTGCCGGTGTGGGATGCCGATGCCGCGGTGCACCGGCTTTACGCACCCGGCGGGGCCGCGGTCACGCCGGTGGCGGCGGCGTTCCCGCAGGCGCTGGCGGATAAAGGCATCGACCGCGCCGCGCTTAAAAGCGTCCTTGCCAGGGCACCGGAAAGGCTGGCCGAACTGGAATCCATCGTTCACCCGCTGGTCGCCGCCGATCGGGCGGATTTCATCGCCGCCAACGCTGCCGCGCCGGTGGTGCTGCTTGACATCCCGCTGTTGTTCGAGACGGGGGCGCAGGCGCAGATGGACGGGGTCGCCGTGGTCTCGGCCCCGGTGGCGGTCCAGCGCGCCCGGGTGCTTGCCCGCCCCGGTATGGACGAAACCACGCTGGACCTGATCCTGTCGCGGCAGATGGCGGATGCCGACCGCCGTGCCCGTGCGCGCTGGATCATCCCGACCGACACGCTGGACCGCGCGCAGGAAGCCGTCGAGGCCATTCTTGCCGAAATCGCTGCTGAACCCACGGCTGAAACCACCGCCGGAAGCCCGCCCCATGCGTGAAATCGTGCTCGACACCGAAACCACCGGCTTCGACCCTGACACCGGCGATCGCATCGTCGAGATCGGCGCCATCGAGCTGTTGAACCACCTGCCCACGGGCCGGCATTTCCACGTCTACATCAACCCCGAACGCGACATGCCGGCCGAGGCGCTGGCCGTCCACGGCCTGACCAGCGAGTTCCTGTCCACCAAGCCGAAATTCGCCGAGATCGCCGCCGATTTCATCGAGTTCATCGCCGAGGATTCCCGGCTGGTGATCCACAACGCCAGCTTCGACATGAAATTCCTGAATGCCGAGCTGCGCCGCGCCGGCCACCCGGTCATCGCGATGACCCGGGCGCTGGACACAGTGGCGATGGCGCGCCAGAAATTCCCCGGCGCGCCGGTTTCGCTGGATGCGCTGTGCCGGCGCTGGGGGATCGACAACTCGGGCCGGACCCTGCACGGCGCGCTGCTGGACAGCGAATTGCTGGCCGAGGTGTATCTGGAACTGATCGGCGGTCGGCAGCCCGACCTAGTGCTGGTGACCGAAACCGAGACCGCGGACCCCGGGGCGGCGGATTCGGGCCCGATCCGCCCGCGCCCGCCGCGATCCCGGCCGTTGGCACCCCGGCTGACCCGGGACGAATACCAGGCCCATGCGGATTTCATCGCCCGGATGGGCGATAAATCGCTCTGGCTGCGCTTCGCCCCGCCGGTGCCATGAACAGGGGCGCGTGATGTTCGGCTATCTGCGCGAAAGCTTCGGCTTCGTGCGATCATTGTTCGAACGCATGGACAAGATCCACATGGGGCTGATCGCCGCGGGGGTGGCGTTCTACGCGATGTTCGCGGTGTTTCCGGGGCTGGCGGCGCTGATCGCGCTGTGGGGGCTATGGTTCGATCCGGCGCTGTTGCAGGATTACGGCCAGATCATCGACGAATTCGTCCCCCCCGAGGCCGCGCAGATCCTGCATGGCCAGATCGACGCGCTGATTTCCGGGGGGCGGACGCAACTGGGCTGGACCTCGGGGATTTCCTTTCTGGTCGCCACCATCTCGGCGCGGGCCGGGGTCAATGCGCTGGTCCGGGGGCTGAATGCCGCGCATGGGGTGCGCTCACATTCCACGATCTTTGGCTGGGTGCTGGCCTATGTGCTGACGCTGGCCATCGTCGGCATCGTGGCGCTGGGGCTGGCGACCATCCTGATGGTGCCGCTGGCCTTCAATTTTCTGGACCCCGGGCCGCTGCGAAGCTGGCTGCTCAGCACCATTCCCTGGGCCGCGATGTTTGCCATCGTGATGATCGGGATCGGGGTGCTTTACCGTTATGGTCCCAACGTGAAACATCCGCGCACGCCGTTCTTTACTTGGGGGGCGCTGTTCGCGGCGCTGGCCTGGGCGGCGGCCTCGGTGGCGTTCTCGGCCTATCTGACCAGTTTCAACAGCTACAACCGCATCTATGGGTCGATCGGGGCGGTGGTGGCGCTGCTGATGTGGTTCTATATCGCCGGGTTCTCGATCATGATGGGCGCGCTGATCAACGTCGAGCTGGACCGCCACCGCCGGCTGGTCAAGGCCCGCAAGGCGCGGGCGCTGGCCCGCAGGATGGCGCAGAACCGCAAGCCCTGACGCGGCGGGCCGGAACGGAATACCGGGCCGTGGCTGTCTATGGGCCGCCGGGTTATTCTGGCAAGGAAGAACGGATCAGTGCCGCGCCCCCTCGCGCGCGGCCGAGGTCAGCACCACCCGCCGGGTTTCCGCGTCCGGCAGCGCGGCGCCGGTTTCCGGCAGAAAGCGCAGATACAGCCGGAACACCCCGTCCTGCATGGTGATCCGGGCCTCGCTGTCCAGCTGCATGGCAAAGGCCTCGATCAACTGGTTGCCCAGCCCGGTGCCCTCGACATCCGAGGTGCCGCGCCCCAGCGAGTTCTCGATGGTCAGTTCGGCATGGCCGTCGGGGGCGCGGTGCAGGCGGACGCAGACCCAGGGGCGTTCGCGCCCTTCGGGGATGCCGGCGTATTTCAGGGCGTTGGTAAAGGCCTCGGTCGTCAGCAGGGTCAGCGGCACCGCCTGGTCGGGCAGCAGGGTCAGCGGTTCCAGCCTTGTGTCGATCTCGATCGACTGTTCGCTGACCACCGAGGCGGTGGACATCTGCCCGATGATGTCGCGCACCAGCTGGTCGGCCTCGACCGATTCCAGATGCTCGGCCTGATACAGGTTCTTGTAGATCGTCGCCAGCGAGGCCACCCGGTCCTGGACCGAGCGCAGCACCCGCTTGGCATCGGGATCGTCGATCACCCGGCTTTGCATGTTGATGATCGAGGCGATCAATTGCAGGTTGTTCTTGACCCGGTGGTGGACCTCTTTCAGCAGCACGGTTTTTTCGGCGACGGCTTCCTCCATCGCGGCCTCGTCGCGGATCAGGATCCTTGCCATGTTGTGAAACGTCTCGCTGACGTCGCGGATCTCGCCCGGCGCGGCTTCCAGCACCGGCGGCGGCACCACGCGGTTGCCCAGGGCAAAGCGGCGCATCTGGCCGCGCAATTCGCGCACATGCCGCAGCACCAGCCGGTCCACGGCAAAGAACGCCACCGCCAGCGACACCACCCACAGCGCGATGGGAAACAGCACCGCGACGAACCGCGACAGGCTGAGGCCGGCGACCCCGGTCAGCCGCGGGCTCCAGCTGCCAAGCGCATAGACCAGGTCGGGCACCACCGGCACCACGGAAAACACCCGCTGCTCGCCCGAGTTCGAGACGGCGCTGAAGGTGGTGTCGGTGCGCTGCACCAGCTCGGCCAGCGTTACGTCGCGCGGCAGGATGGCCATGGCGTCTTCCTCGGTGCCAAAATCCCCGATCAGCGGCCGGCCGGTATTGCTGAACGACAGGATCCGCGCCCCGTCCGACCAATAGGCGGAAATATGGGTGGATCGCAGCAGGTCATGGGACAGCGACAGCGCCATGTAGCCCAGCAGGTCCCGGCCCCGATACAGCGGCTGCATCACGATCACCACCGGCATCCCCGACCATGGCCCCTGCGCGGCCGAGGTGATCAGCGTCCCCGGGTTGTCCATGAATTCGCGGAACTGCGCCGTCTCTGACATGTCGAGGAACTGGCGGTTGGACGAACAGATATTGCGGCCTTCGAGGTTGGTGAAGCCGGCATAGACGAACGAGGCGCTGCTATGCACGAAATCGCGCATCATCTGCGAACACGAGGCCGGGTCGTCCAGCATGGCCAGCACCGATATGCCCAAGGCATCGGCGGTGCCGATCGCGCCTTGTAGCAGTGCCCGTTCGCCGGCGGCGGCGGCAGCGGTGCGCCCCTGGATGGCCAGTTCGGCGGACCGCTCGGCCTCGCGCGACAGGTGCAGCGTTTGCAGAATCGAGATCATCCCGATCGGCAGGATCGCGATGCTCAGCAGCATCCCCAGCCGGAACCCGAGCCTGCGGACGAAATCCGCCCCCCACCGCAGCATCCCGCGGCCTTACCGGGAAACGGGGTGGTTCACCGCCATCACGGCCAGCGTTGCGCTGTCGGTCATGTCCAGATCCTCGCCCTCGGCCATCTGCAACAACTCGGCCAGCTTGCGGCGGCCGCGGTTGGCGCGCGACTTGACGGTGCCGACCGCGACCCCGGTCATCTGCGCCGCCTCTTCGTAGGAAAACCCCGAGCCGCCGACAAGGATCAGCGCCTCGCGCTGTTCGTCGGGCAGTTGCGCAAAGGCGACCTTGAAGTCGTTCATCGCCAGCCTGCCGTCGTGTTCGGGGCGGGTGGCCTGCCGGGCGGCGTGGATACCGTCGCTGTCGCTGACCTCGCGCCTTGTCTTGCGGCGGGCGGAATAGAAGGTGTTGCGCAGGATGGTGAACAGCCACGCGCGCAGGTTGGTGCCGGGCTGGAACTTGTCGATATTCGTCCACGCCTTGACGATGGTGTCCTGCACCAGATCGTCGGCCGAGGCGGATTCCCGCGTCAGCGACAGCGCGAATGCCCGCAATGCCGGCAGGTGATCCACCAGTTCGTCACGTGGATTCGGACCCGAAAGCGCCTTGCTGTCTGTTGCCCTGCTCACGCGCGTCATTCCTGTTTGCGCAGCTGGTCAAGCAACGCCAGAAAGCGATCCGGCACTTCCTGGTCTGCATCCTGCTCGTATACGCGCCGCAGATTCTCGTCGATCTGCTTTTCCAAAGCGGCGCGTTTACGGTCATCCCGCTTTGTGTTCATCTATTTGTTGGTCCCGGTAAGCTTGTGCGCACGATGCCCAACGGTTACAAAACGTCAAGGTTCCCTTTTGGGATAAATTCGAGGTTGACCCATGTCTGCTGCTGATCTTGCCCAATCCATCGGCCGCGAACTTCCCTATCTGCGCCGCTATGCGCGCGCCCTGACCGGAAGCCAGACCGCGGGTGACAACTATGCGGCGGCGACGCTGGAGGCGATCCTGTCGGACCGCGACCTGATGGACGCCGAGGACACCAGGATCGGGCTGTTCCGCACGTTCCATGCCATCTGGCAAAGCTCGGGCCAGCCCGTCGCCAGCGAAAGCCAGACCATGCGCGAGGCCGCGGCCCAGGCACATCTGCGCGGCCTGACCGCCAACTCTCGCGAGGCGCTGCTGCTGCGCACGATCGAGGAACTGCGCTACGACCAGATCGCCCGCATCATGCAGATCGACCAGTCCGAGGCCGAAGAACTGGTCCAGATCGCCCTGAACGAGATGGGCCGGGCGATCCGTGGCCGGGTGATGATCATCGAGGATGAAACCATCATCGCCATGGACCTGAAAGGCATCGTTCAGGCCATGGGGCACGAGGTGACCGGCGTCGCCCGCACCCATTCCGCCGCGATCGAGCTGGCCGCCGACAACCGCCCGGCTTTGATCCTGGCCGACATCCAGCTGGCCGACGGTTCGTCGGGCATCGACGCGGTGAACGAACTGATGGGCAGTCTGGGCGATGTGCCGGTGATCTTCATCACCGCCTTCCCCGAGCGGCTGCTGACCGGCGACCGCCCGGAACCCGCCTTCCTGATTTCCAAGCCCTATTCCGAAGAACAGGTGCGCTCGGCCGTCAGCCAGGCGATGTTCTTTGCCTCGACCGAGGGGCTGGGCGCCGCCTGAGCGCCGCCTTTACGGCAGTTTTTTCTTCCTTGTGGAAATACCCGGCGGGGGGGGGGGGGGGGGCCGCCCCGCC
>JAZIHR010000019.1:0-30569 GCA_036678445.1 Alphaproteobacteria bacterium
CCCCCACCCTGCGCAGCGAAATCGCCCCGAGGATATTTTACCCCTTGCATCCCCCGAACGAGCAGCCTACTTACCCGCCCTACGACGGACCCGTAGCTCAGCTGGATAGAGCACCAGACTACGAATCTGGGGGTCGGGCGTTCGAATCGCTCCGGGTCCGCCATTTAACATCCTTTCGTCTGTCAGATATTTCTGGCTTTCCGTCAGATTTTTGACCCAGCGGCGTTTCAGCCGGGATCACGCCATCGACGCAAAGAGAAGATTGCCACCTACTTTTTAGTTGTGTCGGGTGTCAGGCTGCGGCGCTTCGCAGAAACGGATTGCGAACGCTGCGGGCGCTCACGGATGGTTGCAACGTCGACGGTCTCCGGCACGTAGACGGCGGCGGGCTCTACCCGACCTTCGGCAATTGCGAGGGCCTCTTTCGCGCTCTGAACCAGTTCCTTTCCGAACGTCATTTACGTCACCTCCGTTGCCAGCTGAACCCATATACGGGGGTTTGCGTCGGCTTCCCAACCCAGATAGCGCATTTCCCGCGCTGATTGCATTGATCTCCACGCTTTCCTAAGCTAGCCATCTTTCCTGCCTTGAAGGGGGGCGGTATGTGGTGGACATCGAACATCGATGCGAGGGCCCATGAATTCGCGCCTTTGCCCCTGACTGCGCAGCATCACCCGCTGGAACCCGCCACTTCTCTGATTTCCCGGCTCGCTGCTCGGAATGGCGCAGTTTCGGTCACGGATTTTTGTCGGGACATCAGGTTCCCTTACACAGCACTGGTGCGCGGTGATCGCGATGCTATCGCGCAATTGGGGCGCCTCGCCGGATGCGATGCGGATGCGTTGGGGCGGGTCTCGATCCGTAATCTCGGGCGGAATGCCCTACGTCTGCGCGACGAGGTGGCGACGACGCACACGCTGCATCGTTCGCGGATCCGCATCTGCCCGGACTGCATTCGGCGGGATGCAGGGTCTGCGGTGGAAGCTTGGCATGCGCCCCGGCGGGTGACATGGCAGTTTGTTTCGATTCGGTCGTGCCCGGAGCATAACTGTGCCTTGATCCCCTTGCCGGCGAAAACGTTCACCCTGCATGGCTATGATTTCGCGTCGCAAATTCAGAAAAACTGGCAGTTGATCGAGCGGGCGGAACCTGTGCTGCAAGACCACACGGAATTTGAGGGATATCTCTGGCGCAGGGTCGCTGGCGAACGTGGTGAGGCGTGGATCGACCGGCTGGACCTGAATGTCGCCAGCCGCGCTTGCGAAGTCTTTGGCTTGTTGCGCGAACACGGCCCTGACGGCAAGCTGAGTAGGCACAGCGAGACGGAATGGGCACAGTTCGGCCAGTCGGGTTTCGAGGTGTTACGACAGGGCGCGGATGCCCTGGCCGAGGAAATGACGCGAATGCTGTCTCGCCCCGGGATCGACCGCCGGTTCTTCTCGCGGGTTTATGGCCCGTTCACCACATGGCTAAACAGTCGGGGCCTTGGCGACGAGTTCGAGCCGCTGCGCGATCTCGTGCGTTGCCGGATATTTGCCAGCTTTGCTGTACGCAGGGGGATTCTGGTACTGGGCAAACCCTCATCGGGCGGGGACCGGCGCGAGGACGCTGATGGGATGGCGCTGGACGATATGCCAGCAAACCTGCCGCATCTGATGCAACGGCGGGGCCTTGCGCATCATGCGGGCGATAGTAAATGGTGCCCCAAGGGCTTCGTGACGCCGGCAATGGTGGATGCGTTGCAGCGTGAGTTGAGCGAGCTTGTCGATATGGAGGCGGCGGCTACGCTGCTCGGGCTGTCGCAAGCAGAGGTCCTCGCTCAGGTCGAGACTGGCACCATAACCCCAAGGTTGATCACGCTGGCTGGTGAGCCTCTGTTCGACGGCGGAATGTTGCGATCATGGGGCCGGTTGGCGGCAACCAATGAAACTGGTCGCCCCCAGCATTTTGGTGATCGGGACAACGCCGCGCTCGCTGTGGCAGCCGTCGTACAACGCCTGAAGATCACACCAAAGACGGTTTTCTATCTAATCGAGAACGATTTTTTGTGTGCGGGTAAGATATCCGATGCAGGCCGCACAGGCATGGCTGTGGTGCACTCCTCCTCTCTGGCAGCCTTCGAAGATGTCTTCCTTTCCATCGGCCAGCTTTCGGCGCTGGTGCGCACACCACAAGGCGCATTGGCGATCCGGCTGAGAAACGCCGGTGTCTCAATGGTTGCCATGCCGCCCGGCCTCAGCCGGATCTATTGGCGCTGCGACATGCGCGCATCCGGCTTGCAGTTTCCCGATCCTGGTGATGTCGGTGTCATGAACGCCCAAGAAGATGCCGCGCGACCTTCGTTGCCGGAAAGTCACTGATCACGGGGATGAACAGCATCATGATGACGACAAATGAGGAGAGCAGCACCCAATCGACCCCGTTCACCTCGACGCCAAAGGGGATATCGACCATGACCGCAAGGTTCTTGAGGGAAAAATAGGCCGTTGCGGCGACGTAGACATGGTCGCGCAGGAACAGCATGACGCGCGCGGGCTTAGAGTAGGTTTGCTTGCGAAACGCACGACATTCGGAGCGAAGAGTTGACCAGAAGGGCGCGCCTTCCGGACTCTCCACTCGCCTCGTTCCGGGCGAGGGCATGGGCTCGCCACGCAAAGCCGCATACAGTGCCTCGGCCGGAAGCGGATCCGCGTCGATTTTGTCGATAATCGCCAACCGTGTTGTTTGCGGCAGTTCCCGCTGCTGGCGCTCGTAATTGGCGTAGGTTTTTACGGCCAAGCCGAGGCGCTCCGCAAATTCAGCCTGACTTTGCCCCGCCTCTGCGCGAATCGCGCGGAGCCGCGTGGCTCCGACCGTGCGGACGATTCTCTCGTAGTCGGCGCGTTGCCTGCTCATGATACCCGGCCACCAGAAGATTTCTGCATCGCAAGAGCTTAAGTTCCTTTGCTTTTAAACGCGCTGATTCTTTGGAGGAATTATCGGGTCAGCACGAACGTACCGGACCGATCAGCACGTTCGTTCCGATTATTTTCTTTATCAAACAATGCGTTGATATTGACCGCCCGCGCTTTGATTCCTTAGCTGTCTTATGTCGGGCGAGAGGTCCGACGAAGGAGATATGGAGGCACCGGCTGATGCGGACGCCGTCGAAACAAGATCTGGATGCGCATGAGCGCCTGAAGGCCGAGCTGCGTATTCGGGGCACTTCGCTGGCCCGTATCGCCCGAGAACTCGGCGTGTCGGATGCGGCGCTGACGCTGGTGGGAAAAGGCTGCAATCGCTCCCGCAGGATCGAACAGGCGCTGGCGCGCGCGGTCTGCACCACGCCGGAGGCGCTGTTCCCGGATCGTTATCAGGGAGGCGAACCATGACCTAGAAAAGGAAAAGGCCAAGGCCAAGAGGGCGGCAACCCTCAAGGCCTTCTTCGGTGTATCAAGATAGCAACCCGATACGCCTCTTTCATGACCCATAATCCGGGACCGGTCAAGCGTGCAGGTGATCTGGCGCGCCGGTCCCGCACACCCAAACCCATGAAGGAGGGCCGATGGTGACCGGCGCGTGCTGGCCGCCTGGCCAATAACCCATGTCCAACGACGATGACAAAACGCCCTGGCAGCCGCCACAGCGCAGCACCGGTACACGCAGCTTTCCGGCACGGTCCAAATCCAGTTCGCGTGGCTTTCTGCAGGCGCATCTGCCGGTGGAGGCCCGGCCCCGCCAGATCATCTATGAGAGCAATCTGGAACGTCAGACGGCGCTGCTATTGCTGGCGCGCAATGATCTGTGGAACCTGTGGGATCAGCCGCCGAAAATCGCCTTCACGGACAGACGGGGTCGGACGGCCCATCACGTCTTCGACTATCTGGCCGAGTTCAACGGTGGCCGTCGTGTCGCAATTGCGGTCAAGCCACAGGCGCGCAGCGAGCGATTGGGCTTTCGCGACACGCTTGCCCGTATCCGCACGGCCCTGCCCCAACGTTTCGCCGATGAGGTCGTGCTGGTCACCGAAAATTCCCTTCCCGCCGCTGCGGTGCATAATGCCGAGTTGCTGCACATGTTCCGCGCCTGCCACGATCCGGAGGCGGATAGCATCGTCAAAGATATTCTGGCGGCGCAGCGGCAGCCGTTCCGCGTCGCGGATATCGTCGCCGGGAGCGGCTTGGGCGGTCGGGCTTTCCGCGCATTGGTCCGGGCCATCTATGCGGGGTTGGCCCGTGCCGTTCTCGATAGCCGCATCACATCTGCGACCGTCCTGCTGCCGCCGGAGGACCGGCTATGACGATGCTGCGCTTGTCCCGCGCCGATGCGGTCATCGTACAGGGCACCCTCTGCGCCGTTGCGCGGATCGATCCGCATGTCGTCGAACTGCGCCCGCTCGGCGGGGAGGCTCCGCCGATGAGCTTGAGCCACGTCGAACTGATGGGGCAGTTCAACTCGGGCAATTTCGAAGTGGAATACGGTTATTTCGGCAGCCGTCAGGCCGCGCGCCGCGCAATGGCAGGGCGTGGCTTGCTGTCCTTGTTGTCGAGTGCGGAACAGCAACTGGTATTCTGGAAGATCGACTGGTGTGAAACATTTCTCGCGGCCGAAGCCAGCGGCGAGGTCTCACGGTCGGATCGATCCTGCTCGGCTTTTATCCCCGAACTCGAAAGGCGCGTCATGGAGAAGATGCGCCAGACCACGAATGGCAAAACCCTGCCGGACGTGGTCTTCAGGCCCGCCCCGTGCCGCACCAGCCTGATGGGATGGGTTCGGGTCTGGGAGAAGACCCGCGATCCGATGGCCTTGGTGAAGAAGTCACGGTTCAACGGCGTCAATGCCCGCAAGATTGGTCGCGACCAAGAGGCGATCCTGCAACGCAAGCTTGCGGATTACCTGCACCCCAACCGGATTTTTGTTCTCGAACTACATCGGGCAATCAATGCCGAAATCCGCGAGTGTAATGCGGATGCTGGATCTGCCGGATTGCCCGCCATGCCGGAGGTATCCGAAAGCACCGTCCGGCGCAGACTGGTGGAAATCGACAGGTTCGAACTTTGCGCCGCGCGCCATGGCGTTGCCGAGGCCAAGAATCGCCTCGGTGGTTACGGTGCGGGTCTTCAGGTCGATGTGCCGCTTCAACGCATCGAGATGGATGAATGGGAAATCGACCTGATGGCGATCCTCGCCGCAGGAGGCTTCGATATCAGCGACACCAGGCTGCGTGATCTCGCGCTCGGACGATACTGGGTCTGTGTCGCTTTCGACACCACCACGCGCAGCATTCTCGCGTTGAAATTGTCGAAAGCGCCGTGCGTCGAGGATGCGCTGGCAACGATCTGGATGGCGATGCGCGACAAGACTGCCATCGCGCGCCGGCTTGGGTGCGAAACCGGCTGGGTTCAGCACGGACATCTGTTTCATGTCGTCGTGGATAACGGCCCTGCACTCGTCGATACCGAGTTCAAGGCGGCTCTTGCTGATCTGGGTATCGGCTATTCGGTCGCGGTCGCAGGGGTGCCCAAGCTGCGGGCCAGAATCGAGCGCGTTTTCAGAACGCTCGCCACCATGTTGATGCCGCTGCTGACCGGGCGGACGTTCTCGAACCCGACCGAGCGTGGTGACTATCCCTCCGAGAAATATACGGTGCATACGGCCGAGAGCATCGTCGAGGCTCTCGTGCGCTTTGTCGTCGATATCTATCACAACAAGCCGCATCGCGGCCTCGAAATGGCCTGCCCGAACGATGCCTGGGCGCGACTCTGCACCCAGCACGGTTGGTCGCCGCCGCTTGGGCAACACCGTCTCCGCCATGTCCTCGGCATCAAGCTCAACCGCAAGCTGGGGCGACATGGTGTGGTGGTCTGCGGCGTCAACTATCAATCCGAAGGCTTGATCCGGCATTTCCAACGTTCCGGCGGGCACAGCCTCGATATCCGGCTCGACCCCGAAAACCTCGGGCATGTTTCGGTGTGGTATGGCGATGCCTGGCATTCGGTGCCGGCGGTCATAGACGGGATGGAGGGCGTCTCTGTCGCGGCATGGGAGCAGGCTGTCTTTGAAATTCGCCAGAGCAACCGTGATGCCAGCAGGCTCAGGCAGGACGTTGTCGATCGCGCGTTTGCCCGCATCAAAGAACTTGATGCCGACCAGCGCGCATGGCGCCGTCTCGGCCCGATTAATATCAGCGCGGCCGAGATTCGCCGCGCCGAAGCCGAGACGTTTTACAGCCTCGACCTGAAGGCCGAGGCGGAAGGCCAGCCCATCGTGGATAATCACCGGCCACAAATTGATGGCTTCCTGTCGGACAGCATTCCGCCGTTACACCGGCCCCCACCCCGAACCGCCTCATCAAGTTCCCCAACTGACCATGATGAGCATGACGACGACAAGCCGCAGGAAACATGGAGATTCAGCGATGACGACGAATGACCGCGCCGATGTGCGCCGCATCATTCAGGATCTGCGCGCAGCCTATGTGCCGAACGACGCCTATCGCAAGCTCGACGAGTATTTTCGAATGCTGCTGGAGCAGCGGCGGGCCGACATGGCCGATGGCAGCGCCTCGAAACTGCGCGGCATCGTCCTGATCGGGCGTTCGGGCAGCGGCAAGACCACCGCGATCCAGCACCTGATCCGCAGCAACCGGGAGCTTCTCCGCACCGAGACATCGCAGGAAATCTGCGAACTGATCAGCCTGCAGGTTCCGTCACCCGCGACGATGAAATTCGTTGGCACCGCCGTCCTGCAGGCGGCGGGCTATCCGCTGTCCCGAGACAAGTCAGCCTCAACGATCTGGGATATGGTCCGCCAGCAATTGATGCTCCGACAGACACTGTTCCTGCATCTCGACGAGGCGCAGGATTTGACGCGGTTCCAGACCGAGAACGAGCGACGATCCGTGGTGAACACGTTGAAGTCGCTGATGGAGAACAGCCGCTGGCCAGTGGGGCTGATCCTGTCGGGCATGCCCGAGTTCAAGACCATCATCAATCAGGATCCCCAGTTGGCCCGCCGCCTCTATCCGGTCGAAATCGACCGGCTGAACGAGTTTCGTAATGTCGGCGGCGTGATCGATCTGGTGCGACGCTACGCCGGTCGTGCAGGCATCGGCATCGACGAGGACCTGTCCGGCGAGAATTTCGCGCAGCGGCTGATCCACGCCGCCGATTACGAGTTCGGATTGATGGCCGAGCTGGTGGTGCAGTCCATCACCATGGCACTGTCGCGGGATGGGCTGGACGCGAGGCTGTCCCTGTCACATTTCGCCGATGTTTTTCACATGCGGTCGGCGGCGATTGATGGGCTGAATCCCTTCATCGCCGAGGATTTCCGCCGCATCGACGCCCGGCAGGTGCTGGATCATGATTCCATGCACAGTGCCGATGATCCGAGGGGGCCATGATGACCGGCGCACCTCTGATCCGATCGCTCGCTCTGCTACCAGGCGAAACGCCTGCCAGCTACGTCTCGCGACTGGCGGCGCATCACGGGACGCCCCCTCGGGAATTCTGTTCGGATTTCGGGATGCGGTGGCCGTTCCTGTGCTCGGGGCGGGACGACCAGCTTCAGCGGCTGGCGCGTTTGACCCGCGTGGATTTGCATGAATTACGGTTCTGGGCGCCGCGCAAGCTCGACAACGGACGCTATCGCCTCGGAGCCACAACCTCTTCAGTCGGCGCGTTCCGGCGCACCACCATCCGCCTTTGTCCGATCTGTGCCGCAAAGGCACTGCAGGGACAGGGACCTGCTAGCGTTTTTCAGCTCCTGGAATGGTGCGTCACCTGTATTCATCGCTGCGCGGCGCATGGCGCGAGGCTCTGCCCGCTGCCTGCGGCGGCACACGCCCATGAGACCTATGATGTCGTATCGCTTGCCGTGCGTCACCAACAAGTTTTGGCTTCGACGGCCGCCAATCCGGAAATACTGGAGGAAAGCCCGTTCGAAACCTATCTTCGTGAGCGCATCCATCGAGGTCCGAGGGATGACTGGCTTCGGCCGCTCGAATTGACGCATCTGCACCGCGCCTGCCTGACGCTTGGTCTGACAATGGCGGGACAGACGATGCCGAATCTGTCGGAGGTGGATCGCGACTGCGAACGCCGCGCCTGCGATGACGGGTTCGAGGTTCTTCGCAATGGTCCGGACGCTCTTGCCGCAGCCTTTGATCGTCTGCGCGGGCGGACGCGAACTGGCCGGCCATATTTTTCGACCGATCTCGGGACCTTCTTTGCCTGGCTCAGGACCGTGCAGGATGTCCCCGCGCTGACAGAAATGTCGTCGGCGGTTCGGCGATACGTGTTTCGGCATTATCCGGTGAAGCCAGATCAGGAAGTTCTCGGCGAACGGCCGGCGAGCATCAACCATATCACGTTCGACGAGGCCCGGACCCGCGCGAAGCTGGGAACTGCGTTCCTCAAGCGGTTGTTGGCGCATGTCACGGGGATTCCGCTCGATGAGGCCAGTTCCCTTTCGGAAATCACGGTGGCTGATCTCGACCGTGTGCTGGCCTTTTGGTCGGGCCTTTTCAATCTACAGGGGGCCGCGCACGAGCTTGGGATTCAGCCCTTGCAGGTCAAGTCGCTGATCGAGCTCGGCGTTTTGTCGGCGCTTCGCTTCGGATCGGCCCTTCGTTACCTTCACCGGGCGGAAGTCGCTGATCTGCTGCGCGCGGTGGAGGCGCTTCCCGCTGCAGATGGTGGCTCGGGGTTTGTGCCCCTGAAAACCTTCAGCACCTCCCGCAAGATCGGTATCGCAAGAATCGTCGCGGCCTGGCACAGCGGCGAGTTGCAGGGCCAGATTGCCAGAGGCGAGGACAAGGGTTTGCGGGCTTTGTGCCTGCAGCCTGATGCGCTTCGCCAGAAAGTCCCCACTCCCCGTCACGGTGATCCAAATCTCGCCGATGCAGCCCGATATCTGCGCATCAGCCTCAGTGCGGTCAGAACGCTGCGAGATGTCGGCATTTTGCAGCAGGTCAGGAAGCGCAATGCCGACACCAACTTCCGGCAGGGCTATATCAGCAGGGAAAGCCTCCGCAGCTTCGAGCGCGATCATGTTACGCTTGGACAGTTGGCGGAACGAAACGCTGTGGCCCCGATGCATCTGGCCCGTCGGTTGGATCGTGACGGCATCCCGGCTCTGGACACGCCTCGCGGAATGGTTCGCGTCTATCATCAGGAGATGCTGCCGACAGCCTTGTTATTCGGCGTGAATATTTCACCGCGTGACAGCGGTGCATTCCACCAGGGAGGATTGCCATGACGACACCCCAGCATCCCGACAGCCATGAGTTGCGAGACTGGGCGCTCTACGGCCCGAAGAACCCGGAAATTGCATGGCTCGTCGATCGCCTCGCGCTGGATCACGGATTGCGCGTGCGCGAAATCGAGGAACTTATCCTGCAGGCACTGAAGGATCGCATTGCCCAAGAGAGGGAACGACAGAAGCCTTGATGGCGCCAGCTTACAGCGTGTGGGCTGGTATGGAATCAGCATAGCGATGCGTGGCGCTGAGCAAGACACCTCCGCCACAGGCTGCATCCGAACCTGATGTACGGCGTGGTTAGAACGGATTGGACAGCAGAAGGGTCACCCCCGGGCAAAGGGGAGGAGATAGCCGAAGCGCACAACTTTACGCGATGCTCCCGACCTGTTAGGGTGCATAAACTTGGTGTGGCGTGTATGGGCCGCTACTAAATGCAGCCATGCGCGGATGGCCCAAGGCTTCCGATGCGATCCGGGTTGGCTAGCTTCTAGGAATGAGCATCTGGATGACCACGACTACGTGTTTTGATATCTTCTCCGAGTGTAGCCGTGCGGTTCACGATGGCGAGTTGATCGAATCTGTAAGTGCCAAGGATAAGGAATTTCACTTTCAGAACTGGTTTGAGCAGCGTCTGGCGGCGCTTGCGCTGAACTTCGAGGGATCGGGGCGAAACACCTACCCCGACTTCAGCCTTGTCAAGTTTACAGAGGGCTATGAGGTCAAGGGGCTCGCGTGGCCGGGTCGCGAACGCGATTATGATTCCAACAGCCAGGTGCCGACCGGGCGGCACAATGGTCGCCAGATTTTCTATGTATTCGGCCGCTATCCGGCAGACCTCAGTCCGTACGCCGATCAGGGTAATGGCCGCAGGCAGTATCCGGTTGTGGACCTGGTGCTTTGCCACGGCGACTTTCTGAACTCTGACCCCAACTATGTCCATAAGAACAAGAGCGTGAAGGGCTTCGGCACCTACGGCGATATCATGATCCGCGACCGGAAAATGTATGTCGCGCCCACGCCTTTTGCGCTCACCGAAGGCACTACCGGCATGATGACTCTCATCATCCCCGAGGGCTTCGGTGCGGATGACCGCTTCCAGATTGTCGGGACACTAACCAGAATCGAGGCCGACAGCCTTGTTGTGGGGTACACCTTCGACCTACGGACAAACGAGCTGAAAGCCGAGAAAATTCCAAACCCGCGCGCTGGAACGCAACATCGCTTTGTCGCTTACCGGCTCAAGACGCAGGCCAGCAAGCCGGTCAAAATGGCGAACCACCTCCCGCAACCGCTCGGCCTCGGCAACGGGGAGGATGAATGACTATAGCCCCTGCGCCCTCCGCAGCCGAAAACGCCGCTACCTCACTTGAGACGGCCTTTCCGCTCTTGGAAGTCAGCCAAGTGGCCGAACAGGAGAGTTGGCGAAAAGAGATCAACCGACCCCTCTACCATATTCACAAATGGTGGGCGACGCGCCTCGGGTCTGTTTTCCGCGCCATCACCCTTGCTGCCCTGAGTCCACCCGGCCAAGGCCAGTGGCCGGACTTTTACCGACAACACAGCTTCACCGGCAAAGTGGTGCTTGACCCGTTCATGGGCAGTGGCACGACTTTGGGCGAAGCTCTGAAACTGGGCGCGAAGGCGGTCGGGTGCGACATCAATCCTGTTAGCAGCTTCCTTGTCCGCCAAGCCCTGACGCGCGTGTCGGAAGATGCGCTTCGTGCCGCTTTTGCGGCGCTTGAGGAGGAAGTCGCGCCGCAGATACGGCGCTACTACCAGACCCGCGATCCTGACACCGGCGCAATGCTTCCGATCATGTATAGTTTTTGGGTCAAGGTGCTGGATACGCCCTGCGGCGAGGAGGTGCCGCTTTTTGGGCGTTACGTCTTTTCGCAGAACGCCTATCCGAAGAAGAAGCCACGCGCGCAGATCGTCTGCCCGTCGTGCTGGAACGTGTTCGAGGACCGGTATGACGCCACCGCCACCAGCTGCGCTGGCTGTGGTCATGTGTTCAATCCGCAGGATGGCCCGGCGAATGGCCAGAGAGTCACGACGCGGCAGGGACGGACCTACAAGGTCAAAGACCTTCTGCCGGAGTCTGCTCCGCCCCGCCACCGGCTCTATGCCATCATGGCTCTGCGGCCTGATGGCGAGAAAATCTATCTACCCGCCCGTGCCGAAGACCAGGCCCTCTACGCCGAGGCAGCGGCACGCCTTGCTACAGAGAGTTTGCCGCTTCCAACCTTTGCCGTTCGGCCTGGCCATAACACAGACCAGGCACGCGGCTACAACTACCATTCATGGCGGGATTTCTTTAATGACCGCCAGCTACTATGTTTGGGGCTGCTTCTGCGCGCAATCACATGCATTGAGGACCGCACCGTCCGTGAGCAGCTTCTGTGCTTGTTTTCCAGCACGCTTGAGTTCAACAACTTGTTTTGTAGCTTCAAGGGCGAGGGGACGGGCGCCGTCAGGCACATGTTCTCCAATCACATCCTGAAGCCCGAGCGGACCCCGCTGGAAAACTCGGTGTGGGGCACGGGCCGCAGCAGCGGCACGTTTGCTTCTTTGTTCGAGTCGCGGTTGCTCCGCGCCAAGCGTTATCTGGACGAACCCTTTGAACTGCGGCTTGAGCAAGACCTTCTCGGGGGTCGAGCCGGATCATCCAAAGTTATTGCGAGCACACCAATTGCACCGACCCTAGCTGCCAGCTGGGATGAGTTGGGTAGCGCAACTGGTAGCGCGGCTCTGATCCTGAACGGCAACAGCGCCCGTCTGCCCGTTCCGGACAAGACGGTGGATGCTGTCATCACCGACCCGCCTTATTTCGACTTTGTTCACTATAGTGAACTGAGCGACTTCTTCTTTGCCTGGCTCGCACCGGCGCTGAAGGACAGCTATCCCTTCTTTGCCCGTGAGGACTCGTCGGCTGACGGCGAAGTGCAGGACAAAGACCCCAGCAACTTCGCGCGCCACCTTGGGCTTGTCTTCGCGGAATGCCGACGGGTTTTGAAGGACGAGGGCATTCTGGCTTTTAGCTTTCACCACTCGCGCCCGGAAGGCTGGGCCGCCATCTATAGGGCGCTGGCCGATGCGGGCCTGTCAGCTGTCGCCGCGCATCCGGTGCATGCCGAACTCCGTGCGGCCAGTCCCAAAACAGCGGCGAAAGACCCCATTAGCCTCGATGCCATCCTTGTGTGCCGCAAGCAATCTCAGATTCATCCGAAGCCTTACCGCGCAACGGCCATCTTGGCAGAGACGGCGGCCTATAGTCGAGCCTTGCGCGCCGGGGGCCTCGAACTTTCGCGGGCCGACCACTTTGTCATCGCCGCGTCGCAGGCATTGATAGCGGCCGGGCATGAGAATCTCAGCTTTGAAGATATGACGTTGCGGCTGAACGCTCTCTTGACCGAACTGATGCACGGTCAACCTCCCGCCCTTGAGGCCGCCGAATAGGACAATCATGAAGTTCATCCAGGCCAACACTGCCAATTACCGCAACATCATCCGCGTCCCCGTTCGCCGTGGGCGCAGGGCAAAGGCGGAGGCATAGGTATGTTCGAGGAAACCATCCGCGCGTTGCGACGGCTGGAGGGGCAGACGACGGTTTCCGTCCCGATCGGCGATGACGATGAAGGATATTTCGACCGGGAATGTCCCTCGGAGGAATGCTTGTTCCAGTTCAAGGTCATGAGCGAAGACTGGAAAGAGAAAGTCCGCGATGAAGAGGTTTTCTGCCCAAACTGCGGTCATACGGCGCACTCAGGCAGCTGGTGGACGCAGGAACAGTTAGCGCACGCCCGAGAGGTCGCCATAGCGCAGGTCCGGGGCGCCCTCAGTGGCGCCCTGAAGAAGGATGCGGCAAACTGGAACCGCCGCCAGCCGCGCAAGAGTTTCATCTCGATGACGATGAAGGTGGACAGCCGGCCGCAGCAGGTGCCCCTGCCACCGGCTGCGGCGGAGCCAATGCGCCTCAAGATCACCTGTCCCGCCTGCACCTGTCGCTACGCAGTGGTTGGCGCAGCGTACTTTTGCCCGGCCTGCGGTCACAATGCCGCCGACCAGCAATTCCGGCTGACGATGACCGGCATCCGTCAATCCCTTCTTGCGGTGGAGACGGTGCGGGCGGCTATACCGGATCGGGATGCAGCGGAGAGCACCGTGCGCTTGATTGTTGAGAACGGCTTGCAAAATGCCGTGACCGCATTCCAGCGCTGCGCCGAAGCTCTTTATTCAGGTTTTCCGTCGGCGCCCAAGGCGCGACGAAACGCCTTTCAGAACCTGGCTGAGGGGGACGCCCTGTGGCAGGGAGTCACCGGCCGGGCCTATGCCGACTACCTGCCCACCGACGGCTTGGCTATTATTCAACGTGCCTTCCAGCAGCGGCATCTTTTGGCCCATACGCAGGGTATCGTCGACCAGGATTACATCACCAAAAGCGGCGACGACCGCTACAAGACGGGACAGCGCATCGTTGTTCGCATCGAGGCTGTACAGGAAGCTGTCGCCCTCATTGAGGCCCTCGTCTCAGGAATGCTTGCAGAAGCGAAGTCCGACGCGACCGAAAGCGAAACTACATGACAGCCGACCAGTACCTTGCCAACGTCCTTGCCAGGGAGGCCGTGAACACCGGCATTAGTTCACCGGTCCTTGCTGTCCGCAATACCCTTTTGCCGGTTTTGCAAGAGTGGGGCGCGGGGCATCTTTTGTCCGTGGAGCCGAGCGGCTCATTTGCCAAGGGCACGGCCAATCGCAGCGGAACCGATGTCGACCTGTTTCTGTCTGTGTCGCAGAACGTACCCAACACGATGAAAGAGATCTACGAAACGCTGTTCGCCAGGATGACCGCGCGGGGTTACAGCCCCCGGCGCCAGAACGTGTCGATCAACGTGAATGTCGGTGGATTTAATGTCGATTTGGTTCCTGGCAAGCGGCAGAATGGCTACGACAACGATCACAGCTTGTATCGGCGGCGTGCCGACACCTGGACGAAAACAAACATTGCCACACACATCAGCCAAGTCGTACGCAGCGGTCGCGCCGACGATATCCGCCTTCTAAAATTATGGCGGAATCAGAAGGGGTTGGATTTTCCATCCTTTTATCTTGAGTTGACCGTCATCAATGCCTTGGTCGGCAGTTACGGAACGCTCTCGCAACGGATCTGGACGGTTTTTCAATACCTGCGTGACAGGTTCCCGGCGGCGCGCGTCATGGACCCGGCGAATACGAACAATGTGATTTCGGACGATTTGAGCGACGCCGAACGAGCCAAGGTCAGGGGCGCTGCTGCTGCGACCTTGATCGCCAGCAACTGGAACCAGATCATAAGATGACGGGCTGGTCGCTTCCCGCATTGTTGTCGGCCCTCCACGATGGCGTTGCGCATCGGCTTCAGGTCAGCCGGGAGGCGATGGCGCATCCCGTACTGAAGGGCGATGCGAGCGAAGCGGTCTGGCTTGACCTGCTGCAAAATTATCTTCCGGCGCGCTATCAGGCCGCGCGCGCAGTTGTCATTGACAGTGAAAACCGCGCCAGCGACCAGCTCGATGTGGTCATCTTTGACCGGCAGTATTCACCCTTCGTGTTCCAGCACGAAGGAATCACCGTCATTCCGGCAGAAAGCGTCTATGCTGTGTTCGAGGCTAAGCAGAGCCTTGACGCTGGGCAAGTCGACTATGCCCATGGTAAGATCGCGAGCGTCCGGGCGCTTCACCGGACCAGCCTGCCGATCCCGCATGCCGGGGGAACCTATCCGGCGCGACCGTTGCCATGTATAATTGGTGGCATCCTCACACTTGAAAGCGAGTGGAAACCGCCGCTCGGAGGGGCGCTCATGGCCGCACTTGGAAAGGGTGACGAGCTGTCCCGTCTTGATATCGGTTGTGCCGCGGCTCACGGGCTTTTCTATCGCGAGGAATTGGGACGCTATGTCGTGGTCCCGCATGGGAAGGCCGCCACTGCCTTTCTGCTTGAGTTGATCGCCCGTTTACAGACATCAGCCACGGTTCCCATGATCGACGTGCGCGCTTATGCGCGCTGGCTGGAATAGGGTGGTAGAGGAGCATTTCAAGACGCTCGCCATCAGCGCAAACTCGTCCGATATGTAGAGGCGAGCATCCCTCCATTCCAAAGAAAGGATCATACCATCAAACTGTGGGATCAAACACCTTGCGGTAAGGGGCCGACTCTAGGTGGGGTGGAAATACTTGACGTTTGGGGTGGAAGTGCCTGACGGGCACCCGGCCGATCTCCAAGTAATTGAACCTGATTGAGTCAAGAATCGTTGACATCTGACACATCCAGACATTATTGTGTCTTTTCACTGTCCTGCTCCTTCTTCTGGGGGGGCCGGTTTGCAACTGGTCTGCAAAGGCGGTGGCCGGGCTATTCTCGAAAGCCTGAATCGCGGCCTTCGAAAGCGCGGGCGTCATCGCCATGTACTTCTCTAAAATGCGGGTCGCCGATTGCAGCGTATGTCCGGTGATCGACGCGATCTGGGGCACTTCGCAGCCGGCCTCGGCCAGCAAGGTGACCGCTGTGTCCCGCAGATCGTTGAAGCGCAGGGCGGGCTCGCCGGGCCGATGACCGTTTAGGGCGAACGCACCGCCCTGCCGGAAGTCACGCTGAAAGCCGAGGGCACCCCGCAGGACTTCCCCAAACCTGACACTCCGTTTTTCGCCCCAATCAGACTAGGTAGTGTCCGCGATGCTGGACATTGCTGGCGTTCGCGAGTGCAGCATCGCCTCCTGGGCGATAGGCGGCCATCGCTATGGCGCGACCTGGGGGAACCGTCGCATCGCGGGCCCGTTTCCCTCGGGTAACCGCAGTGGAGGAACGCGATGACCGATGCCGGCGTCCCGGGGCCCGTCATGCACGGCAGGCTGACCGCCGACTGCCCCGTCGGGGGCGGTGGGACGCGTTCCCGGCCGTGAGCATCCGCCCCGAGGATATCCTCTGCCCGACCGAGGCCGGGCTTTACTGTCCTCCGGGCCGCTTTCACATTGATCCGCTGCGACCCGTCCCCCATGCGCTGATTACCCACGGGCATTCCGACCACGCCCGCCCGGGCCATGGCGCGGTGCTGGCAACGCAGCAGACGCTGGACATCATGGCGATCCGGTGCGGCGAGGATTTTACCACTAGCCGGCAGGCAGCCAAGGGACCGTTGCGCATCGGCGGCGTCACCGTCAGCTTTCACCCGGCCGGGCATGTGCTGGGCTCGGCTCAGATCCTCGTCGTGCCCGACCACGGGCCGCGCATTCTGGTGTCGGGCGATTACTGCCGCACCCCGAACCCGGTCTGCCAGCCGTGGGAGCCGGTCGCCTGCGACATTTTCATCACCGAGGCGACCTTTGGCCTGCCGATCTTCCGCCATCCCGACCCTATGGCCGAGACCGGGCGGCTTACCGCCAGCATGGCGGAATTTCCCGACCGCCCGCATCTGGTCGGCGTCTATGCGCTGGGCAAGGCACAGCGGATGATCGCGCTGGCCCGTGCGGCCGGGCATGACGCACCCATCGCCATTCACGGCGCCCTGCAGCGGCTGTGCGACTACCACGTCGCGCAAGGGGTCGAGCTTGGCCCGCTGGTCCCGGCCTTGGACCCCGGAGAGGCGCGCCTGATCCTCGCCCCGCCCTCGGCCTTTGCCACTCCATGGGTGCAGCGGTTCCGCGATCCGGTGCTGGCTTACGCCTCGGGGTGGATGGCGGTGCGCGCTCGCGCCCGCCAGCGCGGAATCGAGCTGCCGCTGGTCATCAGCGATCATGTCGACTGGCCGCAGCTGACCGCCACCATCCGCGAACTCGCCCCGCAAGAGGTCTGGATCACCCATGGCGCCGAGGACGGGCTGCTGCGCTGGTGCGAGCTGAACGCGATCCCCGCCCGGCCGCTGCGGCTGGTCGGATACGAGGACGAGCCGGAATGAAAGCCTTTGCCCGCCTGCTGGAACGGCTGGCCTTCACCCCCGGGCGCAATGCCAAGCTGACCATCCTGTCGCATTACTTCCGCGACACGCCCGACCCGGACCGGGGCTGGGCGCTGGCGGCGCTGACCGGGACGCTGGAACTGCGGCAGGCCTCGCCCAGCCTGTTGCGGCGGCTGGCGGTGGAACGGGTGGACGAGCAGCTGTTCGCACTGTCCTATGACTTCGTTGGCGATCTGGCGGAAACCATCGCGCTGATCTGGCCCGAACCTGCCGCCGAGGGGGCCGGAATCCCGCTGTCGCAGGCCGTCGCCACCCTGCGCGAAACCGGCAAGCTGGCGCTGCCCGGGGCCATTGCCGCGCTGCTCGACCGCCTGTCCTCGCCCCAGCGGCTGGCACTGCTGAAGCTGGCCACCGGCAATCTGCGGGTGGGGGTCTCGGCGCGGCTGGCGCATGTGGCGCTGGCGCAGGCGGGGCCGCGCAGCGCCGACGAGATCGCCGAGGTCCTGCACGGCCTGACCCCGCCCTATCTGCCGCTGTTCGCCTGGCTTGCGGGCGGGCCGCGTCCCGAACCCGCCTCGGCGGCGCCGTTCCGGCCGGTGATGCTGTCCACCCCGGTCACGCCCGAGGATCTGGCCGCGCTGGACCCGGCCGAGCATGTCGCCGAATGGAAATGGGACGGCATCCGCGTGCAGGCGGTCGCGGAAGGCGGGCTGCGGCGGCTTTATTCCCGCACCGGCGAGGAAATCGGCGCCGCCTTTCCCGACCTGATCGAGGCGATGGAGTTCCAGGGCGCGGTGGACGGCGAGCTGCTGATCCGTCGCGGCGAGGATGTGGCGCCCTTTGCCGATCTGCAGAAGCGCCTGAACCGCAAGACCGTCAGCCGCACCCTGCTATCCAGCCACCCGGCGGTGCTGCGGCTTTACGATATCCTGACATGGGAGGGCGAGGACCTGCGCCCGCTGCCGCTGGCGGAACGCCGCGCCGCGCTGGAAGCCGCGCAGTTCCCCCACCCGCGTATCGACCTGTCGCCGCTGCTGCCCTTTGCCAACTGGGACGACCTTGCCGCCCTGCGCGCCGCACCCCATGCGCCGGTGATCGAGGGGGTGATGATCAAGCGTCTCGACGCCCCCTATATGGCCGGGCGACCGCGCGGCCCGTGGTTCAAGTGGAAGCGCGACCCGATGGTGGTCGATGCGGTGCTGATCTATGCGCAAAGCGGGCATGGCAAGCGCTCGGGCTTTTACAGCGACTTTACCTTTGGCCTGTGGGACGGGGGCGATCTGGTGCCGGTCGGCAAGGCGTATTTCGGCTTTACCGACGAAGAATTGCGCGAGCTTGACCGTTTCGTGCGCCGCCACACCGTGCAGCGTTTCGGCCCCGTGCGGCAGCTCGAGCCGCGTCTGGTGGTCGAGGTCGCGTTCGAGGGGTTGAATGTTTCGACCCGCCACCGCTCGGGCCTTGCGATGCGGTTTCCGCGCATCTCGCGCATCCGCTGGGACAAGCCCGCCGCCGAGGCCGACCGGCTGGACACGCTGCGGGCGATGCTGTGAGCAGCCTGCCGCCGCTTTTCGCCGACTGGTTCGCCCGCAACGGCTGGCAGCCGCATCCGCACCAGCTGGCGCTGCTGGCGGCGCAGGGCGACGTGCTGCTGATCGCGCCGACCGGCGGCGGCAAGACGCTGGCGGGGTTCCTGCCCTCGCTGGTCGACCTCTATCTGACCGGGGCGCAGGGGCTGCATACGCTGTATGTGTCGCCGCTGAAGGCGCTGACCGCGGATGTGGCCAGGAACCTCGCGCGCCCGATTGCGAGCATGGGGCTGGCGATCAGCGTGGGCGACCGCACCGGCGACACGCCCGAAAGCCAGCGCCGCCGCCAGCGCGCCGAGCCGCCGCAGATCCTGCTGACCACCCCGGAATCGCTGGCCCTGATGCTGTCCTGGCCCGAGGCGCCACGGCTGTTTGCCGGGCTGCGCCGGGTGGTGCTGGACGAATTGCACGCCTTGGCTGAATCGAAACGCGGCGATCAGCTGATGCTGGGGCTGGCGCGGCTGCGCAGCCTCGCGCCGGGGCTGGCCGCCACCGGCCTGTCGGCCACGGTCGAGGATCCGCAGGCGCTGGCCCGTTTCATGGGCGGCGCGCGGGTGATCGAGGCCGACCCCGGCCCCATCCCCGACATTGTAATGCTGCCGACGCGCCGGCCGCCGCCATGGGCCGGGGGCGGCGGGCGCTATGCGGTGCGCGACGTGCTGGACGCGGTGGCGCAGGCGCGCACCACCATCATCTTCCTGAACACCCGCGCGCAGGCCGAGCTGTTCTTTCAGGCGATCTGGGCCGCCAATGACGACAACCTGCCCATCGGCCTGCATCACGGGGCGCTGGCACGCGAGGCGCGGCAGCGGGTAGAAGCCGCCATGGCCAGCGGGGAACTGCGGGGGGTGGTGGCGACGGCGAGCCTCGATCTCGGCATCGACTGGGGCGACGTGGATCTGGTGATCCAGGTCGGTGCGCCGCGCAACATCAAGCGGCTGGTGCAGCGCATCGGGCGCGCCAACCACCGCTACAACGCCCCCTCGCGCGCCCGCATCGTCGCCGCCAACCGCTTCGAGGTGATCGAATGCGTGGCCGCGCTGGAAGCCGTGCGCGAGGGCGATCTGGACGGCGAGCCGCGCGGGCCCGGCCCGCTGGACGTGCTGATCCAGCATATCCTGCTGACCGCCTGCGCCGGCCCCTTCGATGCAGACACGCTTTATGCCGAGGTGCGCACCGCCGGTCCCTATGCCGACCTGTCCCGCGCCGATTTCGACGCCTGCCTGGATTTCGCCGCGACCGGCGGCTATGCGCTGCGCGCCTATGACCGCTGGCAGCGGCTGCTGCTGCGGGACGGGCTGTGGCAGCTGCGCGACCCCCGCGCCGCCCGCGCGCTGCGCATGAATATCGGCACCATCGTCGAGGCCGAAAAGCTCAAGGTCCGCCGCAGCGGCCGCGGCGGCACCCTGCTGGGCGAGGTCGAGGAAAGCTTTGCCGCCACGCTGGCCCCCGGCGACACCTTTCTGCTGGGCGGGCAGGTGTTGCGCTATGACCGGCTGCGCGAGCTGGTGGTCGAAGTCACCCCCCAGCCGCGGCGAGAGCCGCGCATCGTGGTCTATTCCGGGCTGAAATTCGCCACCTCGACCGAACTGTCGGCCCGGATGCTGGCGATCATCGCCGCCCCAGACCGCCACCGCGAACTGCCCCCAGACATCCGTTCCTGGCTGGCGCTACAGGCCGAGGTCAGCGGCCTTCCCCGCTCCGGCCTGCTGCTGTGCGAATCCTTTCCGCGCGCCGACCGTTGGCATCTGGTCATCTACGGCTTTGCCGGGCGCAATGCGCATCAGACGCTGGGCCTGCTGGTCACAAGGCAGATGGAGGATGCCGGGCTGGCGCCGCTGGGCTTCCTTGCCATGGACCACGCGCTGCTGATCACCTCGCTGAACCCGGTCGAGGATGTGATGCCGTTGCTACGCCGCCCCACGCTGGAACAGGGGCTTGAGGACTGGCTGGCCGACAGCTCGGTGATGAAGCGCAGTTTCCGGACGGTTGCGACCATCGCCGGGCTGATTCAGCGCAACTTGCCGGGCGCCCGCCAGACCGGGCGGCAGGCGACGTTTTCCAGCGACATCATCTATGCGACGCTGCGCCGCCACGACCCCGACCATATCCTGCTGCGCGCCACACGGGACGAGGCCCGCCGAGGCTTCGTCGATTTCGACCGCATCGGTGACATGCTGGCCCGCAATACCCATATCGAGCTGCGCCGGCTGGATCGCGTGTCGCCGCTGGCTGCGCCCCTGCTGCTGGAAATGGGGCGGGTCAGGCTGGGCGGCACCGGGCACGAGCGGCTGGCGGAAAAGATGGCGCAGGAGCTGATGGAAAGCGCCGGCCTGGATCGGCTGGAACCGAGCTGACGGCCCGAGCAAGGGATTGTCCCGTCGTTGTAGGCAGGATGACCTGCGAGGACAAAAAAGGCAGGGCTGGGAATGACCGGCAGGAAACCGGACAGGCTGATACATGGCTGAGTTGCACTTTGGCGGCGCCGCGCTGGTTGCCCGCCGCTCGGGGGCGCTGTGGTGGCCGGAACAGCGGATGCTGGTGGTCGCCGACCTGCATCTGGGCCGGGCCGAGCGTTACGCCCGCCGCGGCGGGCCGCTGTTGCCACCGTGGGATGTGACCGACACGCTTGACCGGCTGGCGGCGGAAATCGCGGTGCTAGACCCGGCGCGGCTGGTGTCGCTGGGCGATGGTTTCGACGACGATCTGGCGGTCGAGGCGCTGGATCCAGCCGCGCGACAGCGGCTGTGGAAACTGGCGCGGGGGCGCGACTGGCTGTGGCTGGCCGGCAACCACGACCGCCGCCCGGTGTCGGCCGACCTGCCCGGCCGCTGGGCTCCCGAACTGCCGGGCCGCATCATCTTCCGGCACGAGGCAGGACAGGGGCCGGATGTGTCAGGCCACATGCACCCGGTGGTGTCGCTGGCCGGGCAGCGCTGGCGCTGTTTCGTGCTGGGCGCGGATCATCTGATCCTGCCCGCCTTTGGCAGCTACACCGGCGGGCTGGACATCCGCGACCCAACGTTTCGCCGGCTGATCCCGCAAGGGCGGGCAATCTGCTGTTCCCAGGCGATGTTCAGCGTCCCGCTGCCCGTCCCGCCGCGCTGATGGGGATGGTGCCGGGCTGAGTGCCGGACGCTGCGCATGATTGCCGAGCGACGCGATCACCCGGCAATCCGAAACCGTCCCCTAGGCACATTGCGCCAGCATCCGCTTCAACTCGGCCTTCAGCGCAAGCAGTCGGGCGCTGCGGGTGCGAGTCGGCTCCAACTGCGCGCGGGTTTGCGCAGGCGCCATCAATACTGGAGACGAGGTATGGGGACTGCCGCGACTACATGGAAGACGCGGGCAGCAACGTGGCATCCTGGCTCAGCGGCGAAGAGGTCGCACCCGCCCCTGCACAAACAGCGCTTCGCCTAATCCCTCTGCCATTTTATTTTCTGGAACATTTGCCTCCTCCACCGGTTCAGGGCGCCCACAGCATGGAGGCGACCACATGGCACGCGAAGCAGAACCATCCGGAACAAAGAAGGATGGTAATCAGCCGGACGACGCCGCGCAGGGAAAGGCAGCCCAAGGAAGCACGGCCTCGGGTAACCAGAAGCAGGGCCAAGCCAATAACGGACAGCCGGGTCAGGATCAGTCTGGTCAGAAACAGCCCGCAGCAACCTCGACGCGCAACCCCGATCTGGGGCAGATCGCAGGGTCGAAGAACGACGACGCCGAGGAAGACGCTGGCGACGTTGACAATGACGGTTTTGCGCAGCTTCGGGCGCATCACGGAATCTTGCGTGCGCTGCTTGGCGAAGCTTCCAAGCTGACCGATGGCGATGAGGCGGAAGATTTGCTGGATCGCCTGTCTTCAGTTTGGGCCTGCCATGCTGCGGCCCACGCGCTGCTATATGAAACCGCGTCCGAGGCAGGGCTGGAGGAATTCCCGGCACTGAACGAAACCGCCATCGACGGCGATCTGGTCTCGTTCCTGCTGCACGCCGGAGAGCATCTGACGGGCCCCATGGCGCTGGCCGCCGCGCGGGTCGCTTCCCGGCTGATCGGCGAAATCATCGAACGCGAGGAAAAGCCCCGCAGCGGGCTTCTTGCAAAGGCAAAGGCGGCCGGGGTCGACCCGGCGGCCTTGGGCAGGGACCTGGGTTCCAGCCTTACCGAGCCATCCCGACGGGGTGGCATGACCAAGCCGCGTCTGCGGCACCTTACGGCAATTCAGGAGGAAAACATGCCGAGGAATTCGAACATGCCTGACCGCGACGAATACGGGCGTTTTGTCAGCGATGACGATCGTGGGGGCCGGGGGCGCAGCTCTGGTCGCGACAGCGACTACCGTGAACGCGACAGCCGCGGTCGCTTCATGAGCGACGACGACCGCGACGGTCGCGGGCGCAGTTCTGGCCGCGACAGCGATGATCGTGATCGCGACAGCCATGGCCGTTTCATGAGCGGCGATGATCGAGGCGGCCGCGGGCGCTCGTCCAGCCGCTACGATGACGACGACCGCCGTTACTCCTCGCGCGGGCGCGACGATGACCGCAGCTACTCGCGCTCGTCGCGTCGCGACGACTATGATGACGATCGCAGCTATTCGCGGGACCGTGGGCAGGGCGGCTGGTTCGGCGACTCGGAGGGTCATGCCGAGGCCGCACGCCGGGGCTGGGAACACCGCCGCGATGACGACGATGATGATGGTCGCGGCCGCTCACGTTCGTCCAATCGCTATGATGACGATGACCGGCGTTATTCCTCGTCATCGCGCGGCGGGCGTGATCGCGACGATGATCGCGGCTACTCTCGCGACCGGGGCCAAGGTGGCTGGTTCGGCGATTCCCGCGGCCACGCTGAAGCCGCGCGGCAGGGCTGGGAAAATCGCCGCGATGATGACGACGACCGCCGCTATTCCTCCCGCGGTGGCCGCTGACTGACACTGCCGACTACAGGCAGAAAGGGGGCCGTCAGGCCCCCTTTTCCATGCGGCTGCCAGTGGGGATCAACTGGGACGGGACAGTTTCTGCCGATGCCACAGCCGCTCGATCAGCATGACCAGCAGAGCTCCTACCTCGGCGTCCGAGTCAAGCGTCGGTGCATAGGCCTGCGCCTGCACCATCGCCTCGGCCAGCAAATCATCAGCCAGTGCGGCGTCCGGCACCAGCACCCGCGCCATCGCTCGCAGCCCCGGGACCATCTCGATCAGCGACAGGCCGGGCTGGGACAGATCCGGGGTGATCGGAAGACCTGAACGGAAGATAGCTACATGCAGCAGCACCGCCGAGGCCAGCGCCTCGGGACCGTCCTCACGGTGGACGCAACTGCCGGCGGGGTAATGTTCAAGGCAGCGTTCCGGGTGGTCGGTGAAGACGACGAAGGGCACCCCCGTCGCTTGCAGCCTGCGCGCTAGCGGGTTCGGATCGCCGAGGTTCACCACAGCGGCGTCGAGCTCCAGCATGGTCGCGCCGGGGTCGCGCGATTTTCCGTCCTCTGTTAAGGCCCTGCCGGGAATTCCGTCCACATGATCGGCATCCGGTAGGCAACGCGGGCGCATCTGCACAGCCGGGAAGCCCGGTTCTGTCCCTTCACCCGCCGGCAGCACCACGACAGACGCACCAGCCTCGCGCAGATAGGTGACAAGGGGCGCGCTATCCGCATCCTCCCACAGCGCCAGCCGCAACCCCGAAAGGTCGCTGGCACGGTAGTAATGGCTGAGCCCCGCCGGGATCGCAGAAGGGGCAGACGGGCGATGGGTCATGATGTGCTCCGTCAAATATCACCGACCGTGCCGGGCAAATGCGCCTCATGCCGACCAGCTCTGAAGAATTTCGTCAAAAGGCGCGGTCTCGATCTGCTGTGACAGCCTGATGCGAAACAGCGTCATCGCCGCGTCATGGCCGGGGTCAGCGGACGAGCACACGCCATCGCTGACGAGCACCACCCGGTAGCCCAGGTCCACCGCCCCCAGGACGGTGGCCATGACGCAGATGTCGGTTTCTCCGCCGGTCATCACCAGTGTGTTGATGCCCGCCCTGCGCAAAAAGTCATGCAGGCGGCCGTCGTGCCAGGGCGAATATACCGACTTGTCGATCACACGCGCCGGAGGGACATGACCGGCCAGCTCGGGCAGCAGTTCCAGCCAGCCAGGATCCAGCCGCTCACGCAGCATGGCTGACCATTCGGCGTAGTATCTCGCCCAAGAACCGCCCGTCTCGCCATGGTTGGCTGGTGGGATAAAACGGGTGAATATGGTGCGTTCGGGGCGTAATGCTACCAGATGCGCCACCACGGGACGGATTTTTTCGATCCACGGGATTTCCCAAGGCGAACCCGCACCGAACAATTTTTGCATGTCGATGCAAAGATGTACTGCCTCATCGCCCAGGGGGCCGAATCTCAGGGTGTCCTGCATGTATGTCCGCCGGATGGGGAATGGTCGGGAATCGAGATGATCCGAAGGACGAACCAGCACAGCGCGGATTCGTTCCGCTGTCTCCGTATTATTGGAACGTCGAGCATACGGACCGGATGAAACGATCCGGCTGGCAGGGAAAGAATACCTCGGTGAACCCGAACAACCAGATAAGGACAGGAACTGCGATCGCCACAGCTGAATCTTGCCCAAAGCGCTGCCCCAAACGCTCCATCCGCCACGATGGCGACTTTTCGCTTCTGGACTTGCAGTTACCGAGCTATCATTCTCATTCGCCCGAGTATCCTGATGGGTGTGCCTCGTATCGGATTCGGCCGCCATCATGGCCCCCATCCTGTAATGCGTCGCGTCCCCTGGGAAAAGGGTCTGCACCAAGGGGGACGGATGGCCGGTTTGCATTTTCTGGACGGCGGCGGCGAAATGGCGCAAGCCATCAGGGCCCGGGACTGGTCCACTCATAAGCTTGGCCCGCCCGCGAAGTGGCCCTCGGCGCTCAAGGTCACGCTGGGTATGGCGCTGAACTCGAAGTTTCCGAAATGTCTGGTCTGGGGGCCGGCCCTTGTCACTCTTTATAACGACGCCTTCCGCCCCATCCTGGGGAACAAGGGCGATGTGCTGGGCCGCTCTTTCGCCGATATCTGGCAGGAAGTCTGGGATGAAATCGGCCCCATCGCCGCGCGCGCCTTTGCCGGCGAGGCGACGTTCA
Organism: Alphaproteobacteria bacterium; assembly: GCA_036678445.1. Classification (GTDB taxonomy): domain Bacteria; phylum Pseudomonadota; class Alphaproteobacteria; order Rhodobacterales; family Rhodobacteraceae; genus Paracoccus. The sequence goes on from JAZIHR010000019.1 coordinate 25,893, forward strand.
TCGAGGATTTTCCCCTGACCATCGACCGCTACGGCTACCCCGAGCCCTGCAACTTTACCTTTTGCTACAGCCCGGTCCGCGATGAAAACGGCGTGGTCCGCGGGATGATGGACACGGTGATCGAGACCACCCGGACGGTCGAAACCGCCCGCCAGCTGCAACTGCGCAACAGCGAACTGGCGCACCGGATCAAAAACACGTTGACTGTGGTGTCGGCGATCGTCAACCAGACCCTGCAAAGCCACGAAGGCTCCGACGCGGGCGATCATCTTCGGCTGCGGATCGGCGCGCTGGCCCATGCCCAGACTCTGCTGACCCGCGCGCAGGTCCAGAATGCCCGCTTGGACGAGGTCGTTCTCGAGGCGCTCAAGCCCTTCCGCAGCGGTCAGGGCCGGTTTCACATCGACGGCCCGCCCGTCGGCGTCAGCGCCAAGCAGGCCCTGACCCTGGCGCTGGCCATCAACGAACTGGCGACGAACGCGCTGAAATACGGCGCGCTGTCCGTGCCCGAGGGGCGGGTTGAACTGCGCTGGACCGCTGGTCGCCCCGGCAGTGACGACGACTTTTCTTTGGTCTGGACCGAAACCGGCGGCCCGCCGCCCAAGTCGCGCACCGGCCGCGGGTTTGGCTCGCTGATCATCGAGGACGTGCTGCCCGAAGATTTCATGGGCGAAAGCATCATCTCGCGTGACGCGGCGGGGCTGTGTTGCCGGTTGCAGACCCGGATGCGCCACCTGGGCAACTTCGGGCCGAATGGCGTCAGCGAGGATCAGAGCGAAAGCGCCCATTCCGCACGCATGTGAGGGGCGGACCGCGCTGAATTGGCAGGATACGGCGACCCGAGCCAACCAGTGCCAAGCGCCGGAACAACTGCGCGTCGGGCAGGTTGTTCGGCGCACCCCCGCGTCGGGCAGGCCCATGGTAAGGGCTGATTTTGTTTTTTGGACGTGTTGTCACAGTGCAGAAAATCTAACGCGGATGGGCTGCCCCTAAAGGGCGGGTTAGACTAGACTGACCTTGCCGACTACTGAGACATGGAGTTCCCGATGGCCAACAGCGACTGCGGCCCGGTTGTCGATCCCGAGCTGGACAAGGCCCTGTCCGATCTGCTGGCCCAGACGGCGAAAGAGCCGATCTCGCCCCGGCTGCGCGAACTGGCGCAGCAGCTTGAGGCAGCGCTTGCCCAAGCGCGCAGGCGGCGGGGCCGCGACGCCTCCTGACGCGCCCCGGCCAGTTTTCGCCACACCCGCCCTTGCAGCGATTTCGGACGGAACTGCCTGCACGCCCCGGCATTGACCCTCCGATACACTCGGACTTGCAAGGGAGCGCCCATGTCGGACGATATTCTTGGATATATCCCGGCGCTCCGCGCATATTCCCGCGCACTGTGCCGCTCGGTCCCTGATGCCGAGGATCTGGTTCAGGAAACCCTGCTTCGCGCCATCGAGAATGTGCACCAGTATCACGCAGGCACAAATATGCGCGCATGGTTGTTCACCATCATGCGCAACCGCTTTCTGACCAACTGCAGAAAATCCGCGCGCGAGCGGACTGGCGCGGAGGATTGCGTGTCAGGCTCGGTGCGGGTTCAGGTTAGCCCCCGGCAGGACTGGCACATGCAGGTGCGCGAGATGCAGGCGGCGCTGCGCGAAATGCCCGTCCACTACCGCGAGGCGATCGTTCTGGTCGGCGCCTTGGGCGAAAGTTATCTTGATGCCGCACGCATCCTTGGGTGTGACATTGGCACGATCAAAAGCCGGGTGAACCGCGCGCGCCGTATTCTGCAGGATCGGCTGGAACCGGCGCTATAAGTGCTTCCTGCCCGCGGGCCCTTCTGGATCCCGGCGGACTGCCCGAGCGCAGAACAACGCCGCCGGGTGAAGCCTCATGCGGAAGCCGCCGCCTCGGCGGCATCTTCTTCAGCGATATGCAGCAGCCGCGCCCGTAGCGTATTCCAGCTGAGAGGGCGGCCGGTCGTCATCGTTGCCATCACGACCCGACCCGATGGTGAATGCAACCATATCCGGGTTGTTCAGGCAGTCAGGCCCTTTACGCAGATATCTGTTAGTTGAGTGGGTGGTCCCATGGGAGGTCACCGCTTGATCGGTTCGCTGATGCCGCCGACGGTGCCCGAGACCACCCCCTTGCCCACGCCCGGTTCGTCGCCGTGAAAGTGGCTGGTGTGCGACCGCATCACCATTGCTTTCTGCCCGGTGAAGCGGACCGAGGGCGTGTAGTTCTCGTCATGGCCGCAGAAATCGACCACCGGATACGGAACCGGCGCCGAAGGCGAGCGGCAGACATCCGCCGCCAGCGAGATGATCCGGGTCTGATCAGTGTCGCGCAGGCCCTCGCGCGGCGTGCTGGTGGTCCAGGGGGCGGGATAGCCCGGCTCGCCGATATAGCCGTCCTTCGGGATGCTCATGCCGCGGCCTCCGCGCCCGTGAGCCAGTGCCAGGCCAGGTGCAGCTTGACCCCCTGCGCCTCGGGCAAGGGGAAGCGGGTGCGCCAGGTCAGCAGGATCAGCGCCTCCTGCCGCCAGTCGAACTGCACGCCGTCGAGGTTCAGCGCGATCCATCCGCCCTCATCGACTCGGACGGCACAGCCGCCCGGACAGGCGCCCGGCCGCCTGCGGATGGTCGCCGCATCGCCACACGCTATGACAGATGCGCCAAAACATTCCTCTCCGCCGTAACCCTTGCCGCAACCGTCATCTTCTGGCTTTGACCATCAATGAGTCCGGACCCTAACAATAAGGCGATCGAACAAATTTTGCAGGCAGGTATCATTATTCTCTCTCCGGTGACGCGATACATGTCGATGGGAAAACCTATTCGCCTCCCTCGTCATCTGAAACCACGATGAACAGTTTGGGTGCCAGGCGAATGAACCAGTAAAGCAAGGCCGCGCCACTTAACCAATGCAATAATGAACCGAATCCCAAAATGGCGCCCGCAATCGCAAAACTAATTCCGCCAAATACACCGCCCATAAAAATGAAGGCCGGAACTGAAACAGGTATCGGAAAACGCATCCTCAAAGCTCCCAGTATTTCTTCAGCATGGCAGGATCAATGCGATCCCCGAATACCTCACGGAATTGATCATCAGTAACCTCACCCTCCTGAAAACGTTGCATGATGATCAACCGAAGTTCTTCCTGCTGCTCCAGCGCGTTAAAATAGACCGTCGCACCACCCACTACCACGACAGCGCCGACGATGTTAGTCTTGGCTGGTGTCAGGCGGGATCCGATCCGCCGCTGTATCTCCTCAAGAAGTGGGCCCTGCCCGGCAAGCCGTTGCCCCATTCGTTTCGCACCAGCTTTAACAGAACCTTCCTTTGATCCCTGTGCAATACCCGCAGCTACTGCGCTACCCGCCGTCGCACCGATACCAAGGAACTGAAGAATGAAAATCCCGGTCGACAGGCTCTTGTAGCGCTTGATCAGGACTTCGGTAGACGCATTTTGGTGCTGGAACCAGTGCGGCAATTCTTGCATCTGTGCAGAAATCATGGCCGTGCGTCCAACGAAAATAGACCATTTGTCGAAATGACCTGCAAGGTTGCCGCGAATCTCATTCAACGTTCTGTTGCGGTCCGCATGCGACTCGATCGTCGGAACGAGATACATGCGCGCCAGAACCTGCAGCGCGAGTTGCGGGTTCGGCTCGGTCGAGGACATAGGAACACCGAGGATATCACAATACGCGGCTAGGCGCGCCTGATCGGCTTCGCTCAATTCGGCCATGATCGGCTCCTCAGTTCATGTCGATTTGCGGGGCTTTGAGCTCGATCGCATCGCTCCCCTCGAAGCGAATCCTGGTGCCCCGGATGAGCACTCTGCCATCACTGCTGAGTTCTATCCTGCTTGCTCCGCAGATGATCATGTGCTTCTTACCTGTGACCTCAGTCACGGACCCCTGCACGTGGGTGCTATCGTCACCACCGATGCGCGCCGACCTGTTCCGGTCAATATTCGTGGAATTGTTGGCTCCAATCGAAAGATGAGCGTTCCGATTGACGTGAACGATTTGGGACTGGCCGATCGTCGTTTCGTAGGAACCATCGGTGATCAAGGTGTAGTCGCCCGGCGAGCCGTTTTCCTTCAAGCTGCGGCGATCAAGCGAATAGGCCATCTCGGAGAGCATATTGCTGCGCACCCCCATGCGCTGTGAGCCCAGGCCCATAGCACCGGAGGCGCCGACATAAGTGGCAAAACTGCCGCTGATACTGGCGATTGAGTTCCCGAACACCTCAAGAAGCTGGTTATCCATGATAGCTGTTGCCGAGTCGTTCATGACGATGCGCGCTTCGTTGTTGCGAACCAGCGTGTTTAGATCCTTCTCGGCAATTAATCTTATTTCCTCGTGGTCCTTCTGGTCCTCGAAGCGCAATTCATTGAAGCCGCGCCCGGTGCCCTTGCCATCATGCGTTTTGGTCCGGAACGTGCTTCGCGTCTTGTGCTCCGGCAAGGGATAGGGCGTATTGTTCTTCCCATTGAACACGTTCCCCGTGACGATTGGCTTATCCGGATCGCCTTCGAGGAACTCGACGACGACCTCCATGCCGATGCGGGGGATCACCATGCCGCCCCAGCCGGCGCCGGCCCAGTTCTGCGACACCCGGCAGCGCATCGAATGCGCCCCGGCCAGGTCCCAGTGAAACCGCACCAATA
>JAZIHR010000020.1:0-30493 GCA_036678445.1 Alphaproteobacteria bacterium
CGTTGAGGCTGTGGCCCGCCGCGACGTTCAGCCTGCCGGCGTTCGAGACGCCGCCGCCCACCCGCAGGTCGCCGGTGGTCGCGGCCTCGGCGCCGGTGTTCAGCACCAGCGCGCCGTCGATGCTGCCTCGCGCGTCCAACACGCCGCCGGTTTCCAGATCGCCCCCGACGCTGCCGGTCAGCGCGATGGAGGACCCCGCATCGCCGGTGACGTCGCCCGCGACCTCGCCCGCGATGCGGCCGGTGCCGCCCGTCGCGACGGCAAGATCACCGTCCAGCCGGCCGTCGAGGATGGTTTCGCCGCCGTCCTCGGTGCTTAGCCCGCCGCTGAGGGCGTGGCCCGCCGCGACGTTCAGGGTGCCGGCGTTCGAGACGCCGCCGCCCACCCGCAGATCGCCGGTGGTCGCGGCCTCGGCGCCGGTGTTCAGCACCAGCGCGCCGTCGATGCTGCCCCGCGCGTCCAGCGCCCCGCCAGTTTCCAGATCGCCCCCGACGCTGCCGGTCAGCGCGATGGAGGACCCCGCATCGCCGGTGACGTCGCCCGCGACCTCGCCGGCGATCGCAAGCTCGCCGTCGGCAAGAACCCCGACCGAGGCACCGGGGCCGCCAAGCTCCAGGATGCCGTTATCGCCGACCCTGACCACGCCTCCGATCGAGGCGTTGCCGTCAAGGGTCAGCTGCCCGTCAAGTTGAAGCTGGCCGCCGGCGTCCACGTCAAGGTTGTTTGCCTCGGCGGTTTCGCCCGCCTCGATTACCGGCGAGTCGCCGGCCGGGCCGATCACGGTATCGGTTGCAATGTCCGGGACCTGGTCGCTCCAGTTCTCGATGTCGTTCCAGTCGGACCCTTCGGTCCCGGTCCAGCTGGTTTCCTGTGCGCCCGCCGCCAGCCCCGACAGCGCCAGCAGCATCGCGGCAGAGACCGTCAATGCCCGGGCGTTTGGTGCAAGGCGTGTGGAAGGAAAGGGTTTTCTGGCGGTGGTGTTCATCCCCGGGGTGAAATCGTCACGCATTCCAAATTTACACATTCCAAATTCCGCTTTGACCAAAATCCCGCCTGACCGGGCTGCTGCCGGCGCGGGCCTCGCCCATGCGGCTGCGGTTTACACTCATTTGCTCGCCAAACAAGTGAGGGCAAGGAAAAACAAGGTTATTTTCTGAAAAAACCACTTGAATTTGCCTTGGACCCGGCGGTCCGAGACACCAAGGGTTGCCGTAAGCAGAGACGAGGTTCCGCGCCAGCAGCCTGCCCCTGATGCGGTCCGGGTCGATCCGCGTGGCTTTGCCCAGGGCGGCGGTTCTGGCGTGTCACGGTTCCGGCCCTGATCGCTTTCGTGCGGTCAGTATCGTGCCCCTTGCAGCCGCAGCTTTGGAAAACATTGCGTCGCCATATTTCAAGGAATCTTTGGCGTTCATCAGGAAACCATGACTGATCCAGGGTAATGATCCTGACGACATGAATTGCCCCGAGGGTCCGGGAATTTCGTGGGTCACTTTCCCCGGGCTTGAAAGAAAATGGCTTGAAAGGAAATGTCGTGGCAGTGGTTGTTATTCCCCGATGCCCCGTTTATGTGCCGGCCCCCGAGGGGTCGTATTCCCCTGTCGTGGTCTCTTTTCCCGGAATCATGCCCCGCCCCGCGCATCGCCAATTGCGATCAGATTATCGCCGTGTTTTCAGTCGGGGTGATCGGGCTTGCGCTTGGCTTTCGGTTTTTCAGGCTGTGCGGGCGGTGTATTCTGGAAAGGCGGAGCCTCGATGATCTGGGTCGCGACCAGGGCCAGCCAGTGGATCTGTTCCTCGCGCGAGAGGTGGCTGCCAGCCGCCTCTGAGACCAGGGCCGCATAGGTCAGCACGCCCGTCACATGGGCAAGCGCGATGCGGACCTGCCGGCGGAATTGCGGGTCGCCGGGGCGGTCCGAGCTGTCCAGAATTGCTGCCGTCCAGATCGAGCCCATCGCGAACCCGGTAGTGCGCACGACGGCCCAGTAGCGCGATTCTTCCAGGGCGCGCTGGTAGACGACGCGGATCATGCCTTGATTATCCTGGATAAAATCGGCAAAATCCTCGATCACGGCGTGGACGGCCTTTGCGGTGGTCGAAAGCCGGTAGCGGCCGGCAGCGGCCTTGGCCCGGATGGTTTCCAGCGCCGAGGACGTGGCCTGCTCGATCACGCAATCGAAAAGTGCGTCCTTGTCGGGAAAGCGGTAATAAAGCGCCCCGACGGAACAGCCCGCGGCGCGGGCGATCTCTGCCATGGAGGTTCCGGCGAAACCGCCCTGTTCGACAAGAACCCGCCCCCTGTCGATCACGCGATCCCGAAGCTGGCGGCTACGCTCTTGTTTCGCGGCAAGGGCGCGTTTGGGGGCTGCGTCATTCGTGGCTTGTTTCATGGGCTGCCCGGCAGTTCCCTGCGTATCGTTCCAAAGAAGTCTCGGCAATTCTGTATCATGGTTCAGCCGCTGTCAAGAAAAGCATCCATCTTGTGCGGACAAATCCATGCCTGCACAGGGCGAATTGCTTTTAAAATGGGAATGACTGTAATTCCGGCGCGATTTCGGGCCGGATTTGCCAGTGCTATCGACGCCGATCAATTCCGGTGGAATTGCCGCGGCCTCCGGGGATGATCCCGAACCGGGGCCGGCCTCATATTGCCAGATAGCCTCCGTCGACCGGCAGGGTGGCCCCGGTAATGTAGGATGCGCCGGGGCTGCACAGAAAGACGACCGCATTCGCGATTTCGACGGGATCTCCCCAGCGTTTCATGGCCGTGCGCCCGGTGATCGCTGCCGAACGCGCGGCATCTTCCTGAAGCAGCTGGGTGAAGCCCGTCCTGACATAACCGGGCGCAACCGCGTTCACACGCACCCCGTCGGCGGCATAGGCGTGGGACAGCGATCTTGTAAGCTGCACGACCGCCCCCTTGCTGGCCGCATAGGCCGGGGCCTGCGGATTGCCGACGAACCCCAGGACCGAGGCGATATTGACGATGCAGCCGCCCGTTTCCTTCAGCTTTGGCCGGGCCAGAGTGCAGATGCGCATGGTTCCGGTCAGGTTGACCTTCAACACCGTTTCGAAAACATCAAGCTGGTGTTCGGCCGTGCTGCGAACGATCCCGGCGCAGTTCACCACGATATCAAGCCGGGGAATGGCCCCCAGCAGCGCGGTGCAGGCAGCATCGTCGCTGACGTCGAGTTCCCGATAAGTCAGCCCGGTGCGGGTTTCGTCACGTTCCGGCTTGCCCAGCCCGACCGCGGTGACATCGGCGCCCAGCCGGGCAAGCTGCAACGCGATTTCCGCGCCGATGCCGGTTGTCGCGCCGGTCACCAGGGCCGCCCGCCCGGCAAGAAGATCATTTGCAAAAATCATGGAGGACACGGTTTCCGGCCTTTCAACGACACAGGTTCAGGGGATGCGCGCCGAGGCGGGCCAGCCGGCGCCGCGGGCGGCCAGGTCCTCCAGCAGGAGGGCCGGGGTCCAGAACGCGGCATCCGCGGGCGATTCGCTGGCGATGCGGCGCAGGGTCGCGACCACGCGGGGCAGGCCGACTTCGGCCGCATAATGCATCGGGCCGCCGCGAAAGCGGGGGAAGCCGTAGCCGTTCAGGTAGACGACATCTATGTCGCCCGACCGCTGGGCGATGCCGTCCGCAAGGATGCGCGCGCCTTCGTTCACCAGGGCATAGATGCACCGCTCGACGATTTCCTTGTCAGAGACCGCGCGCGGGGTCATGCCGTGTTCCCTGCGCCACTCGGCCAGCATGGCGGTGACCTTGGGGTCGGGAATGGGCTGTCGCTGCCCCGGTTCATAGCGATACCAGCCGCTTCCGGTTTTCTGGCCCAGGCGCCCGGCCTCATACAGCCGGTCGGTAAAGGCCGGAGCAAGCGGCGTGCCCGGGTTGGCCGCCGCCCGGCGCAGGCGCCCGGCGTGGGCGATGTCGATGCCGGCCAGGTCGCTGACGCGGAACAGCCCCATGGCAAAACCGAAATCCTGCAATGCCTGATCGACCTGCTGCGGCTCGGCGCCCATGTGGACAAGTTCGTTCGCTGCCGCCGAATAGCGCCCGAGCATCCGGTTGCCGATAAAGCCTTCGCACACGCCCGACACGACTGCGATCTTGCCAAGGCGCCGCGCCAGCGCCATCGCGGTGGCCAGCACCTCTGGGTCCGTTGCCGCGCCGCGCACCACCTCAAGCAGCTTCATCTGCACCGGCGGGCTGAAGAAATGCAGGCCGATCACGTTTTGCGGGCGCGAGGTCAGCGCGGCGATCCGGTTCAGATCCAGCCCCGAGGTGTTGCTGGCCAGGATCGCACCCTGCTTGCAGACCGCATCGAGTTTCGCAAAGACGTCGGCCTTGACCTGCATGCTTTCAAAGACCGCCTCGACCACCAGGTCGACACTGCCGAGCGTATCGTAGCCCAGCACCGGCGAGATCAGCGACAGCGTGCGCCCGGCTGCATCGGCCGACATCCGGCCCCGCGCGGTGGCGGTTTCGTAGGTCTGGCGGATCGCGGCCATGCCGGCGGCAAGCGCGTCGGGATTGGCCTCGACCAGCACGGTCGGGATTCCGGCGTTGGCAAGGACCATCGCGATGCCGCGGCCCATGGTTCCGGCGCCGATCACGCCCGCGCTTTTGACCGGCAGCGTCGCAATGCCGTCCGGCAGGCCCTCGACCTTGCCGGCGGCGCGTTCGGCGGCAAAGGCGTGCCGCAGCGCCCTGGACTGGGCGGAATCGAGCAGGGACATGAACAGGCTGCGTTCCAGGGCAAGCCCTTCGTCCATCGGCATCGTGACAGAGGCGGCGACGGCATCGACGCAGGCTGGCGGGGCCTGCAACCGGGGTTGCCTGGCCCTGATGGTGTCACGGGCCTGCCGGATCGCGGGTTCCGCGGCTGCCGCGTCAAGTGTCACGTCGCGCAGCCGCCGCAGCGGGTGACCCGACGCTGCCGCGGCCTGTGCAAAGGCGATGGCCGCGGCCAGCGGCGGGCCGTCCGTCACCTCGTTGATCAGCGCCGTGCCGGTGAATTCCTCTGCCCGGCGCCGTTCGCCGCTGGTAATCATGTGCAATGCCTGCTCGACCCCGATGGCGCGGGGCAGCCGCTGGGTGCCGCCGGCCCCCGGCAGCAGGCCAAGCGTGACCTCGGGCAGGGCAAGGATGGCGTCGCGGTGGGCGACCCGTGCGTGGCAGCCCATGGCCAGTTCCAGCCCGCCCCCCATGCAGACACCCGTAATGGCGGCGACCACCGGCTTGGCCGAGGCCTCGATCCGCGCGATGACGCCGGCGATGTCCGGGGACCCGGCGGCTTGCGGGGTTCCGAATTCGCGAATATCCGCGCCGGCCGAGAAATTGCCGCCGCCGCCGGTAATCACGACCCCATCGACGCCGGGGTCGGACAGGGCCTGTTCCACGGCCCGCGACAGCCCCGCGCGAATCTCGTGGTTGATGCCGTTGACGGGTGGGTTGGTAAAGGTGACGACTGCAATGCGATCATGCAGATCGTATTGGACCTTGCTCATGTTTTCCTCGCTTCGGGCAGGGCTTGCAGAATGGCCGTGGTGGCGGGGCGTTGCCGCCCCGGACCGGGTTACGGTTTGCTGTCCTTGGCCGAGGGCACCCCGTAACGCTGGTTGTCCGCGCCCAGGACAGGGGTGGCCCGCTCGATCGGGGGGCGAATCCCGTCAAAGCTGACCGGCAGGCCCACCACCTCGTGATCCAGCCCCGGCAGCTTGCAGAAAATTTCCAACGCCGACATCTGCGGCGATTCCCTGAGGCTTTGGAAATCGTTGACCGGGGCGCAGGGCACGCCGATGGCCTCAAGCCGGTCCTTCCATTCCGCGGTGGAGGCCGTGCGGAAGACCGACTGAAGCATCTCCAGCACTTCCTCGCGGTGCTTGATGCGGTTCAGGTAGGTCGAGAACCGTTCATCGGTGGCCCATTCCGGGTGGCCAAGCTCGGTCACCAGCTTGACATACAGCCGGTCATTCGCGGCGCCGACGACGATTTCACTGTCCGAGGTGTCGAAGGCCTCGAAGATGAACAGCAGCGGCCCGCCGCTGCGATGCCGCAACGGCTGTTTGCCGGTTGCGTTGAACTGCGAATAATATCCGTTCATCCAGCCAAGGGAGGTTTCCACCAGAGAGGTGTTGACCATCCCCCCCAGCCCCGTCGCCTGGCGCCGGTAAAGCGCGGCGATACAGCCAAGCGCCGTCCAGACGCCGGTGCCCAGGTCCAGAACCGGCGCGCCGACCCGGGTAGGGGGCCCGTCGTGGCTGCCGTTGATGCTCCACATGCCGGAAAAGGCCTGGACCATCTGTTCGTAGCCGGTCGAATCCTTCATCGGGCCCCGGTCGCCGTAGGCCGTGACGGCGCAATACACCAGCCGCGGATTTTCGGCGAGCATGGCGGGGCCGTCCAGCCCCAGTTCCTCCATCGCGCCGGGCCGCATGTTGTGGACCAGGACATCCGCGTCCCGGATCGCCTGCCTGAGCCAGGCGATGCCTTCCGGGGTGCGCAGATCGACGGTGACGCTCGACTTGCCGAAGTTCACGGCGTGGAACGAGGGCGAGGCATCGGCGATGAACGGAGGACCCCACTTGCGGGCATCGTCGCCCCCGTCGGGGCGCTCGACCTTAACGATTTCTGCCCCGAGCGACCCGAGAATCGCCCCTGCGAACGGGCCGGCGATGTTCTGGCTGATCTCGATGACCCGGATGCCGGCCAGGGGCGGCGTCCAGCGGTTCTTGCTGTCCATGCAGCATCCTCCTCCACATAATCTGAATCTGAACTCATGTTCTAGAAAGCCGCCGGAGCGACGTCAAGAGATTGGAACGGGTTCCTGGATCCCGGCGCCCGGCGGCAGGAACCCGGGGTGTCCGGACCTTGCCAGAGGAGGAGATGATTTTTCTTGACAGCTCGGGGAGGTGCATCCTAAATCCGAATCAGAACTCAGATACGGATTTATGAAGCGAGTTCGGAAAAACGGGGCCTTCCGCAATCGGATGGCCCCGAATGGGCGAGGGGGTTTCCACAGCGGCGCACGCGCAATGATCGTGAATGGAAATCCGGGGAAAGCGCATACGACCGACATCCCTTGAGATATCATCAGCGATATCCTTGGAACGCCAGAGGAGGAGGGGTTTCTACCATGACCGTCACGCAGGACGATATTGTTCGCATTCTCGATTTGCTCGACAAATCCTCGTATGAGGAATTGGATCTGCAAATCGGAGATTTCCGTCTTTCGGTAAGCAAAAACGGCGGTGCGCGTATTGCCGCGACCCCGCTGGCCGCGCCGGTCGGGCCCGCTGCCGCGCCGCCGCCCGCCGCGCCGCAACCCGCGACGAGCCTTGCGCCCGCCGCCGCGCCGGCGCCGGCTGCGCAGGCAGCCCCCGTCCCGGATGCCTCGGGGCTGCTGGTGGTTGCCGCGCCCATGCTCGGGGCGTTCTACCGTGCGCCCAAGCCGGGTGACCCGGCCTTTGTCGAGATCGGCAGCATCGTCAACGAAACCGATACGGTCTGCCTGATCGAAGTCATGAAAACCTATACCACCGTTCCGGCGGGGGTCCGCGGCCGCGTGGTGAAGATCCTCGTCGAGGATACCGAAATGGTCGAGCACCAGCAGCCGCTGTTCCTGATCGAGCCGCTCTAGTTCCGGCGGGCGGACCTGGTTCGCCAGTCGAAGACCACTCGATACGGGGACAGACATGACGATAACGAAAGTTCTTATCGCCAATCGTGGCGAGATCGCCGTGCGGATCGTGCGGGCCTGCCGCAAGCTGGGCCTCAAATCCGTCGTGGCGGTATCCGAAGCCGACCGGGACGGCCTTGCCGCCCATATGGCCGACGCTTCGGTCTGCGTGGGGCCGGCGTCACCGGCGGGAAGCTATCTCAACATCAATGCGTTGATCACCGCGGCCAAGGGCGTCGGCGCCGACGCCATCCATCCCGGCTATGGTTTTCTGGCCGAAAACGCCGACTTTGCCGCCGCCTGTGCCGAAAATGGCGTGATCTTCATCGGCGCGACCGCGGACAACATCCTGCAAATGGGCGACAAGCTTCGCGCCCGCGAGGTGGCCCGGCGCTGCGGGGTTCCCACCGTTCCGGGCACGGCCCATCTGAAAAGCTGCGAAGAGGCGGCAGAGGCAGCGGCCGGCATGGGTTATCCCGTGCTGCTCAAGGCGGCCGCCGGCGGGGGCGGGCGCGGCATCAAGGTCGTCGAAAGCGCCGCCGCCCTGAAGGATCTTTTCAACAGCGCCGCCGCCGAGGCGCGGGACGCCTTCAATGACGACCGTCTTTACATGGAGCGTTACGTCCCCAGGGCGCGCCACATCGAGGTGCAGATCCTGGGCGACGGGGCCGGGCAGGTGATCCACCTGGGGGAACGCGATTGTTCGGTCCAGCGCCGCAAGCAGAAGCTCATCGAGGAAACCCCCTGCACGGTCCTGCCCCCCGATCTGCGCGAAAAGATCTGCCAGGCCGCCGTGGATTTGGGCCGGTTCATCAATTACCGAAACGTCGGCACGGTCGAGTTCCTGGCCGACCTGGAAAATGGCCAGTTCTATTTTCTTGAGGTGAATACCCGCATCCAGGTGGAACATCCCGTCACCGAAATGACCACCGGCGTCGATCTGGTGGCCGAGGGCATCAGACTGGCCGGCGGCGCGCCGTTCACGCTGAAACAGGAAGATATCACATTCCGCGGCCATGCCATCGAATTCCGGATCAATGCAGAGGACCCGGATCGTAATTTCGCCCCGGTTCCGGGTCGGGTCGGGGCGTGGTCGGTTCCTCACATGCCGGGAATTCGTATCGATTCACACTGCTACCCCGGTTATCTGATTTCGCCTTATTACGACTCGCTTCTGGCCAAGGTCATCATTCACGGCTCTGACCGCGACGATGCGCTGGCGCTGGCGCGATTTGCGCTGTCCCGGATCAAGGTTTCGGGGGTCAAGACGACCATTCCGTTCCATCTTTCCGTCCTGAGCCAGCCCGATTTCGTGAACCAGAAAATACACACGCAATGGGTCGAGGATGTGTTGCAGCCCGCGGAGGACACCCAATGAGCAATATCAGAATCGTCGACAGCTCTGCCCGCGACGGTATCCAAAGCCTGTGGGCGGTCCGGCTGACGGGGCCGGAGCTGCTTTCGATCGCGCCGGTGATGGATCGTGTCGGCTTCGAGGGCATCGAGTTCGGCGGCCCCACCATCTGGCAGTATTTCGCGCGCTTCCTGAAAGAGGACGGCTGGGAACGTCTGCGGACACTGGTCGAACTGACCCCGAACACCCCGATGACCATGTGGATCCGGTCACGCGGAATCCACGATTTCAGCAGCACCCCCAAGCCGCACGACCTTGCCAGGCTGTGGATCACGCGCTGGGCCGAATACGGCGTGCGCCGGATGGTGTTTCTTGAGGAAGAAAACGATTACGGCAACATCCCCGAACTGACGAAACACGCCAAATCGCTGGGGATGCAGGTCATCGTGCCGGTGATGTATTCGCTCAGCCCGGTCCACACGCCCGAGCATTATGTCGAGAGGGCGCGCGCCGCCGTTGCCGCCGGCGCCGACATCATCGAGATCAAGGATCAAAGCGGCCTGCTGACCCCTGAAACGACGCGCTGGTTCGTCAAGGCCATCCAGGAAGGCGCCGCCGGCAAGGCCGATTTCCAGTTCCAGGGCCATTGCTCGGGCGGGCTGGGCCAGATGAACTCGGTCGAGGCACTGAAGCTGGGCGTCACCATGTTCCGCTGCTGCGTGCCGCCGCTGTCCGAGGGCAACTCGCTGCCCAACGCCTTCACGCTGGTCAGGAATGCCGAATTCCTCGGGCACAGTTCGCCGCTCAATCTCGAAGCCATGCAGGAAATGTCGGATCATTTCATGTATGTCGCCAAGAAAGAGGGGCTGCTGATCGGCGCGCCGCTTGAACATGACGTGGCTCTTTACGACCACCATATCCCCGGCGGGGTCCAGGCCACGCTGCGCTGGCAGCTTGCCCAGTTGAAGGCCGAACATCGCTATCAAGAGGTGCTGGCCGAGACCGCGCGGGTGCGCAAGGACATGGGCTATCCGATCATGGTGACGCCGACCTCGCAGTTCATCGTGGCGCAGGCGACCATGAACGTGCTTGGCGGCGAACCCTACGCCAACATCTGCGACGAGGTGATCGAGAAGATCGTCCTGAAAAGCACCGTGCCGCCGCCCGGCGAGGTCGATCCGGGGTTGATGGACAAGATCATGAGCCTGCCGCGCACGCATGAAATCCTCGAACGGGCGCAGAACCAGAAGGAAGTCACCCTCGACGAGATGCGCAGCCAGTTCGACAGCTCGCTTTCCGACGACGACTTCCTGATGCGGGTGCAGATGAACGCGGAATACTACGACGCCGCGCGCGGCAACCCGGCCAGCACCGCCTATCCCAAGGGCAGCCCGGTCATGGTGCTGCTGGAAGAGCTGATGCAGCGCAAGCGCTCGTCCATCCAGGTCAGCGCGGGCGATCTGTCGGTCAGCCTGCGCGGCGGGCAAGGCGGGGGTGCGGCATGAAGGCGTTCCGGCTGACGGCCCCGGGCGTGGCCGGGGTGGCAACGGTGCCGCAGCCCGAGCCAGGGCCGGGCGAGGTGCTTGTCCGGGTGGGCGCGGCCGGCGCCTGTCATTCCGACCTGCACCTGATCGAGACCCCTCCGGCCGGGGGCGCGACCCTGCCGATGACCCTGGGCCACGAAGTCGCCGGCTGGGTCGAGGCGCTTGGCCCCGGCGTGCGCGGCTGGGAATTGGGCGAGCCGGTGGTGGTCTATGGGATCTCGGGCTGCGGACATTGCCCGGCCTGTCTGCGCGGGCATGACAACGCCTGCCGCGTCGGCCCGCTGTCGGGGATCGGCCTGACCCATGACGGCGGCATGGCGGAATACCTGCGCGTCGGGGCGGGGCAGTTGTTCCGCATCGGCGATCTGGACGTGGCGCAGGCCGCGCCGCTGACCGACGCCGCGCTGACCCCGTATCACGCCATCCAGCTAAGCCGGGACCTGCTGCGCCCCGGCGCGACCTGTGTGCTGATCGGCGTGGGCGGGCTGGGCCACATGGCGGTGCAGATCCTTGCCGCCACCACGGCCGTGCGCATCATCGCCGTTGACGTCAAGCCCGACGCCCTGGAACTGGCGGCGCGGATGGGGGCGACCCATACCGTCCAGTCGGGTGCGGATGCCGCAAGGCATATCCGCGAACTGGTAGGCCCGGCGCCCGGAGGCGCGGATGTCGTGTTCGATTTCGTCGGCGCCACCTCGACGATGGAACTTGGGGCGGCTGTCGTCGCCGTCGGCGGGCAGTTGACGCTGGTCGGCCTTGCCGCCGGTTCGCTGACCGTGTCCCCGACTGCGAAAGGACAGGCTCTTTCGGGCATCCCGCTGGAAACGCGGCTTGTCATTCCGTTCTGGGGAACCCGGCCGGAACTGCTCGACGTGATCGAGTTGGCCCGTGCTGGCCATATCACCACCCAGATCGACACGGTCGCGCTGGACCAGGCGAACGACGCCTATGACCGGATGCGCGCCGGCAAGTTGCAGGGGCGTCTCGTCGTGATGCCCCGGCACCGTTCAACCGGACAATAGCCGCAAGGCACCCGGAAGCCTGCACCTGGAAAACTTGGCGCCGCCGGCGCCGGGGCTGCTGTTCGCATCCCGAAAATCAGGAGGATTGCATGAAAACTGCCGATGTGAGGGGTGTCAGCGCAAGGCAGCAGGGCACGGTTTTCGCCGTCGCAATGCTGTTCCTGTTCATGCTGGTGAATTTTGCGGACAAGGCCGTCCTTGGCCTGACCGCAGTGCCGATGATGAATGATCTCGGCCTGTCGCCAAGCCAGTTCGGCTTTATCAGCTCGGCCTTTTTCTTCCTGTTTTCTGCGTCGGCCATCATCGTCGGCTTTCTGGTCAATCGCATCCAGGCCAAATGGGCGCTGCTGGTGATGGTGGTGGTCTGGTCGCTGACCCAATTCCCCATCGCCCTGGCTGGCGCGGGGTTCGCAACGGTCCTTGCCGCGCGTATCGCGCTGGGCGCCGCGCAGGGGCCGGCCAACCCGGTAGCCAACCATGCGCTTTACAAGTTTTTTCCGAACGAAAGGCGGGCCTTTCCGGCGTCGATCGTATCGCAGGGCACGGCGGTCGGGGTGATCATTGCCGTGCCTGCGCTGGGCTGGCTCATCACCAATGTTTCCTGGCGCGCCGCTTATGTCGCCCTTGGGATCGCCGGCCTGGTCTGGGCCGTGGTCTGGGCCAGGTTCGGCCGCGAAGGCACCGAGACCATTGGCCGCCCCGAGCACGCCGGCCCGGCGCTGGACCGGGTGCCCTACCGGAGGCTTTTGCTCAACATGACCTCGATCGGCATCGGGCTAAGCGAATTCGGGGTCTACTGGGGGCTGGCGCTGGTGATCGCCTGGTTCCCCGCCTATCTGCAAATCGGCCTTGGGCTGCCGCCCCGACAGGTCTATCTGATTGCCACGATCCCGTGGCTGCTCAGCCCGCCGGTGGTGATGACCGCGGCGGCACTGTCGCAGCGGCTGATGGTGCGCGGCACCTCGTCCCGCCGCGCGCGGGGGATCCTCAGTTCGGTCTACATGTTCATGGGCGGCGGCCTGATGCTGACCCTGCCTTATGTCGAGGCGACCTGGCTGAAGATCGCGGTCATTTCGCTGGGGACCACGCTGCCTTATGTCATCCTGACCCTTGGCCCCGCGACCATCGGCGAGATCGCGCCCGCCAGCCAGCGCGCGGCGGCGCTGTCGGTCAATACGGCGATCGTGACCTCGGCCGGCATCTTCGCGCCTTGGGTCACGGGCTACATCATCGAGGGCGCCGCGACGCAGGCGGACGGCTATGTGCAGGGCTTCGTCCTGTGCGGCGTGATCGCGATTCTGTCCGGGGTCATCGGCGTCCTGCTGATCCGCCCCGAGACCACGCGCGAGAAATTCAGGCTTGCCGCCGCGGCAGGCGGGAACGCCGGCAGCGTCGGGTCGTCCCCGGCCCTGCGGCCCGCCGGGAAAGGTGCAGGCTCATGACCGGCATGACCCACAAGCCCCCTGACGGCCGATGGCAGCAGGGAACCGTCTTTGCCGTCGCCATGCTGTTCCTGTTCATGGTGATCAACTTCGCGGACAAGGCCGTGCTGGGCCTGACCGCGGTGCCGATGATGCAGGACCTGGGCCTATCGCCAAGCCAGTTCGGTTTCATCAGCTCGGCCTTCTTCTTTCTTTATGCGGTGTCGGCTGTCGGCGTCGGTTTCGCGGCCAATCGCATGCAGACCAAGTGGGTCCTGATGGGGATGGTGGCGATATGGTCGCTGGCGCAGTTTCCCATTGCGTGGCCCGGTGCCGGGTTCGGGACGGTGCTGGCCGCCCGCATCATTCTGGGCGCCGCCGAAGGCCCGGCCAACCCGGTGGCCAACCATGCGCTTTACAAGTTCTTTCCGAACGAAAAGCGCAATTTTCCGGCCTCGATCGTTTCGCAGGGAACGTCGGTCGGCGTTATCCTGGGCGTGCCCTTGCTGGGCTGGGTCATCACCAGCGTTTCCTGGCGCGCCGCCTATGTCGTGCTTGGCGTCGTCGGGCTGGTCTGGATGCTGGTCTGGGCCATGCACGGCCGCGAGGGCACCGAGACCATCGGCCGCCCCGGTCAGCCCGACGCGGGTGCCGTGCGGGTTCCCTATCGGCGACTGTTCTTCAATCGCACCTTCCTTGGCGTCAGCCTTAGCGGCTTTGGCGTCTACTGGGGGCTGGCGCTGGTGATCGCCTGGTTTCCCGCCTACCTGCAGGCCGGACTCGGCCTGCCTCCGCGCCAGGTCTACAGTTTTGCCATGCTGCCCTGGCTGCTTAGCCCGCCGGTGGTGATGACGGCCTCGGCACTGGCGCAGCGCTGGATGGTGCGGGGGGTGTCGTCGCGGGCGGCGCGTGGCGTGCTGAGTGCGCTTGGGATGCTGGCGGGGGGTGGGCTGCTGCTGTCGCTGCCGCTGGTCGGGGCGCCTTGGGCGAGGATCGCCGTCATCTCTCTGGGCACCACGCTGCCCTACATCATACTGACCCTCGGTCCCGCGATCGTGGGGGAAATCGCCCCGGTCAGCCAGCGGGGCGGAGCCTTGGCGGTGATGACCGCGATCATGACCTCGGCCGGCGTCATTGCCCCCTGGATCATGGGCTTCATCATCGAAGGCGCGGCCACCCCGGCCGAAGGCTATGTCACCGGCTTTGTCATCTGCGGGGTGATCGCCATCGCGGCCGGGGTCATCGCCCTTCTCATGATCCACCCCGAAGCGACCATCGCAAGGCTTGGGGCCACCGCCATGGCGGGCAGCGCGCCGACCGGGCGGGACAATCCCGCAACTGCCACATTCGCCGATCCCGGCGCCTGATTTCGAACTGGAAGGAGTATGGAATGGAACCTCGTATCTTCATGGAGCGCAGGATCTTCAACGAAGAGCAGCAGCAGTTCCGCCGGCTGGTCCGCGAATTCGTCCGCAAGGAAATCGCCCCCCGGATGGACGAGTGGGAGGCCGCCGGCATGGTGCCCCACGACGTGCTGAAACAGACCGCCGCCCTGGGCATCAACGGAATTCAGATCCCCGAGGAATACGGCGGCAGCGGCGTCGATACCTTCAAGTTCAACATGATCTTTGCCGAGGAACTCGGCTACGCCGCCGCCGGGCTTGGGGGGATGCAGGTGCATTTCAATACGGTGCTTCCGTATTACCTGCACTACTGCAACGAAGAACAGCGGCGACGCTGGTTCCCCGGGCTTGCCGACGGCACCTATTGTTCGGCGATCGCGATGACCGAACCGGGAACCGGGTCGGATATTGCCGGCATTCGCACGACCGCGGTGCGTGACGGCGACCATTACATCGTGAACGGGGCAAAGACCTTCATCACCGGCGGGATCGTTTCCGACCTTTACGTCACCGTCTGCCGGACCGATCCCGGCAACGCCAACCGGCGCGAGGGGCTGTCGCTGCTGGTCCTGGAAAAGGGGATGAAGGGCTTTGAACCCGGCCGGCGGCTGGAAAAGCTGGGGCTGCGTGCCTCGGACACCGCCGAGCTCAGCTTTAACGACGTCCGGGTCCCGGTCGCGAACCTGCTGGGCGAGGAAGGGAACGCGTTCCGGATGCTGACCCACAACCTGTCGCAAGAACGCATGTCCATCGCCATCAACGCGCTGGCCAGCGCGACGGCGGCGCTGACGATCACCATGGATTACGTCAAGGAACGCAAGGTCTTCGGGCAAAAGGTCGCGGATTTCCAGAACACCAAGTTTTCGCTGGCCGACATCGCCACCGAATTGCAGGCGGCGCAGGCGCTGGTCGACCAGGCGGTCGAGGCGCTGGACCGCAAGGAACTGACCCCGGCGGATGCGGCCAAGGTCAAGCTGTTCTGCACCGAAACCCAGGGCCGCGTCGTGGACCGCTGCCTGCAACTGCACGGAGGCTACGGCTACATGCTGGAATACCCGATTTCGCGTCTCTACGCGGACGCCCGGATCACCCGGATTTTCGGGGGCACCAGCGAGGTCATGAAGGTGGTCATCTCGAAGTCCCTGGGACTTTGAGACAGTCGAAGGAGTATTCCCATGCGTGAAACTGTCATCGTGCGCGCAGTGCGCTCGCCCGTCGGGCGCCGCGACGGGGCGCTTGCCGGGGTCCATCCGGTCGATCTGTCCGCCGACATCGTGAACGCGCTGCTCGACCGCGCCGGGCTGGACCCGGCCGTGGTCGAGGACGTGATCTGGGGTTGCGTCGGCCAGGTGGGCGATCAGGCCGGCAATATCGGGCGCAACGTGGTTCTTGCCGCCGGCTGGCCCTCGCATGTGCCGGGCACCACGATCGAACGCCAGTGCGGCTCCAGCCAGCAGGCGATCCATTTCGCGGCCGCCGTGGTGGGGTCCGGGCAGGCCGACATCGTCGTCGCCGGCGGCGTCGAAAGCATGAGCCGGATCCCGATGGGGACCGCCCGCCGCGTCGGCTTCGGGGACCCGAACAGCGACCGCATCAAGGCCCGCTACCAGGGGGTGCAGTTCCATCAGGGCAACAGCGCCGAGATGCTGGCCCGGAAATACGCCCTGTCCCGGCAGTGGCTGGACGAGTTCAGCGTCGAATCGCATGAGCGGGCCGCCCGGGCCTCTGATACGGGCCTGTTCGACGACGAGCTGGTCCCGATCCATGGTCCCGACGGGATCATTCTGGAACGGGACGAGGGGATCCGGCGGGGCTCGACGGTGGAAAAGCTGGCGACGCTGAAGCCGGCCTTCGACCCCGAGGGCAGCGTGACGGCGGCCAACTCTTCGCAGATATCGGACGGCGCCGCGGCCGTGCTGGTCATGTCCGCCGAAAAGGCCAGGTCGCTTGGACTGACCCCGCTGGTGCGCATCCGCGCGGCGACGATCGTGGGCAGCGACCCGGTTCTCATGCTGGACGGGCCGATCCCGGCCACGGCCAGGGCGCTGAAAACCGCCGGTCTTTCGCTTGGCGATATCGGCGCGTTCGAGGTGAACGAGGCCTTTGCCAGCGTCGTCGGCGCATGGCTGAGCGAAACCGGGGCGGATCGGGCGCTGGTGAACGCCAGCGGCGGCGCCATCGCGATCGGCCACCCGCTGGGCGGCTCGGGGGCGCGGCTCGCGACCACGCTGGTTCATCGTATGGTGCGCGATGGAATCCGATATGGCCTGCAAACGATGTGCGAGGGGGGCGGCATGGCAAACGCGACGATCTACGAGAACCCGGCTGTCGGGTCATGACCCGGGCCGTTGCTGCTGCCGGGCCGGGGGCGTTGTCGCCCTCGGCCTGCACCGCGACGGTGATGCCGTATTTCGGCGACATCGCGGCCAGTGATCCGTCGCGCATGGCGATCGTCGATCCCGCCCGGGGCGGGGTGAGTTTTGGCGAGCTGCGCGCCACGGTCGGCCGGCTGTCGAACGCCTTCGCGCGCGAGGGGGTGAAGGTCGGCGACCGGATCGTCGCGGTGATGCCGAACTGCCGCGAATATTTCGAACTGCGCCTGACGGCAGAGGAATGCGGTCTCTATTTTGTCCCGGTCAGCCCCCAGTTGACCGGCCGCGAACTTGCCCATGTCCTTGAGGACAGCCGGGCGCGGTGCGTCTTTGTCGAGGCCTCGGCGCTGGAGCGGGTCCGCGACACCATACGGGGGGCGGGGCTGACGCCGGCGCAGATCATCGTTCTGGATGGCGACGACGCAGCCGGCAGATCGTATCGGTCTTTCCACGCCGGCCTGCCGCCCGAGGCGCCGCCCGTCGGGGTCCGGGGCGAGTTCATGGGCTATACCTCTGGTACCACGGGGGTGCCGAAGGCGGTGCGCAAACCCCTGCGCGATGGCCGGCCCGGGGTCGCTGCGGGGCTGGTCGGGTTCTTCGGCCAGCTTGGCATGTCCCCCGGCAGCGGCGTCCACCTTGCCGCACTGCCGCTTTACCACGCGGCGCCGGGGCGGCAGGCGGTGACGGCGCTGCATTTCGGTCATACGGTCGTTGTCGCCGCGCATCTGTCGGCGGCCGACCAGCTTGCGCTGATCGCGCGTTACCGGGTGACGACCGTGTTTACCGTCCCCACGGTGATCGGCCGCTGGCTGAGGCTGCCGCCAAAGGTCCGCGACGCCCATGACCTGTCGTCCCTGAAGGCGGTCGTGCATGGCGGCGCCCCCTGTCCGGTCGAGATCAAGCGCGCCGCGATTGCATGGCTGGGACCGATCGTCACCGAATTCTATGGCGCGACCGAAGGGGTGGCTACCGCAGTCACGGCGGCCGAATGGCTCGACCGGCCGGGCACGGTCGGGCGCGCCATCACGGGCAGTTCGGTTCATATCCTTGATGCCGCCGGCACAGAGCTGCCGCCCGGAACGGTCGGGATGGTCTATTTCCGCCCACCGGCCAGCTTTGAATACCTCAACGACCCGGCCAAGACCGCCGGCGCGCATCGCGGCGACCTGATCACGGTCGGCGATCTTGGCCATCTCGATGCCGAGGGTTGGCTGTTCCTGGCGTCAAGGCGCGGGGATATCGTCATCTCCGGCGGCGTGAACGTGTATCCGGCCGAGGTCGAGGGCGTGCTGTCGGGGCATCCTTCCGTGGTGGATGCGGCCGTGCTTGGCATCCCCGACGATGACTGGGGCGAGCGCGTCGTGGCGCTTGTCGTGCTTGAACAGGGCGTTGCGGCCGACGACGCCACCAGGTCGGGGCTTGAGACCTACTGTCGCGCGCATCTGGCGGCCTGCAAGGTTCCCCGGGACATCCGCTTTGTCGATCACTTGTCGCGGACGACCAGCGGGAAATTGCAGCGCAGCGACCTGCCGGACCGCTATCGCAGCCTGTGCGGCGGTAACTGACCGGATGCCGCGCTGAACAGGCGGGCCGGTGCCGCCGCGATGCGTGGCGGCACCGCGAATTACCCCTGCGCCGCCATGGCCCCCAGCCTGTATTCGCCCATGTCGTTCCAGACCTGCTGGCGCCGGATCCTGCCGTGGCGCAGGTCAAACAGGTCGATGAAGCGGATCCCCTCGAAGCGGCTGCCGTCCAGCCATTCGCCGTGCAGCGTGCCGGCGATCAGCACGCTTTCCTGCCCGGCCGCGCCCCAGCTGTCGCGGCGCTGGAAATTCTTGCCGACAAAGCGATAGCGGCCTGCCGCGCCCGCGACCATTTCCTCGATGCTGGAAAACCGGGTGCCGCCGGGGAACACCATCTCAAGCCCCTCGGGGGCGATGAAACCGCGCGCGCGGTCCAGTTCGCGTCTTTCCATGGCGATCAGAAACGCCTCGCAGGTTGCGATGGCGGTGGTGGGTTCGGTCATTGCGTCCTCCCTTTCGGTGTGCGCCGCCGCTTTGTCAGCGTGCCGCGCAAAAATCACTTTACAAACGATATAAAAGGATAACAATATAAACATCAGGCGCGACACCGCTACCCCCGACCCGGAGGAGGGGGAGGGCAGCGGTCGGCGCCGGACAGAGGAGGTCCCCGATGGAAACGTCATCGCTGACGGCGCGGCAGCTTTATGAACACGCCAAGGCGAACCCCACCCGGCGCCGCTTTGGCTTCGGGCGCCGGCCGATGCTGGTCAACATCGACCTGCAACTGGCCTATACCGGGCTTGGCGAATTCGCGACGGCGTATGAAACCGACCCTCGGCAGCTGGATTACGTCAACCAGCTGGCGGCGCTGGCCCGCGCCAGGGGGCTGCCGATCACCTGGACCTATGTGGCCTACATGGAATCGGGCGAGGATTGCGGCGTCTGGGGCACCCGCACCGACACGCCCGATTCATTGCAGAACATCAAGGTCGGCTCGCGCCGGGCCAAGCTGGACCCGAGGTTGCAGGTCGATCACGTCAGGGACATCGTGGTCAACAAGCGCATGGCCTCGGCCTTTCACGAAACCAACCTGCAATCGCTGATGGTCTGGCACCAATGCGATACGGTGGTGCTGACCGGGGGGTCGACCTCGGGTTGCGTGCGGGCGACGGTGGTCGATGCGATCTCGCGCGGGTATCGGGTGATCGTCCCCGAGGAATGCGTGGCCGACAAGCACGAAAGCCCGCATTTCGCCAATCTCTACGACATTGCGGTGAAATATGGTGACGTGATCCCGGTGGCCGAGGTCATCGCGTGGTATGACGCCCATCAACCCGAGGCGCGCTAAGATGGCCGCGCAGATGCAATCCGATCTGGGGCTTTACGATTACCTGCCCTGGCCGGGGCGACCGAAAATCACCTGGCCCGGCGGCAAGAAGCTGGCGGTGTGGATCGCCCCGAACATCGAGTTCTACGAATACGACCCGCCCGACAACCCCACCCGCACCCCATGGGGGCGGCCCAACCCGGATGTGCTGCAATATTCGCATCGCGACTATGGCAACCGCGCGGGCTGGCAGCGGATGATGGCGGCGATGGACCGGGCGGGGTTCCGCGGCTCGGTCTCGCTGAACGTGGCGCTGTGCGACCACCACCCGGAAATCATCCGTGCCTGCGCCGACCGGGGGTGGGAGTTCTTTTCCCACGGCATCTACAACACCCGCTATGTCTACAACATGACCATCGAGCAGGAGCGCGAGATCATCCGCGACGCCTTCGACACGGTCAGGAAGCACACCGGGCAGGAGCTGGCCGGCTGGCTGTCCCCGGCGCTGTCCAACAACCTGTGGACCATGGATATCCTGGCCGAGGCCGGCATCCAGTATACCTGCGACATGTTCCACGACGACCAGCCGATGCCGGTCAAGGTGGCGTCGGGGCGGCTGATCTCGATGCCCTACTCGCTCGAAATGAACGACGTCATCGTTTATAACAGCCAGAAGGTGACGCCCCGCCATTATGGCGAGATCATCCGCCGCCAGTTCGACCAGCTTTACCGGGAATCGGACGAAAGCGGCATGGTGATGTGCATTCCGCTGCACCCCTATCTGGTCGGCCAGCCGCACCGGATCGACGCCTTTGCCGAGGCCATCGAATACATCGCCGGGCACGAGGGCGTGTGGAAGGCCACCGGGCGCGAGATCGCCGCCCATTACCATGCCAGCGGCGCCTATGACGCGATGACCGCCGCCGCTGCCATGCACAAGCAGGGGGTCCGCTGATGCCGCTGCCCGATTCCTACCTGGATTATCCCGCCCGCCGCCATGGCATGGACCATGACCGCTATGACTGGTCCGACATGTTCCAGCGCAAGCCGATCCGCTGGCCCGGCGGCGCGCGCATCGCGCTGTCCATCGTCACCCATGTGCAGCATTTCCCGCTGGACATGCCGGCAAAACCCTTCAAGGCGCCGGGCGCGCTGTCGATGCCCTATCCGGATTTCCGCTATTTCACCAACCGCGACTACGGCAACCGGCTGGGGGTGTTCCGGGTGCTGCGGCTGCTGTCCGACATGGGGCTGCGCGGCAGCTTCGCCATCAACGGCTGCATCGCCGCGCGCTATCCGGCGGTGGTGCGGGCGGTGGTCGAGGGCGGGCACGAGGTGGTGGCGCATGGCCTTGACATGGGCAAGGTGCACCACTCGGGCCTGCCTGAACCCGAGGAGGACGCGATCATCGCCGAGGCCCTGCGCCTGCTGCGCGAAGGCTCCGGCCAGCCGGTCGAGGGCTGGCTGTCGCCGGGCCGCGCGCAGGGGTTCAACACCCCCGATCTGCTGGCCCGTAACGGGGTGCGCTGGTGCCTCGACTGGGCCAACGACGACCTGCCCTATGAAATGCGCACAAAGCAAGGGCCGCTGCTGGCCATGCCGCTGGCCTATGAGACCGACGACCGGGTGGTGGCCAACGAATATTTCCACTCGGAACCGGAATGGGTGCAGCAGGTCAAGGACCGCTTCGACGTGCTGTATCGCGAAAGCGCCGAATACGGCGGTCGGGTGATGAGCCTGCCGCTGCACAGCTGGGTCTCTGGCATGCCCTATCGCGTGGAATATCTGCGCGAGGCGCTGGGCTACATGCTGGCCCATGACGGCGTGTGGACCGCCCCGGCGGGCGAGATCGCCGCGGCCTTTGCCGGTCAGGAATGACCGGCCCCGGCCCGCGCGCCCGATCCCGCGCGGGCCATCGCCGCCACAGGGCGGCGCCAGACACAGGAACGACCCGCATGACCGACGCCCGGGCCACCGCACCGCGAACATTGTTCGAAAAGATCTGGGAGGCGCATGAGATCCTGCGCCACCCTTCGGGCCAGTCGCTGCTTTATATCGACCGCGACCTGATCCACGAGGGCAGCTTCCACGCCTTTGCCGACCTGCGGCGGCGGGGGCTGCATCCGCGCCGGCCGTTGCAGATCTTCGGCATCGCCGACCACTATGTCCCCACCCGCGGCCGCAGCGCCGGGGATGCGGCCAGCCCGGACATCGCGCGGATGATCCGCACCTTTGACGACAACATGGGCTGGGGCGGAATCCGCCATTTCGGGCTGGCCAGCCGTGAACAGGGCATCGTCCATGTCGTCGCCCCCGAACAGGGGATCACCCTGCCCGGGCTGACCATCGTCTGTTCGGACAGCCACACCTCGACCCAGGGGGCGCTGGGGGCGCTGGCCTTCGGCATCGGTCAGTCGGAAAACGCCCATGTGCTGGCCACCCAGACCCTGTGGCAGGCGCGGCCGCGCACCATGCGGGTCAATGTCGAAGGCGCGCTGGGCACCGGCGTCACTGCCAAGGACGTGATGCTGGCGCTGATCGCGCAGATCGGCGCGGGCGGCGCAGGCGGCCACGCCATCGAGTTCGCCGGCCGCGTGGTGCGCGACATGTCGATCGAGGCGCGGCTGACCCTGTGCAACATGTCGATCGAGGCCGCGGCGCGGCTGGGGATGGTCGCCCCGGATGAAACCACCTTTCGCTATGTTGCCGGACGCCACCACGGCCCCAGCGCAAAGGAATGGGACATGGCGCTGGCACAGTGGCGCACCCTGCCCAGCGACCCCGGCGCGGTCTTCGACCGCGAGCTGACGCTGGACGGCGCCGGAATCGCGCCGATGGTGACCTGGGGCACCAGCCCCGACGACGCCGTGCCGATCACCGGCCGGGTCCCCGACCCCGCGCAGTTCGCCTGCGCGGAAAAGCGCAACGCCGCGGCAAGGGCGCTGGACTACATGGCGCTGGTGCCGGGCACGCCGCTGGAAGGGCTGGCCATCGACCGCGTGTTCATCGGTTCATGCACCAACAGCCGCATCGAGGACCTGCGCACCGTCGCCGCCATCGTGGCCGGGCGCAAGGCGGCGGTGCCGACCATCGTCGTGCCCGGCTCGACCCCGGTGCGCGAACAGGCCGAGGCCGAGGGGCTGGCGCGCATCTTCCGCGAGGCAGGGTTCGAGTGGCGCCATTCCGGCTGCTCGATGTGCGCGGCGATGAATGGCGACGTGGTGGGGGCGGGCGAACGCTGCGCCTCGACCTCGAACCGCAACTTCGTCGGGCGGCAGGGGCCGGGGGCGCGCACGCATCTGCTCAGCCCCGCGATGGCGGCGGCGGCGGCGGTCACCGGGCGGCTGACCGACGTGCGCCGGCTGGCGGAGGGTGCGGCATGAAACCGTTCACCCGCGAAACCTCGACCGTGGTCTTTGTCCCCGGCATGAACTGCGACACCGACCAGATCATCCCGGCCCGTTTCATCAAGGCCGACCGCGCCGAGGGCTATGACAAGTTCCTGTTCCACGACATCCGCCGCGATGCCGCCGGCGCGCTGGACCCGGATTTCCCGCTGAACCGCCCCGGCGCCGACAAGGCCCGCATCCTGCTGGTCGAGGATAATTTCGGCTGCGGCTCGTCGCGCGAAGGCGCGGTCTATGCGCTGGCCGATGCCGGTATCCGCGCCCTGATCGCCCCCGGCTTCGGGGACATCTTCTTCAACAACGCGCTGAAAAACGGGCTGGTGCCGGTGCGCCTGCCCCGGCCGCTGTGCGAGGCGCTGGCCGCGCATCTGGCCGCCCACCCGGACGCCGAGGTGACGGTCGATCTGGCGGCGGGGCAGGTGGTGCTGCCGAGCGCGCTGGGCAGCCACCCGGTCGTGCTTAACGCCTTCGCGCGCGACTGCATCCTGCGCGGCCTCGACGAGATCGAGCTGACGCTGACCCACATGGACGCGATCCGCGCCTTCGAGGCGGCGCGGATCGCCGCGAACCCGTGGCTGGGGCGCTAGGGCCGATACAGGCGGCCCCCGGACGGACGACAGGAAATCAGGGAGGAAACGACAATGACCTACCACATCAACCGCCGCGGCTTGCTGAAGGCGTCCGGGGCCATGGCGCTGCTGAGCGGGCTTGCCAGCCCCGCGATCCTGCGCGCCCAGACCTCCGCCATCAAGGTCGGGGTGCTTGAGCCGCTGACCGGCAACCTTGCCTATAACGGCAACCAGTGCGCCGCCGGGGCGCGCTTTGCCGCCGAGGCGATCAACGCCGCCGGCGGCATCCGCAGCATGGGCGGCGCGCCCATCGAGTTGGTGATCGTCGATGCCGAAAGCCGCCCCGAGGCCGCGGCCGCAGCCGTCGATACGCTGGTCGAGGCCGGCGTCTGCGCCTTTACCGGGGCCAGCGCCTCGGCGCTGGGGCTGGCCTCGTCGCAGGCGGCGGCGAAATACGATCTTGCGCAGGTGTTCTCGATCGGCACGGCCGAAGCCATCGTCGAACGCGGCCTGCACAACGTCTTTCGCTTTACCCCCGGCGTGACCAAGATCACCGCGGTGGCGCTGGAAAACCTGGGGCTGCTGAACAGTGCCGCCGGCAATCCGGTCAAGACCGCCGCCCTTGTCCACGAGGACGGGCCCTTCGGTTCGCAACTGGCCGGCATCGTCGAGACCGAGTTGCCCAAGCTGGGCATCGAGATCGTCGAAAAGATCGCCCACCCCACCCCGCACCGCGACTTCAACAACATCGCGCTGCGGGTCAAGGCGTCCAAGGCCGACATCCTGATCCCGACCAACTACATCAACGAATACACGCTGATGACCCGAGCATTGCAGCAGCAGCGGGTCGAGCTGATGGCGGTCTATTCGATCCTGGGCGGGGCGGCGTCGAACATCAAGTTCGTGCGCGAAAACAACGACATCGCCCAGTATGTCATCGACTGCAACCACTGGTACGACCCCCGGAAGGAAGCGTCCGTGGCGCTGGCGGCGTCAGCCGCGGCGGCGGGCATCGACATGACCTATGACGTGATGGTGTCCTACGCCACGATCCAGGTCATCGCCGATGCGCTGGAACGCGGCGGCTCGGCCGACCGCAAGGCGATGATCGAGGCGCTGGCCGCTTCGGAGTATGACGGCTCGATCATGCCCTATGGGCCGACCCGGTTCGTCAACGGCGACAACGTGAACTCGCGCCCCGTCAACCTGCAAGTGCGCGGTGACAAGATCGAGGTGATCTTCCCCAAGGAATACGCCACCATCGAGCCGGTCTTCCCGCGCCCGGCCCAAGGCTGAACCCCGCCACCCCCGCCGGGCGCGTCCGGCGGGGGCAACCGACCCCGAAAGCCCGACCCCCGAAAGCTTGTGATCCATGTCCAGCCTGATCCTGCCTGCCGTGCTGAACGGACTGACGATGGGGGCGGTCTATGCGCTGATCGCGCTTGGCCTGACCCTGATCTACGGCGTGCTGCACATCATCAACTTTGCCCACGGCAGCCTGCTGATGCTGGGGCTTTATGCGGCCTATTTCCTGTTCCACTACTGGGGGATCGACCCCTATCTGGCCATCGTCATCGTGGTGCCGGCGTTCTTTGCGCTGGGCTACGTCCTGCAACGCGGCATCATCGCCCCGATGAGCGCGGGGTCGGAACAGAACGTCCTGCTGGTGACGCTGGCGCTGTCGCTGGTGATCGACAACCTGGCGCTTTATTTCTGGACCTCGAACACCCGCACCGCCGACATCGCCTATGCCTATGATACCGTCGAGGTGCTGGGCGCCTATCTGACGCTGGGCCGGGTGATCGCCTTTTTCGCCGCGCTTCTGGTGGCGGGGCTGATGTGGCTGTTCATGACGCGCACCCGCACCGGGGCCGCGATCCGGGCCGTCGCGATCGAAAAGCGCGGGGCCGAGATCGTCGGCATCGACGTGGCCCACACCTATGCGCTGTGCTTCGGCATCGGCACGGCCTGCGTGGCGCTGGCGGCCTGCCTGCTGCTGCCGACCTTCTACGTCACGCCGCAGGTCGGCTACAGCTTCGTGCTGGTCGCCTTCACCACGGTGGTGATGGGCGGCATGGGCAGCCTGCCGGGCGCGCTGGTCGCCGGGCTGCTTCTGGGGGTGATCGAGGCGCTGAGCGGGCTGTTCCTGGGCGAGAGCCTGGGCCAGCTTGGCATCTTTGTGGCTTTCATCCTGACGCTGCTGTTCCGGCCTGCCGGGCTTATGGGAAGGGGGCCGGCATGATGCGGTTCGGTTCTTTGGGGCAGGTGGCGCTGGTGGCGCTGGTCGTCGTCTATCTGCTGGCGGTCTATCTGCTGCCCTCGCAGATCTGGATGGGCTTTACCATCAATGCGCTGGCGATGGCGCTTGTGGCGCTGTCGTGGAACGTCACCGGCGGCTTCGGCGGGATGTCGTCCTTTGGCCATGCGGCGATGTATGGCACCGGGGCCTATGCCTCGGCGGTGTTGCAGGTGCAGTTCGGCGTCAACGCCTGGGTCGCCTTTGGCGCGGGGATCATGGCGGGCGCGGTGATGGGCGCCTTCATCGGCGCGCTGGCGTTCCGCTATGGGGTCAAGGGGTCCTATTTCGCGCTGGTCACCCTGGCCTTTGCCGAGGTGCTGCGCATCTGCGCCTCGGCCTTTGAAATCACCGGCGCCGGGCGTGGGTTGCAACTGAAGCTGCAACCCGGAGTCGCGGCCCTGCAATTCAACAACGACCGGGTGCTGACCTATACGCTGCTGCTGGCCGTCCTCGCGCTGGTGATGGCACTGACGGCCTGGCTGAAATATTCGCGCTTCGGTGCCTGGCTGGTTGCCGTGCGCGAAAACGAGGACGCCGCCCGCGCGCTGGGCATCGACACCTATCGCGTCAAGGTGATCGCGATGGCGATCTCGGGGGCATTCGGCGGGCTGGCCGGGGCGGTCTACCTACAGCTGTGGTTGTTCATCGACAGCTCCGTGGTCTACGGGGTCAGCATCTCGGTCACCGCGCTGATCGGCCCGATCATCGGCGGCGCGGGCACGGTCTGGGGGCCGCTGGTCGGCACGCTGGGCCTGCATCTGCTGGGCGAGGGCGCCAAGTCGGCGCTGCACGGCGCGCCGGGGCTGAACTTCGTTCTGTATGCGCTGGTGCTGATCGCGGCGCTGCGTTTCCTGCCGCAGGGGCTGATGGGGCTGGCCGGCCGGATCGGCACCTTTGGCAGGAAGGATGGCGACGATGCTTGAGGTGCGCAACCTGACCAAGCGGTTCGGCGGGCTGCTGGCGCTGTCGGATGCCTCGCTGGACGTGCCCGAAGGGTCGATCATCGGCCTGCTGGGGCCGAACGGTGCGGGCAAGACCACCTGCTTTACCATCATCGCCGGGTTCACACGCGCCGATTCCGGCACGGTGCGGCTGGACGGGCAGGATATCACCGGCATGGCCCCGCATCGCATCTGCGCGCTGGGCATGGTGCGGACCTTTCAGATCGTGCAGCCCTTTGCCGGGCTGACGGTTCAGGAAAACATCGCCGTCGGCGCCTATCTGCACCACGAGACCCGGCGCGAGGCGCTGGCCGAGGCGCGCCGGATCGGCCAGCGGCTGGGGATGGGGGCGCTGCTCGACCGTCCCGCCGCCTCGTTGACCATCGCCGGGCGCAAGCGGCTGGAAATCGCCCGGGCGCTGGCGACCGGGGCCAGGCTGCTGCTGCTGGACGAGGTGATGGCCGGGCTGATCCCCACCGAGGTTACCGAGATCGTTTCCATCATCCGCCAGATCCGCGACGAGGGGCACAGCTTCCTGATGATCGAACATGTCATGCAGGCGGTGATGAGCCTGGCCGAAACCGCCTATGTGCTGAACCACGGCAAGATGATCGCGCAGGGCACGCCCCGGCAGTTGGTGCGCGACCCGGCGGTGGTCGAGGCTTATCTGGGCCACGGCGCCGCCGCCCGCTTGCAGGGGGTGGCCCATGCTTGAGATCAGCGGAATCCACGCCGGCTATGGGCAGATGGCGGTGCTGCGCGGTATCGACATGCGGATCGGCGCGGGGGAAATCGTCGCGCTGCTGGGGTCGAACGGGGTCGGCAAGACCACGCTGAACAACGTGATCTGCGGCTTCATCCCGCCCACGGCCGGCGAGGTGCGCTTTGACGGGCAGCGCCTGACCGGGCGGCGCCCGCGCGACATCGTGGCGCTGGGCATCGCGCAGGTGCCCGAGGGGCGCCGGGTGTTTCCCAACCTTACCGTGGCGGAAAACCTTGAACTCGGGGCGTTTCGCCGGGCCGGGGCGCACAAGCGGCGGAACTTCGACCGTATCTGCGCCATCTTCCCGCGGCTGGCCGAGCGGCTGCGCCAGCTGGCCGGCACGCTGTCGGGCGGCGAACAGCAGATGCTGGCCATCGGCCGCGGGCTGATGTCCGAGCCGAGGCTGCTGATCCTGGACGAGCCCTCGCTGGGCCTGTCGCCGCTGCTGGTCGAGGAAATGTTCGCGCTGGTCACCCGCATCAACGCCGAAGGCGTGGCGGTGCTGCTGGTCGAACAGAACGTCATGCAGTCGCTGGGCGTCGCCGGGCGGGCCTATGTGCTGGAACAGGGGCAACTGGTCATGCAGGGGACGGCGGCCGAAATGCTGGCCGACCCCGGATTGCGGCAGGCCTATCTGGGCCTGTGAAGCTGGCGGCCGGCGCCCCGCCGGTCGCACGGAAATGGAGAAGAAGTCATGTCGCTGACACGCACACGCCGCTTGCGCCTTGCCCTGGCCGGGGACCGCGCCATCATGGCCCCCGGGGTGGTCGATGCCATGTATGCAAGGCTGGTCGCCGAGGCCGGGTTCGAGGCCATGTACATGACCGGGGCGGGCACCTCGGCCACGCGGCTGGGCTATCCCGATGTCGGGCTGCTGACCATGACCGAGATGGTGGACAACGCCACCCGCATCGCCGACGCCTCGGACGTGCCGCTGATCGCGGATGCCGACAACGGCTTTGGCGGCCCGTTGAACGTGCGCCGCGCCATCCGGCTTTACGAACGCGGCGGCGTCGCGGCGGTGCATCTGGAAGATCAGGTCCTGCCCAAGCGCTGCGGCCATCTGGCCGGCAAGCAGCTGGTTTCGGCGCAGGACATGGTGGCCAAGGTCAAGGCCGCCGTCGATGCCCGCATCGACCCCGATTTCGTGGTCATCGCCCGCACCGACGCGCTGGCGGTGCATGGGCGCGAGGCCGCGCTGGACCGCGCCGCGATGTATCGCGAGGCCGGCGCCGACGTGATCTTTGTCGAAAGCCCGCTGCCCGAGGACCTGCCCCATATTGCGCCGCGCTTCCCGGGGGTGCCGCTGCTTTACAACATGGCGACCTCGGGCAAGACGCCGTTCCTGACCCGGGCCGAGATCGAGGCGCTTGGCTTCAAGCTGATCATCTACCCCAACTGGCTGCTGCTTTCGGCCTGCGAGGCGGCACGCCGCACGCTCCAGGTGCTCAGGACCGAGGAAACCATCGCCTCGATCGCCCCCGATGTCATGAGCTTCAAGCAGTTCTTCGACACCGCCCGCATGGCCGAGATCCAGGAGCTTGAGGCCCGCTACGGCACCTCGCCCGACCACCGCACCGATTACTGAGCAAAAGGAAGAAAGACATGGCCATCCTGTCCGCCGCCGGGGTCGAGTTCGAAGTCGCGGTTCCGGTCGTGGTGATCGGCGGCGGCGCCACCGGGCTGACCGCCGCGCTTGCCGCCCATGATGCCGGGGCCGAGGTGATCGTGCTGGAACGCGACGCCGTGCCGACCGGCTCGACCTCGCTGTCGGCCGGGCTGATCCCGGCGGCGGGCAGCCGCCTGCAACGGGCCGCCGGGATCGAGGACAGCCCCGAGCAGTTCGCCGACGATCTGGTCGCCAAGACCGGCGGCACCGCGCCGCGCGACATGGCGCTGGTGGTGGCGCGCGAATCCGGGCCTCTGGTGGACTGGCTGACCGGGGATCACGGCGTCGAATTGCAGCTGGTCACCAGCTTTCTTTACCCCGGCCATTCGGCGCTGCGGATGCACGGGCCCAAAAGCCTGACCGGCGCCGACCTGCAACAGATGCTGCTGGCCGCTGTCGCCCGGGCCGGGATCGACGTGGTGACCGGGGCCTCGGTCGAGGATCTTTACGCCGAACCCGACGGCCGCGTGGCGGGCCTGCGCTTTCGCCGCCCGGACGGCGCGCTTGAAACCCTGGGCTGCGGCGCGCTGGTGCTGGGCTGCTGCGGCTTTGCCGGCGACCCCGAGATGGTGCGCCGCCACATCCCCGAAATCGCCGATGCCGAATGCTGCGGGCATCTGTCCAACACCGGTGACGCGGTGAAATGGGGCCTCGGCCTGGGCGCGGCGGTGGCGGACATGGACAGCTATCAGGGCCACGGCTCGGTCGCCCATCCGCATTCGCTGCCGCTGACCTGGGCGGTCATCACTCAGGGCGGTGTGTTGTTCAACCACAAGGGAAAGCGCTTTTCCAACGAGATGCTGGGCTATTCCGAACATGCCTCCAGGGTGGCGGCGCAGCCCGGCGGCATCGCCTGGGACGTGTTCGACGCGCGGGCCGAGGCCGTGGGGGCAGAGTTCCACGATTTCCGCGAGGTGGCGCGGCTGGGCGCGATCAGGACCGCCGGCTCGGTGGCCGAGCTGGCCGCGGTCACCGGGATGCCGGCCGAGGCGCTGGCCGCCGAATTCGCCGAGATCGCCGCGGCTGCGCAATCCGGCGCGCCGGACCGCTTTGGCCGCCGCTTTACCCCGGCGCAGGTGCTGGTGCCGCCCTATCGCGCGGTTCGGGTGAACGGGGCGCTGTTCCATACGCAGGGCGGGCTGGTGATCGACGCCGCCGCGCGGGTGCTGCGCCCCGACGGCAGCGCGCTGCCCAACC
>JAZIHR010000021.1:0-29689 GCA_036678445.1 Alphaproteobacteria bacterium
GCGTTGCCCCGTGGGTATTCGGGCCAGAAAGAAGCGGCAAAAGCAGAGCGCCCGCCGCCGGTCGCGGCCGGCCGGGCTTCTTTCTGGCTGAAATACCCCGGGGTGAGGGGCCGGAACGGCCCCGAGGGGCTGGGCCCCTTTCTTCCCGACGCGCCTAATGCGCCTCGTGCGCCCGGTCGGCGTCGATCACGAACCGCTTGTCGCAATAGCCGCAATCGACAAAGCCGGTTTCCGGCGCGATGCGCAGCCACACAAGCGGATGGCCCAGGCCGCGCGCCTCGTTCCCCGAACAGGCGACCTTCCAGCTGGTCACGATCTCGGTCTCGGGGGCGGGCAGGGCTGCCGCCTCGGGATCCTGGCTGGTGGACATGGGGGTTTCAGAGATCGCGTGCTGCATCTGGGCTCTCTTGTGCTGGCGTGCCGGGACCGGTTTAACGGGGCCATACTAGCCAGCCCCGGCCTGCTGCCGCAAGACGTGCTGCAGTCAGGCCCCGGCGCGAAAGGTTTCTTGATGTCCGCAAGCCTGTCACTGCCCTCTGCCCGGATCCAGCCGCCGCGCGCCAGCCTGCCTGATGCGGCGATCCGCCTGACCGGGCTGCGCAAGGTCTATGCCGCCGACGGCGCCACCCCGCCGAAAGAGGCGCTGAAGGGGGTAGACCTCGAGATTCCGCGCGGCTCGATCTTCGGGCTGCTGGGGCCGAACGGGGCGGGGAAATCCACGCTGATCAATATTCTGGCCGGGCTGGTCAACAAGACCGCCGGTCGGGTCGAGATCTGGGGTTTCGACCAGGACGTGAACCCGCGCCAGTCCCGCGCCGCCATTGGCGTCATGCCGCAGGAACTGAACATCGACCCCTTCCTGACCCCGCGCGCCAGCCTCGAAGTGCAGGCGGGGCTTTACGCGGTGCCCCGGGCCGATCGCTGGACGGACGAGATCCTTGAGCTTGTCGGGCTGACCGCGCAGGCGGAAAGCTATACCCGCCAGCTTTCGGGCGGGATGAAGCGGCGGTTGCTGCTGGCCAAGGCGCTGGTCCACCGCCCGCGCATCCTGGTGCTGGACGAACCCACCGCCGGCGTGGACATCGGCCTGCGCGAGATGCTGTGGACCAATGTGCGCCGGCTGAACGCGCAGGGGATGACGGTGATCCTGACCACGCATTACCTCGAAGAGGCCGAGGAAATGTGCGACGAAATCGCCATCATCAACCACGGCGCCAAGGTCGTGCAGGAACCCACCGGGCAGTTGCTGGCGCGGATGGGGTCGAAAACGCTGCTGGTCGATCCCGGCGACTGGCGGGGCGAGCTGCCGCCGCTGCCCGAGGGCGTCACCGCCGAGCGCCGCGCCGGCGGGCAGCTGGCGCTGAGTTGGAACACCAGCCGCACCCAGGCCGAGCAGATCGTCGATGCGCTGCGCGGGGCCGGGGTGCCGATGGCCGATATCTCGACCGAGCAGCCCGATTTGCAGGACGTGTTCCTGGCGCTGACCCGGGGCTGAGCCGCGGCTTATTGCGGCGCCAGCATCCGGCCCAGCGGGCGACCGCCCAGCAGGTGCAGGTGGAAATGCGGCACCTCTTGCACGCCGTCCTCGCCGGCGTTGGTGATGGCGCGGAACCCGGCGCCGCCCTCGGCCAGCATCAGCCCCTCGGACCGGGCGACCTGTGCCACCAGCCGGTGGAACCCGGCTATTTCCGCGTCCGAGGCATTGGCCGCGAAATCGTCATAGCTGACATAGGCGCCCTTGGGGATCACCAGCACATGCACCGGAGCCTGCGGCCTTATGTCGCGAAAGGCCAGCGCGTGTTCGTTTTCCGCCACCGTGTCGTTGGGAATTTCGCCGCGCAGGATACGGGCGAAGATGTTGCTGTCGTCATAGGCCATGGGCGGGCTCCTTCAGTCGTCGAACAGGTGATCGGTGCGGGCCAGAGCTAGCGCCGTATCGGGGTCGAGGTCCAGAAGCCTTGCCAGCGCCGCGGCGTTGGCGTCGGTGCCCAGCGAACGCGAGATGACCTGGAACCCCTCTATTTCCAGGTCGCGGATGCGTTCGTTTTCATGTTCCAGATCGGCGCGGACGGCGGGAATCAGCCGGCTGACCTGTTCGGGGGCGCTGTGCTGGCCGGCCAGCCCGACCCGCTCGATATGGCCGCGCACGTAATCGTCGTCGAAATCCGAATCGATCAGCAGCACCCGGGTTTCGGCCTTGTCGTCCAGGAAATCCTGGATCAGCCCCAGCGCCGAGGGGTCCAGACACAGCGCCAGGCAGGGGCTTTCGAACTGGACGAACAGCATCCTGACCAGCGCCCGGCGGTGGCGTTCGCGCTTGGCCAGAGTGGTTTCGGTCCCGCCCATGTCGGGCAGATGGGCGTCCAGTTCGTTGAACAGATAGTCCACCACGGGGATGTCGGTATGCTGGCGCATCGCTGCGGTCAGGCGCTTGGCGATGTGCCATTTCTTGGCCACGATCAGGATCAGCCGCCGCCCCCGCCCCAACGAGCCGTCGGCTTCCCAGAACCGCTGCCCGAAGCGGCGCCCGATCCGGCCGCGCCCGGCCAGAAAGCGATACAGCCCCGCCGCCTCGTTCGAGATCGGGAACCGGCAGTCCCTGGCCTGCCACAGCGCCCCCAGCCGCTTGCGCAGCTCGATCGCGTCGGGGCTGATCTTGCGGGCGAACAGGTAATCCTGTCCCAGCAGCAGGTCGTAGTGGTCGTTGTAGAAGGTCACCGGCATCCCGTAGTCGGTGAACATCAGGAAGGTCAGCGTGCGCGAACGGATTTCCCGGCGCGGCACCACATGGGCGACGAGGGTCTGGAAGAACGTCTCGTCCGGAATCCAGGTGGTGGCGAAGAACCGCATCACGTCGCGGCGCGAATCGCAGAACGCCAGCAGGTTTTCCACTGTCTGCCGGCGCAGGCACCACCATTGCGAACCGATCATTACCTGGATGTCGGGCGGTATCTGCCGGGTCAGCCCCAGCCGTTGCTGCAATTCGAGGCTGCCGTAGAACAGCCGCTTCTGGGTGCGTTCGTTGAACCAGTGGCGGTAGATCAGCCGCTCTTCCTTGATGCCGGTCTTGATCCAGTCGCTGTCGAAGAAATCGAAGCTCTCGATGTAGTCCAGGTCGTTGGCGTCCAGGAATTCATGCGCATAGGCGGCGGACTTGATCGGCATGCAGTCGCCGGACAGCATGTAGAAATGCGACGCCTGCGGAAAGGCCGCGACCGCCGTGCGCACTGCCTCAAGCGTCGCGGCGACCAGCGACCATTCGCCCCAGCCGCATTTCAGCCGCCGTGTCGCAAAGGCGACCGCGGGGTTGCCGGCCAGCCCGGCGCGAATCTGCGCGTAATCCCCGGCGTCGGCGCGGCCGTCGAAGTGAATTGCGACGAAATCCCCGGCCTCTGTCAGCCGCCGCGCCTGCGCAATGATCCCGACAGGGTCCTTGTGGCAAAGCAGAATGAATGCGATGCGGGCCATGCGCGCCTACCCCGTGCGGTGTTTTCCGGCCGGCCGGGACGCGCCCCGAACGGGCAATACGCCGGTGGCGAGTTGCCTTGCGTGCATAACGATTTTATGGGCACGAACAAGACGTGCCAATACCTTACGAGATTCACGAGGACGCAAGCCATGGGGTTTCCCGGAACCTGGATGACGGAAAGCGAAAGCATGGCCTATCGGGTCGTGCCCAAATGCGCCTGCTCGACCATCGGGCAGATCATGTTCCACTCTGACCACGGCCGATATTACGATGGTGATATCCACGATGCGACCGAAGGGTTGCACAAGTGGAACCAGGACCACAGCCAGACCGCGATCGAAACCGCGGTGCTGGCCGGGGGCCCGGTCGCCTTTACCTGCGTGCGCAACCCCTATGCACGGATCCTGTCGTCGTTCTTCGACAAGATTGCCGGCATCCAGCGCAACGGCAAACGCTACCGCGGCAACCTGATCCCGCAGATCATGCAGCGCTACGGGGTCGAGGTGGGCAGCCCCGAGGACGAGTTCGACTTTGACCAGATCCGCAGCTTCCGCCGCTTTCTGCTGTTCGCCCGCGACACCATCCGCTTTCGCCGCCCGATGGAGCCGGACATCCACTGGTCGGCGATGTCGGGCCATGTCGCGACCTTCATCGTGAACGGAGGGCGTTACGACCAGATTTTCTTTACCGAAAAGTTCAACGAGGGCATGCAGAAGGTGCTGGATGCGGCCCGCACCCCGGTCAGGGTGGACGTGAACGAGGTGCCCCGGTTCAATGAATCCGAAGGTCACGGGCCCAAGCGCGCGCACAAGGTCAGCGCGTATTTCGACGACTTGTCGCGGCATCTGATGTGGGAAATCTACAGGAAGGATTTCCAGCTGTTCCGCTATGACTTCGACGACCCCGACAACAAGTTCCCCAAGGGCGAGGTCGATCTGGACGAGCTTCACGCCAAGCTTGGACGCTGAACGCCGGAAGGGGGGCGTCGCCGTTGCGCAGGGGGGCTGTCTGCCCCCCATCGCCTGACGGCGATTCCCCCCGAGGATATTTGCGGACAGAAGATTTCCTTGTCAGGGGGCGTCGATGAATGCCCCGGGGCTTTCGAGCGCCGGACAGCAGTCCAGAGGGCTGTTTTCAGCAAGGAAAGCCACGGCAGGGGCCGCGGGGGCGGCCCTGACCCTCTGGTTTCGGGCCTGCGAAGGGGCGGCGTCAGATGGCGGGTCAGATGGCGGGGCTGTGGCCCTTGGCCTCCATCTCGTAGCCGTCGAAGCGGCGGGCGATCATCCGGGTCAGGGGCCGGCCCGGTTCGGGGATCGACAGGCCGCTGTCGTCCAGTTGCACCATGTCGCCGAACTCGGCCTTGACCGGGGCGAACAGCGCGGCCAGCGCGGCGGGGGTAAAGCCGTGGTCGCGGATGAATTCATCCGCCGAGATGCGGAAATCGCACATCAGCGCCTCGATCATCCGGGCGCGCCATTTGTCCTCATCCGTGAACACATGGCCGCGGGTGGTCGAGAAGCGGCCCTCGCGGATCGCCTTGGTATAGGCGCCGGTGGCCGGGGCGTTCTGCGCATAGCCCTGCGGGAAGCGCGAGATCGACGAGGCGCCCATGCCGACCAGCGCCTGCGCCTGATCGTCGGTATAGCCTTGGAAATTGCGGCGCAGCAGCCCGGCGCGCTGCGCCACCGCCAGCCCGTCGCCGGGGCGGGCGAAATGGTCGATGCCGATTTCATCGTAGCCGTCGGCGACCAGCAGGTCGCGGGCGACCTCGAACAGCCGCAGCCGCGCCTGCGCGTCGGGCAGGGTGTCGTCGGGGATCATCACCTGGCGCTTGGCCATCCACGGCACATGCGCATAGCCGTAAAGCGCGATGCGGTCGGGCGACAGAGCCATCAGCTTCTGGATGGAATCGGCGATCTTCTGCGGGGTCTGGTGGGGCAGGCCATACAGGATGTCGGTGTTCAGGCTGGCGATGCCGCGGTCGCGGATCATGCGGATCGCGTGGGCCGTGATCTCGAAGCTCTGCTCGCGGCCGATGGTCTTTTGTATCTCGGGGTCGAAGTCCTGCACCCCGATCGAGGCGCGGGTCAGCCCGGATTCGGCCAGCGCGTCCATGCGGGCCTCGTCGATCTCGTTGGGGTCGATCTCGACCGAGAACTCGGCCCCCTCGGCCAGCGGGAATGCGTCGAACACCGCGCCGGCCACCCGCCGCATCATGTCGGGCGGCATCAGCGTGGGCGTGCCGCCGCCCCAGTGCAGCCGCGACAGCCTTACCCCCGGGGCCAGATTCGCCCTGAGCAGTTCCAGTTCCTGCATCAGCACATCGGCATAGGCGCGCACTGGCGCGTCCGATTGCGTGCCCTGGGTGCGGCAGGCGCAGAACCAGCACAGCCTGCGGCAGAACGGCACATGCATGTAAAGCGAGATCGCCGCCCCCGCCGGGATGTCCCGCACCCAGCGGGTGAAATCCGCAGCGCCCACCGCCGGCTTGAAATGCGGCGCGGTCGGGTAGGATGTGTAGCGCGGCACCCGCGCGTCGAACAACCCCAGGCGGGTCAGTTGCGATTCCTGTTCCATGGGGCTATCCATTGCCCGGGTTAACTGGACGCGGCATTGACACAGGTCAAGACCATCATCCCGGCATCCTGCCATCCGATGCAGGTTCCTTGCGCGGATTGTCCGATCCGCTACCGCGCGGTCTGTGCCACCTGCGAGGGGGGCGATCTCGACCGCCTGGACGCCACGAAATACTACCGTCGCTATCAGGCCGGCCAGACCGTCGCCCTGTCGGGCGAACGGATGGAGTTCGTGGCCTCGGTCGTCTCGGGGGTGGCGGGGCTGTCGCAGACGATGGAGGACGGGCGCACCCAGATGGTGGGGCTATTGCTGCCGTCCGATTTCCTGGGACGGCCGGGGCGGGCGGTGTCGGCCTATGACGTGACCGCGCTGTCGGACCTGCTGCTGTGCTGTTTCCGCCGCAAGCCCTTCGAGGACCTGCTGCGATCGAACCCGCGGATCTCGGGGCGGCTGCTGGACATGACGCTGGACGACCTGGACGCGGCGCGCGAATGGCTGCTGCTGCTGGGCCGCAAGTCGGCGCGCGAAAAGATCGCCTCGTTCCTGGTGATCCTGGCCCGGCGCCACGCCGCCCTGCACCAGGCCCCGCCGGGGGACGGTATCGACATCGAGCTGCCGCTGACGCGCGAGGCGATGGCCGATTACCTTGGGCTGACGCTGGAAACGGTCAGCCGTCAGATTTCGGCGCTGAAGCGGGACGGGGTGATCCATCTGGTCGGCAAGCGGCAGGTTTCGGTGCCCGATTTCAACCGGCTGGCCGCCGAAAGCGGCGACGATTCCGACGGCGGCCTGCCGATCTGATCTGCTCGCCGATCTGGCCTGACGGTGGGGGTGACGGTGCGGGGCTGGGCCGCCGGACCTTGCCGGGATGGCGGCCTCGGGCTGCCCGGGGCCGCCTTTTGCGGTCAGCGCGCCATCAGCACCGGCAGCGTGGCGTGTTCCAGCATCCTGCGGGTGACGCCGCCCAGGATCGCCTCGCGCAGCCGCGACTTGCTGTAGGCGCCGATCACCATCAGGTCGGCGCCGGTCTCGGTCGCGCGGCGGCCCAGCACCTCGGTGACGGTGGGCAGGGTCTTGGCCAGCACGGCGATATTGGCATTGACCCCGTGCCGGGTCAGCATCTGGCACAGCCGGCCGCCGGGGTCCGAGCCCTCGGGCGAATGGGGCGAGGGGTCAACCACCGCGATTTCGACCGATTCCGCCATCTTGAGCAGCGGCAGCGCGCGGCGGATGGCGTGAAGTGCCTCGTCGGACTGGTTCCAGCCGATCAGCACCTGCTTGCCGACCGAGGTGCCGAGCTCTTTCCCCTGCGGTATGATCAACGCCGGGGCGCCGCCTTCGAACAGGGCGGCCTCGACCACGGCTTCCGAGTCGGGGGCGGAATCGGGGCCATAAGGCTGGGCCTGCACCACCAGATCGACATATCGTGCCCGCATCGCCACCAGCGACGACAGCCCGCCGATCTGGGCCACCGCGCTGTCGAGCGACCAGCGGATATCCTCGTTCGCCAGTTGCTCGCGCATTTCGGCCTCGATCGCCTCGGCGGTGGCCATGGCGCGGTCCACCGCTTCCTGGAACACATAGGCCGAGGCGCCGGCGTAGTAATACCCGGTCTGGGTGCGATCGACCCCCAGCGCGAACACTTCGAGATGCGCGTCCTCGCGCCGGGCCAGGGCCATGGCGGATTCGAGCTGCGCGATCTGGCCGGTCTGGGTGATGACGGTGAGGATGGTCTTGTAGCCCATGGCGCTGCTCCATACTGCTCGGGCGCTGTGCCCGCGCAGCGACCATACGCCGCAGTATGTGCCGGTTTGATTGACCTAGATCAAGGATTGGTGAAGTTTCGGTCCATAGAGCACACGGGCACGACGGCTTGCTGAAACGTCATCGGACGATTCGGCCGGGCCGTTTCGACACGAAGGATACCGACACGATGTGGGATAGCTTGAAGCTGATCGTGCTGGGCGCAATCGCGGTCTTTGCCGCGATCGCGGCCAACTACGCGCGCGATCTGGCATTTATGGTAGGCGCGCTGATTGTGATGCTGGCCGCGGGCGCGGCGTTTCTGTGGACCCTGCGGACCATGGACGACCCGGCCCGCAAGCTTGCGCTTGCGAATGCCGAATCCGAATATATGGACGGCGTGATCCGCGCGGGCGTGATCGCCACCGCGGGCTGGGCGGTCGTGGGCTTTCTTGTCGGCGTCATCATCGCCGCGCAGCAGGCCTGGCCGGTGCTGAACCTGTCCGAGTGGACCGCCGGCTACACCAACTTTGGCCGGCTGCGCCCGCTGCACACCTCGGCGGTGATCTTTGCCTTTGGCGGCAACGCGCTGATCGCGACCTCGTTCTATGTGGTGCAGCGCACCTCGGCCACGCGGCTGTGGGGCGGCAATGCGGCCTGGTTCGTGTTCTGGGGCTACAACCTGTTCATCGTGCTGGCGGCAAGCGGCTATGTGCTGGGCGCCACCCACTCCAAGGAATACGCCGAACCGGAATGGTATGCCGACTGGCTGCTGACCGTGGTCTGGGTGACCTACCTGGCCGTGTTCGTCGGCACCATCATGAAGCGGCGCGAACCCCACATCTACGTCGCCAACTGGTTCTACCTGGCCTTCATCGTGACCATCGCGATGCTGCATGTCGTCAACAACCTTGCGATTCCGGTGTCCGTGTTCGGGTCCAAGTCGGTGCAGCTGTTCTCGGGCGTGCAGGACGCCATGACGCAGTGGTGGTACGGCCACAACGCCGTGGGCTTTTTCCTGACCGCGGGCTTCCTGGGCATGATGTATTATTTCATTCCCAAGCAGGCCGAGCGTCCGGTCTACAGCTACAAGCTGTCGATCATCCACTTCTGGGCGCTGATCTTCATGTATATCTGGGCCGGCCCCCACCACCTGCACTATACCGCGCTGCCGGCCTGGGCCGCGACGCTGGGGATGGTGTTCTCGATCATGCTGTGGATGCCCAGCTGGGGCGGCATGATCAACGGGCTGATGACGCTGTCGGGTGCCTGGGACAAGCTGCGCACCGACCCGATCATCCGCATGATGGTCGTTGCCGTGGGCTTCTACGGGATGGCCACCTTTGAAGGGCCGATGATGTCGATCAAGGCCGTCAACTCGCTGTCGCACTATACCGACTGGACCATCGGCCACGTCCACTCTGGCGCGCTGGGCTGGAACGGCATGATCACCTTTGGCGCGCTTTACTACCTAGTGCCGCGGCTGTGGGGGCGTGAGCGGCTGTATTCCCTGTCGCTGGTCAGCTGGCACTTCTGGCTCGCCACCATCGGACTGGTGCTCTACGCCTCGTCCATGTGGGTGTCGGGCATCATGGAAGGGCTGATGTGGCGCGAGGTTGATGCCCAGGGC
This sequence comes from Alphaproteobacteria bacterium, assembly GCA_036678445.1. Taxonomy (GTDB): domain Bacteria; phylum Pseudomonadota; class Alphaproteobacteria; order Rhodobacterales; family Rhodobacteraceae; genus Paracoccus. The sequence continues at coordinate 9,420 of JAZIHR010000021.1, forward strand.
TTCCTGGTCAACGCCTTTGCCGACACGGTGGTCGCCAAATACCCGATGCTGGTGGTGCGGGCCCTTGGCGGGGTGTTCTACCTGACCGGCGGCATCATCATGTGCTGGAACCTCTGGGCCACGGTTGCCCGCCAGCCCCGCGTCGCGTCGGATCGCGTCGCCGTGGCGGCCGAATAAGAAAAGGCAAGATACTCCATGGCCCTTCTTGATCACCACAAGATCATCGAAAAGAACGCCACCCTGCTGCTGGTGTTCTCGTTCCTGGTCGTCACCATCGGCGGGCTGGTGCAGATCGCCCCGCTGTTCTACTTGGAAAACACCATCGAAAAGGTCGAGGGGATGCGTCCCTATACGCCCCTCGAACTGACCGGCCGCGACATCTATGTCCGCGAGGGCTGCTATACCTGCCACAGCCAGATGATCCGTCCGATGCGCGACGAGGTCGAACGCTATGGCCACTACAGCCTTGCCGCGGAATCGATGTATGACCATCCGTTCCAGTGGGGCTCCAAGCGCACCGGGCCGGATCTGGCCCGGGTCGGCGGGCGCTATTCGGACGAATGGCACATCGACCACCTGGTCAAGCCGCAGTCGGTGGTGCCGGAATCGATCATGCCCGGTTACGGCTTCCTGCTGAACCGCCCGATCGACGCCAAATACATCGAGGACCGGCTGGTCGCCGATCGCCGCGTCGGCGTGCCCTACACCGACGAGATGGTGGACGAGGCCCGCGCCGACTTCATGGCGCAGGCCGATCCGGATGCGGACGGGTCCGGGCTGGAAGAGCGGTATCCGGGGGCGCAGCAGCGCAACTTTGACCGTCAGCCCGGCGTGACCGAAATGGATGCCCTGATCGCCTATTTGCAGGTTCTGGGGACGATGGTCGATTTCTCGACCTTCCAGCCTGACCAGCATCGCTGACGCGGGCAGGGCATGGACAGCTATACGTTCCTGCGCCAGCTTGCCGACAGCTGGATCCTGCTGGTGCTGACACTGGTGTTCGTCGGGGTGGTCCTGTTCGTGTGGCGCCCCGGCGCGCGCCGCCTGCAACGGGACGCCGCCGAGAGCATCTTCCGCAACGAGACGAAACCCGCCCCTGAGGACAGGGAAGCGGAGGACCGCAAGGAGGTCGACTGATGGCCGATCCGAAAGACGAAAACCCGAAGCCGACCCCGCACGACCGGCAGGTGGCCGAAAGCCTGGGCGTCAGCGCCGATGATCCGCATACCAGCCCGGCGAACCCGGAAAACCGGATATCGCTGGAACGGCAGGCCGCCGACGCGGAAAACGCCGAGCAGCTCCTGCGCAACGTTCCCGATCACATCGTGGGGGTAAAGCCGCGCTCTGAACGGGAACCCCGCCGCAAGGTCACCCGCCGGGTCGGCAAGAAGGTGGTCGAGGTCCAGTCCACCGGCCACAGCTGGGACGGGATCGAGGAATACGACAACCCGCTGCCGCGCTGGTGGCTGTGGACCTTTTACGCCACGGTGATCTGGGCGCTGGCCTATGCGCTGGCCTTTCCGGCGGTGCCGCTGCTCAAGGGCACCACGCAGGGGTTCCTTGGCACCACGCCGCGCGACCAGGTCGAGACCGAGATCCGGCGCTTTGACGAAGCCAACGCCCCGATCGAGACGCGGCTGGCGGCGGTGGACCTGACCGAGATCCAGGGCGACCCCGAGTTGCTGAACTATGCCAACAACGCCGGCGCCTCGGTGTTCCGCACCTATTGCGCGCAGTGCCATGGCTCGGGCGCGGGCGGCAATCCGGGCTATCCGAACCTGCTGGACAACGACTGGCTGTGGGGTGGCTCGATCGAGGACATCCATCAGACGGTGATGCACGGCATCCGCAGCCCGGACGACGGCGACACCCGCTATTCGGAAATGCCGCGTTTCGGCGTGGACGGGCTGCTGGACGACCAGCAGATCGACGAGGTGACGCAGTATGTGCTGTCGCTGTCGGGCCAGCCGCACAAGCAGGACGCGGTCGCGGCCGGCGCCGTGGTCTTTGAGGAGCAGTGCATCGCCTGCCACGCCGAGGACGGCACCGGCGACCGGATGCAGGGCGCTCCCGACCTGACCGATGCGGTCTGGCTGTATAACGTCAACGGGCACGCCGACGAGGCCACGATCCGCCGGATCATCCACGACGGCCCCTTCGGCGTGATGCCGGCCTGGTCGGGCCGCCTGTCGGAAAGCCATATCCGCGCGGTCGCGACCTATGTGCACGGGCTGGGCGGCGGCGAGTGATCGCCGCGCCCCGGGGCGCGCGGCGACTGCCCGTGCCGGCGCCCCGGCCGGGTGCGCCGTGTGCCCCCTGACCCTTGCCGGGCGCGCGACCCTGCGCGCCCGGATGGTGTTTCGACCGGCCGACAGGGCTGCGACAAAACGCCCCTAAAAGCTTCTGGTGCCGTCCCATATATGACGGGCCATCGGTTGCTTGACGCAAGTCAAGCCCGCCCTTGCAGGGGCCGTCAGAGCGCCCTGCACTACAGGAGCGACGGATGTCCACAGTCGAGCAGGAACCCCCCCGCCTTTATGCGGCGCGCGAGCCCATCTTTCCCCGCCGGGTAAAGGGCAGGTTCCGAAGCCTCAAATGGGTGCTGATGGCGGTGACGCTGGGCATCTACTACATCACCCCGTGGATTCGCTGGGACCGCGGGCCGGGGCTGCCCGACCAGGCGGTGCTGGTGGATCTGGCCAACCGCCGCTTCTTCTTCTTCTGGATCGAGATCTGGCCGCACGAATTCTATTTCGTCGCCGGGCTGCTGATCATGGCCGGGCTGGGGCTGTTCCTGTTCACCTCGGCGCTGGGGCGGGTCTGGTGCGGCTATGCCTGCCCGCAAACCGTCTGGACCGACCTGTTCATCCTGGTCGAGCGCTGGATCGAGGGCGACCGCAACGCCCGCATCCGGCTTTACGAACAGCGCTGGGACGCGCGCAAGCTGCGGCTGCGGGCGGTGAAATGGACGGCATGGCTGCTGATCGGACTGCTGACCGGCGGCGCCTGGGTGTTCTATTTCGCCGATGCGCCGACGCTGCTGCACGACCTGGTGACCGGGCAGGCCCACCTGATCGCCTATTCCACCATCGCCATCATGACCGCGACCACCTTTTTCTTTGGCGGTTTCGCGCGCGAGCAGATCTGCATCTACGCCTGTCCCTGGCCGCGGATCCAGGGCGCGATGATGGACGAGGACACGCTGACCGTCGCCTATCGCGAATGGCGGGGCGAGCCGCGCGGCAAGATCGCCAAGGGCGAGGCCACGAAATCCGATAGCCCGGCCGGGCTCAAGGGCGATTGCATCGACTGCCTGGCCTGCGTGCATGTCTGTCCGATGGGCATCGACATCCGCGACGGGCAGCAGCTGGAATGCATCACCTGCGCGCTGTGCATCGACGCCTGCGATGACGTGATGGCGCGCATCGGCAAGCCGCGCGGGCTGATCGACTATATGGCGCTGAAGGACGAGCGCGCCGAAAAGACCGGGCAAGAGGGCTATTCGCTGCTGCGCCACGTCCTGCGTCCGCGCACATTGCTGTATTTTGGCCTGTGGTCGGCAATCGGCGTCGGGCTGGTCGTGGCGCTTTTCCTGCGCTCGCCCTACGACCTGAACGTGACCCCGATCCGGAACCCGTTGTATGTCACCATGTCCGACGGCTCGATCCGCAACACCTACGAACTGCGGCTGCGCAACAAGCAGGGCGAGGAAAAGACCTTTGCCGTGGGTGTCAGCGATGCCGCGGGCGCGGCGTTCTCCGGGCTGGAACTGACGCTGGAAGGCGGCGCCGACAACGTGACCGTGGCGCAGGACGCCACTTACGAACAGCGCGTCTATCTGACGGCCGGACCGGATTCGGCGCTGGCTGCGGGCGGGCGGACCGACATGATCCTGTGGATCGAGGATGTCGGCTCCGGTCGTCGGGCCGCGGTGGAAACCGTGTTCCAGGGGGCGGGGCGATAACATGGCACGCGAACTGACCGGCCGGCATGTGCTGGCGATCACGCTGGGGGCCTTTGGCGTCATCATCGGGGTGAACCTGCTGATGGCCTTCAAGGCGGTCAGCACCTTCCCCGGGGTAGAGACCCCCAACAGCTACGTCGCCTCGCAGGTCTTCGATGTCGAGCGGACGGCGCAGGAGGCTTTGGGCTGGACCATCACCCCCGAATACGACGGGACCGAGCTGACGCTGATGGTCCGCGACCGGCAGGGCAACCCGGCCCGGGTCCGCAGCCTGACCGCCAGCATCGGCCGGCCCACCCATGTGCGCGACGACCAGACCCCGCAGTTCAGCTATGAAAACGGGCTGTTCCGGGCGCCGTTGACGCTGGCCCCCGGAAACTGGATCATCCACGTCACTGCCGAGGCATGGGACGGCACTCCGTTCCGCCAGCGCATCGACCATTTCTCGGGCAGCCGGGTAAGGGAATGACCGACGCAAGCGCCGATTTCGAGAACCGCTTCAGTGCCTGCCCGGCGTGCGATGCCGCGCCGCTGGCCGGGCGGATCGCCCGGCCCGGTCCGGCCCGTGGCGACATCGTGCTGTCGCTGCCCACGGCGCATTGCGCGGTGTGCATCTCGGATGTCGAGCGCGCGCTGAGCGCGGTGCCGGGGGTGCGCGACGCGCGGGTGAACCTGACGCTGCGCCGGGTCACCGTCGATGCCGAGGGGCTGACCGCTCCCGACCTGATCCCCGTGCTGGACCGTATCGGCTACGAGGCGCACGAACTGGACCCCGGCGCGCTGTCGGCCACCGCCGCCGATCGCCATGGCCGCGACCTGCTGATGCGGATCGGGGTGTCCGGCTTTGCCATGATGAACATCATGATCCTGTCGGTGGCGGTCTGGTCGGGGGCCGACGCCAACACGCGCGACCTGTTCCACTGGATTTCCGGCGCCATCGCGCTGCCGACGGTGGCATTCGCCGGGCAGCCGTTCTTTTCCAGCGCCTGGCGGGCGCTGCGGGCGGGGCGGCTGGGGATGGACGTGCCGATCTCTCTGGCGCTGATCCTGGCCAGCGCGATCTCGGTCTATGAAACCTTTCACGGCGGGCGGCATGCCTATTTCGATGCCGCCACGATGCTGTGTTTCTTCCTGCTGATCGGGCGCTACCTGGACTATCGCACCCGCGCCGTGGCGCGCTCTGCCGCCGAAGAACTGACCGCGCTTGAGGTGCCGCGGGCGATTCTTCTGACCGACGGGGCCGAGGAAACCGTGCCGGTGGCCGAACTGCGCCCCGGAGACCTGATTCTGGTGCGCCCGGGCGGGCGTATCCCGGCGGACGGGGTGGTGACGGCGGGGGCCTCGGAAATCGACCGCTCGTTGCTGACCGGGGAATCGGTGCCGGTGGCGGCGCGCCCCGGCCAGGAACTGTCGGCGGGCGAGGTGAACCTGACCGGGCCGCTGACCCTGCGGGTGACGGCGGCAGGGCAGGACAGCTCGCTGGCGCGGCTGACCGCGCTGGTCGCGGCGGCGGAATCGGCGCGGGGGCACTATACCTCGCTGGCCGACCGCGCCAGCCGCTTTTATGCGCCGGTGGTGCATACGGTGGCGCTGCTCAGCTTTCTGGGCTGGCTGTGGGCCACGCGCGACGTGCGGCTGTCGCTGAATATCGCGGCGGCGGTGCTGATCATCACCTGCCCCTGTGCGCTGGGGCTGGCGGTGCCGGCGGTGATCACGGCGGCCTCGGGGCGGCTGTTCCGTGCCGGGCTGCTGATCAAGGACGGCACCGCGCTGGAGCGGCTGGCGCAGGTCGATACGGTGGTGTTCGACAAGACCGGCACGCTGACCATGGGCACGCCGCGGGTCGATAACCCCCAGGCACTGGACGGCGACGCGCGCGTGGTGGCGCGGGCGCTGGCCACGGGGTCGGGGCATCCGCTGTCGCGCGCGCTGGCCGAGGCGCTGGCGGATGTCGCGCCCGCCGCGCTGGACGACCTGCGCGAGGTGCCCGGCTACGGGATCGAGGGGCGCTGGCAGGGGCAGCCGGTCCGGCTGGGCCGCGCCGACTGGATCGGGGCCGATGACGAGGCGCCGGGCGCGGCCAGCTGGCTGCGCATCGGCGACCGGGTGCAACGGATCGACTTTACCGACAGCCTGCGTCCGGGGGCCGAGGAATGCGTCGCGCAGCTACAGGCGATGGGGCTGCGGGTGATGATCCTGTCGGGCGACGGGGCCGGGGCGGTGCAGGACATCGCCGCGCGGCTGGGCATCGACGAATGGCGCGCCTGCGTTACCCCGCAGGACAAGGCCGCGATCGTGGACGCGCTGGGGGTCGAGGGACGGCGGGTGCTGATGGTCGGCGACGGGCTGAACGATACCGCGGCGCTCAGCTCGGCCCATGCGTCGATTTCCCCGGCCAGTGCGCTGGATGCGGCGCGGGTGGCCTCGGACATGGTGCTGATGGGGGCGAATCTTGCGCCGGTGGCCGATGCGGTGGGGGTGGCGCGCGCCTCGGTCCGCCGCATCCGCGAGAATTTCGGCGTCTCGGTCAGTTATAACATCCTGGCGGTGCCGATTGCGATTGCCGGCTTTGCCACCCCGTTGATCGCGGCGCTGGCGATGTCGGCCAGTTCGATCTGCGTGACGCTGAACGCGCTGAGGCTGCGCTGATGGAGGTGCTGGCCTTTCTGATCCCGGTGTCGCTGCTGCTGGGGGCGCTTGGGCTGCTGGCGTTCCTCTGGGCGCTGCGCAATCGCCAGTATGACGACCCCAAGGGCGACGCCGAGCGGATCCTCAGCGACGAATGGGACGACCGGCCCAAGCCGTGAACCGGATGCACGGGGCCGCGGCAAGTAGCAGAGAGGCCCCTGCGGCGATTCCGGCCGGATGGCGGGCTGCCGGTTAAAGGCCGCGCTATCGGGCAAGACGGGCGCCCGTGCTGACGGGAAGGGGGCCGCCTGCAATCTGGCGGCAGCCCCATCTGGCGGCGCCCCTTACCGTCAGCGCGGGGCCTGAGCCGGCAGCGTCGATTACGAGCCCCGCAACCAGACCCCGCCGGGGTCTTGCAGCAAAGGTCGACCTGATTCCCGCGCTTCGGAAGGACCGCGGTCGCGGAGGCTTTCCTGGCATGGAGCTGGCGGGATGGTGCCGGCTGCATCTCGGCTATTGAAGCCTGCGACGGGGCGCGACCGAAAACGTCGGGCCCCATAGTGGGAAGCGCGCGGCAAGGTTCGGCTGATCGCCCCCATGGCCCACATATGCGGAACGGACTGCCATTCCGGCCCGAAAATCAGACCCGGCAACAAAAAAGGGCCCGCGCAACCGGCGCGGGCCTTGTCGTTTCGTCGTATCCTCCGGCCCGATCCGCGACCGCTGCCGGCTTTATACCTGCCGGTGCGCGCCACCCGGTGCGGGCAAGGAGGTGCCGGGCGAGATCAGTTCCCCAGCACCGTGCAGCGTTGCGCGGTGGCGGCAAGCTTGTCGCAGGCCAGCTGCGCCGCGTCGCGGGTCAGGCCCGAGAAATTTGCCTCCCATCCCCGGGGGGTGTCGCCGACGCGGCGGACGGCATTGCTCAGCACCGCGCTTTCCTGCAACGCGATGCGCAGCAGCAGCTGCTCGGCCTCGGCCTTGGTCTTGTAGCGGCCCAGCGTGATGCCGTAATTGCCGCGCCCCTTGGTGGCCGGGCGCGAGACGATCTCGGTCGCTTCGGGTTCAGAACGGTCGCCTTCTTCCTCAAGCGCGGCCAGGATCACCGTTTCGGACTTGGGAACCGGCTTGGCCGAGGTCACAGGCCGGGCGTTGCCCGTCGCTGCGGGTGCGGCGGCGGCGAAGGTCGAGCCGGGCGTGCGTGGCGCCGTGGTCTGCGCGGCAGGTGCCGCGGCGCGCGGTGCCGGGACGGGGCGCGCCGAACCCATGGCCATCCGGACCGCGACCGTCGTCGGCGCCGCGGCTGCCGCTGCGGGCGTGGGCGCTGTCGCAGGCGCGGCCGCGGCCAGCGCGACGGCCACGCCCGGACGGCGCACCGGGCGGGCCGAGCCGACCTTGCGTATCTGCGCGGCCGGAGTGGTTTCGGCCTGCCGCTGCGGCGGATCAAGCGGAACGGTCGAGCCGCGCACCTGCCGCGCCGCCGCGGGCGAGGGCACCGGCGGCGCGCTGCGCGCCATCTGCACGCTGCGCTTGCGTTCGGCGACATAGGCGGGCGGATCAGGGCGTTCCTCGCGCACCCGGGTTGGCGCCTTGCCAAAGCCGGTGTCGAGCAGCTGGGCCATGATCTCGTTGCGCTGGGCGGTGGACTGGCCGCCCATCACCGTCGCGATGATCCGCTTGGAGCCGCGCTGCGCCGAGGCGGTCAGGTTGAACCCCGCCGCCTTGGTGTAGCCGGTCTTGATCCCGTCCGCGCCGGAATAGCTGTCCAGGAACCGCTTGTTGGTGCTGGACACCGTAGCGATCCCGGCATCTGCCGAACGGCGCGAGAAAATCGAATAATACTGCGGAAAATCATAGAACAGCCGCCGCCCCAGCACGGTCATGTCATGCGCAGAGGAATAATGCCCCTGCTGCGTCAACCCGTTGGCGTTCACGAAATTGCTGTTGTTCATGCCAAGCGCGCGCGCCATGGCGGTCATCTGCTGGCCGAAACGCTGTTCCGAGCCGGCCAGCCCTTCGCCGATGGCCGTGGCCGCGTCATTGGCCGATTTGACCGCGGCGGCCCGAATCAGGTAGCGCAGCTCGATCTGCTGGCCGGCGCGCAGCCCCAGCCGTGAAGGGGGCTGCGAGGCGGCGTGGGATGAAACGGTAAAGCGGGAATCCAGCCGGACCTGCCCCCGCTCGATGGCGCTGAACGCCATGTAAAGCGTCATCATCTTGGTCAGCGAGGCCGGGTGCAGCCGGGCATTCGCGTTCTGCGAATAGATTTCCTTGCCGGTCCGCCCGTCCATGACATAGGCCGCGAATGGTGCGGATGCCGCCGTCAGCGGCACAAGCGCGCCGATAAGGGCAATCCACCCTGCGATGAGGGTCCGATAGAGAATCTGCACTGTCCTGCTCTCTGCCTGTGGGCGTGTTCTTGTTGCACGCCATTCGTTTATAAATTCATAATAGCATGGGCGGTTGCGGCCGGGAACCATGCAATTTTCACAAAATTCAACCTCTGGCCGTGTTCTGCCGGGTGGTGGCGGTTGCCCGGGCCTTTCCTTGCCCGCCACGATCCTTATATTCGGACGGCGAACCCGCCCCGCCCGTGACGAGCCAGGACCAGCCACCGTGACGCTGTCTTTGACCGATATTCCGCGCATGACCGACCCCGTGACGCCCCCCGACGGCGGCGGCGAGGCCGGGATTGCGGTCAAGACCAGGCCGCGGACCCAGCGGCCGCCGATGTACAAGGTCCTGCTGCTGAACGACGATTTCACGCCAATGGAATTCGTGGTCCATATCCTCGAACGGCTGTTCGGCATGACCCATGCGCAGGCGATCGAGATCATGCTGACCGTGCATCGCAAGGGGGTGGCGGTGGTGGGCGTGTTCTCGCACGAGATCGCGGAAACCAAGGTCGCGCAGGTGATGGAACTGGCCCGCCGGCAGCAGCACCCTCTGCAATGCACCATGGAAAAAGAATAGATGGCGGGGACCGCATAGATGGCCGGATCGCGGCTTGAACTGATCGACCCGCCCGCGGGAACGGTGTTGCTGGTCGGGGCGGGGCCGGGCGACCTTGCGCCCTTTGACCCCGCGCGCACGCTGGTGGTGCAGGGGTTCCGGCCGCTGCATGACGCGGTGGCGGGGCAGGGGTTCCGGGTGCTGACCGTCCCTGCCACGGGGCCCGAGGGCCGTGCCGATGCGGCGGTGGTGTTCCTGCCGCGGGCACGGGCCGAGGCGCGGGCGCGCATTGCCGCCGCGGCCGCCGCGCTGGCGCCGGGGGCGGCGCTGTGGATCGACGGGCAAAAGACCGACGGCGTGGATTCGATGCTGCGCGAGCTGCGCGAGCTTGCCTCGGTGGATCAGGTGCAGTCGCGTGCGCATGGCAAGATCTTTCGGGTGACGCTGCCCTCGGGCGACTGGCTGCCGCCAGAGTGGGCGGGGGGCCAGCACGAGATCGCGGGCGGGTTCGTCACCGCTCCGGGGGTGTTTTCGGCTGACGGGCCGGACCCGGCGTCGCAGGCGCTGGCGGCGGCGCTGCCCGAGCGCCTGCCCACCCGCATTGTCGAGCTGGGCGCGGGCTGGGGCTGGCTGGCCGCGCAGATCCTGACGCACCCGGGCGTCGAGCAACTGCATCTGGTCGAGGCCGACCACGCCGCGCTGGACTGTGCGCGGCGCAACATCACCGACCCGCGGGCACAGTTCCACTGGGCCGACGCCACGACATTCCGCCTGCCCGAGCCGGTGAACGGCGTCATCATGAACCCGCCTTTCCACGAAACCCGTGCCGCCGACCCGCATCTGGGCGCGCGCTTCATCCGGGCGGCGGCGGGACTGCTGACCGGGGCCGGACGGCTGTGGATGGTCGCCAACCGGCACCTGCCCTACGAAGCCGTGCTGGCCGAGCATTTCGCCGAGGTGCAGGAAATCGGCGGCGACGGCCGCTTCAAGATCATCACCGCCAGCGGCGCGGGGCGCAAGGCACCGGCGGGCAAGGGCGCGGGTGCGGGCCAGCCAAAGACGCGACGGCGGCGGCGCTAGGCGTTATTCCGGGTGCGCGGCACGGCAGGCGCGCACGGCGGCCTCGGCCCCCGGGGTCAGGGCGGTCAGCCGCTCATGCAGGCTTTCGGCCTTGCGGCGTTCGGCCTCGGGGTCGATGGGCACGCGGTAGCGTTCGGTTTCCGCGACATCGTGCCAGCAGCCGCGGCGGATGACATGGGCGTTGCCGTCCTTGTCGCGCACCACATGGCTACAGGTGTCGAACTCGGGCCGCCAGACGGTGCGTTCCTCCCAGGCATAGCCGCGGGCAAGGTTGCCCTCGACCTCTTGCAGCAGGTTCGCCACGGTCCGGTATTCGCGGGTGTTGCGGGAAATACATTGTTCCTGCGGGGTCCCGCAGGACGCCAGCATCAGGCAGCCAAGCGCGGCAAGGGTCAGGTTGCGGGTCATCGGCACTCGCCTTAGTCAGGACGGACCGACAGGGTAACGCGGCCGACGCGCTGCCGCAAATCACGAAAGGGGCCTTCGGGATGGAGATGATCGACCAGCGGCACGAGGCGGCACTGTGGTTCCACAACCTTCGCGACCAGATTGTCGAAGCATTCGAAACGCTGGAGGACGAGGCGGGCGCCTCTGAGGCAGGCGGGCCCGGCCGCTTTGAAGTGACCCCGACCCAGCGCGCCGGCAACGGCGGCGGCGGGATCATGTCGGTGATGCGCGGCGGGCGCGTCTTTGAAAAGGTCGGGGTGAACTGGTCCGAGGTGCATGGCACGCTGGCCCCCCGCGCGCAGGCGGCGATGGCGGCGCGCGGTGTGCCGGGGATGGATACGGACCCGCGGTTCTGGGCCAGCGGCATCAGCCTGGTCGCGCATATGCAGAACCCGCATGTGCCGGCGGTGCACATGAACACGCGGATGTTCTGGACCCCGAACGCCTGGTGGTTCGGCGGCGGTGCCGACCTGAACCCCTGTCTGGAATACCCCGAGGATACCGCGCATTTCCACGAGACGCTGCGCGATGCCTGCACGCCGCACGGGGACGATTACTACGACCGCTTCAAGGCATGGGCGGACGAATATTTCTTTGTCCCGCACCGGGGCCGCGCCCGGGGCGTCGGCGGCATCTTCTACGACGACCTGAACACCGGCGACTGGCAGGCGGATTTCGCCTTTACTCGCGCGGTGGGCAAGGCGTTCCTGCCCGCCTTTGCCCCGCTGGTCCGCCGCCGCATGGCGCAGGAATGGGACGCCGGGCACAAGGACGCGCAGTTGATCCACCGCGGGCTCTATGCGGAATACAACCTCGTCTATGACCGCGGCACCAAGTTCGGGCTGGAAACCGGCCACGACCCCGATGCGGTGCTGATGAGCCTGCCGCCGCTGGCGAAATGGGTGTGATGCAGGCGGCGGCCTGAGCTTCAGGCCGCCAGGATCAGCCAGGCGACGCCGGCCAGGATCAGCGCCATGCCGGCAAGCTGGGCGGGGGACATCGCCTCGCGCCGGTGACGGCTGACGGCAGCGGCGAGCGCGATCTCGACCAGCGCCAGCGTGCGCACGTTCGCGGCCGGGGTCAGCGCAAAGGCGATGAACCAGAACTGCGAGGCCAGCGCCCCCAGAAACCCCGCCCCCAGCGATTCACGCCATGCCGTCCCCATGCCCCGCAGCGCCGCGCGGTCGGCAATCGCCAGCCACGCGCCGACCATCGCGGTCTGCATGGCAAGGGTGATGACCAGCACGGTGGTGGCGCGGACGGCCTCGCCGCCGTCCGGCAGGGCGAGGATGGCGCCGCGAAAACCGATCGCCGACAGGCCGAACAGCGCCCCGGCCCCGATGGCGACCAGCGCCGGGCCGGGGGCCGCCATTCTCCACCCCCGGCCGGAGGCCAGCAGCACGCCAAGCGTCGCCACCAGGATCGCCAGCGCGCGCTCGGGCGACAGCGACTCGCCCAGCATCACCCAGCCCAGCAGCGCCAGCGTCACCGGCTCGGTCTTGGTCAGGGCGGTGGCGACGGCAAAGCCCCTGTGCCGCATCGCGGTCAGCATCAGCGCGGTGGCCGCAACCTGTGCCACGGCCCCCAGCGCCGCATATCCGAAAACCACCGCGTTCGGGGCCGGGACCGGGCCGAGCAGCGCCGCCACCCCAAGAAACAGCAGCGCAAAGGGCAGGCCAAAGACAAAGCGCACGCCCGTCGCGCCCATCGTGCCGATGCGCGTCGTCAGCCCCATCTGCGCGGCATTGCGCCCCGTCTGCGCCAGCGAGGCAATCAGGGTCGCCGCGATCCACATGGCTGCGTCAGGATGCGCGCGTCAGGCGTTGCGCACGGTTTCGACCATCAGCGCGACGTTGTCGGGGTTCGCGTCGGGGGTGATGCCGTGGCCAAGGTTGAAGATATGCGGCCCGCCGGAAAACGCCGCGACGATCCGCCGCGTTTCGTCCACCAGTGCCTGCCCGCCGGTGACCATGTGCCCGGGGGCAAGGTTGCCCTGCACGCAGCCGTCCTTCTGCACATGCTCTGCCGCCCACTCGGCTGCGACCGAGTTGTCCAGCGCCACGCAATCGGCGCCGGTGGCGCGGCCAAAGCCGACATAACGCTCGCCCGCCTCGCGCGGGAAGGCGATGACCGGGGTGTCCGGATGGCGTTCCTTCAGCGCGGCGATGATGCGGCGGGTGGGCTCCAGCGCGAAATCGTCGAAGTCCTGCCCGCGCAGGCTGCCGGCCCAGCTGTCGAACAGCTTGACCACCTCGGCCCCGGCCTCGATCTGGGCGGAAAGATAGGAAATCGTCGCCTCGGTCACGCGGTCGATGATTCCCTGGAAGGTGGCGCGGTCCTGGTCCTTCAGCGCATGTGCGGGGGCCTGTTCCAGCCCGCCGCGGCCCGCGACCATATAGGTCGCCACCGTCCATGGCGCGCCGGCAAAGCCGATCAGCGTGGTTTCCCGCGGCAGCTCGCGCGACAGGATCCGCAGGGTTTCATAGACCGGGGCCAGCGTTTCATGCACCGCGTCGGCCGGTTTCAGCGCCGCCAGCTCGGCCGGAGTGGTCACCGTGGACAGCCGCGGCCCTTCGCCAGTGACGAACCACAGGTCCATCCCCAGCGCCTGCGGAATCAGCAGGATGTCGGCGAACAGGATCGCCGCGTCAAAGCCGAAGCGGCGGATCGGTTGCAGCGTCACCTCGGCCGCAAGGTCCGGCGTGTAGCACAGCGACAGAAAGTCGCCGGCCTGCGCGCGGGTCGCCCGGTATTCGGGCAGGTAGCGCCCGGCCTGCCGCATCATCCAGATCGGCGGCGTGGGCAGCGTTTCCCCGGCAAGGGCACGCAGAAGAGTCTTGGTCGGGCGGGGGGGGGGCATCGCAGTCATGTGCCCTTCATCGCAGCGGCGGGGCAGTTGTCAAGCCGCCGCGGTGGGGCTAACCCGTTCCCATGGACGCACACCCTTCCCCAGAACGCCCGCTTCGCATCGGCACCCGAGGCTCTTTGCTGGCGCTTGCGCAGGCGCATGAGACCCGCGACCGGCTGATGGCGGCCCACGGCCTGCCCGAGGCCGCGTTTGAAATTCACGTCATCAAGACCACCGGCGACCGCGTGCTGGACCGCCCCCTGCGCGAGATCGGCGGCAAGGGTCTGTTCACGCGCGAGATCGAGGATGCGCTGCTCGACCGCGACATCGACATCGCCGTGCACTCGATGAAGGACATGCCGGTGCTGCAACCGGACGGGCTGGTGATCGACTGCTACCTGCCGCGCGAGGACGTGCGCGACGCTTTCGTCAGCCGCCGCTATGGCTCCATCGCGGAACTGCCGGCGGGCACGCCGGTCGGCTCGTCCAGCCTGCGCCGGCGCGCGCAGCTGGCCCATCGCCGCCCCGACCTGCAACTGGTCGAGTTCCGCGGCAACGTGCAGACAAGGATGCGCAAGCTGGACGAAGGCGTGGCGGCGGCGACCTTTCTTGCCATGGCGGGGCTGACCCGGCTGGGGCTGCTGGACGTGGTGAAAAGCGAGATTTCCCCCGAAGAGATGCTGCCCGCGGTCGCGCAGGGCGCCATCGGGGTGGAACGCCGCAAGGGCGACGAAATCGCGGCCACGCTGCTGGCGGCGATCGCCCACCAGCCCACCGCCCTGCGTGTGGAAGCCGAGCGCGCCTATCTGCGCCGGCTGGACGGCTCGTGCCAGACCCCCATCGCCGGGCTGGCGCTGCTCGACGGCGATCAGCTGTGGCTGAGAGGGGAAATCCTGCTGCCCGACGGCTCGCTGTCGATCACCGGCGAACGTCGCGGCGCGGCCACAGACGGCCCCGCCATGGGGCTGGATCTGGCCGAGGAATTGCTGGGCCGGGCGCCGCAATCCTTCTTTGACCTGGTCGGGATCGACCCCGGCCGCATGTCCCCGCCGCTTTAGACCCCGCCAGTTCAGGCGCCGGCAGCCTCGGCCGCAGCCTCCCACGCCAGCAGGATCGAGGCGTGGCGGTTGGGGAATTCCCGCGCGGGGGTCAGTGCCTCGGCCTCGGCGAACACGCCCCCGGGGGCAGGGGCGCCGGTGGTCAGCATGGCGCGGATCGCATCACGGGCGGCGGCAAGCTCGGCCGGGGTGCGGCCGATCACCGCAGCCCCCAGCACCGCGGCCGAGGCCTGCCCCAGCGCGCAGGCCCGCACCTCTTGCGCGAACCCGGTGACCACCCCGCCGGCCACCACCACATCCGCCGTCACCGTCGATCCGCATTGCGGCGAACGCCGGGTGGCGCTGCCGGTCGGCGCGTCCAGCCGCCCCAGATGCGGGATGTCGGATGCCAGCGCCAGCAGCCTGCGCGAATACAGCGCCATCATGTCGTCATCAGCCATCACTTTTCCCCCTGCATCCTGACCGTTAGATAGGCGCCCACAGCCGAAAGGAAAACCGATGTTCGACCCCGCCAGCCTGCGCTACGACGCGAACGGCCTGATCCCCGCCATCGCCCAGGACCACGCCACGGGCGAGGTGCTGATGCTGGCCTGGATGAACGCCGAAGCAGTCTTTCGCACCCTGGAAACCGGCCGCGTCACCTATTGGTCGCGCTCGCGGCAAAGCTTCTGGATCAAGGGCGAAACCTCGGGCCACACCCAGCGGCTGGTCGAGATGCGGCTGGACTGCGACCGCGACTGCCTGCTCTTGCTGATCGAGCAGACCGGCCCCGCCTGCCACACCAACCGCCGGACCTGCTTTTACACCGCGCTGCGCAACGGCGCTGAAACCGAACTGATGCCCCCCGAGGAATAACCTCCTCGGGCGCTTCTTTCTGGCCCAAATACCCATGCGAGGCCGCCGAAAGCGCCGGGCGGGCAGGTTTCACCCGCCCTCGAACACCATGGCGACGATATCGGCGGGCGAGGCCCCCTGCGCCCGATACAGCGCGATCGCCCGCGCGTCGTCGCGCTTGGCCAGCCGCTTGCCGGCGTCGTCGCGGATCAGCCGGTGGTGATGATACAGCGGCTGCGGCAGTTCCAGCAGCGCCTGAAGAAGCGCGTGGATATAGGTGGAATCGAACAGATCCTCCCCCCGAGTCACCAGGGTGATCCCCTGCGCGGCATCGTCCACCACCACCGACAGGTGATAGCTGGTCCCCATCCCGCGCCGGGCCAGCACCACGTCGCCGATACCGGCGATGAAATCCGCCGCCGTCAGCTCGTGGCGCTGGCCGGGCAGCACGGCTTCGTCCGCAAAGCCGATCCGGTCCAGCCCCAGCATCGCAAAGGCCCGGGCCACGTCCAGCCTGATCGCATCACCCGGCCCGGCGTCCTCCATCCGCCGCCCGCGGCAGGTGCCGGGATAGACCGGCCCGTCGGGACCGGGCGCGCCCTCTTGCGGGGCTGACAGCGCCGCCGCAATGTCGGCACGGCGGCAGCGGCAGGGGTAAAGCAGCCCCATCGCCGCCAGCCGGTCCAACGCCGCCGCATATTCAGGCAGGCGTTCGGACTGACGCCAGACCGGCTGCGGCCAGTCGAGGCCCAGCCAGCGCAGATCCTCGCAGATCGCGGCCTCCCATTCCGGGCGGCAGCGCGAGCGGTCGATGTCCTCGATCCGCAGCAGGAATTGCCCCGGATCGGCCAGCCGCGCCGCGGTCAGCGCCGCGAAGGCGTGGCCCAGATGCAGCGGCCCGGTGGGCGAGGGCGCAAATCGCGTCCGTCGGACCCCGCCGCTTACTGCGCGGCCAGCCACGCGGTGAAATCCTGCTTGGCGCGGTCGGTATAGGCCGGGTAACGGTCCTTGCGACCACGGCGGCCGCTGCGGGCCTCGACCGGCGGGAACAGGCCGAAATTGACGTTCATCGGCTGAAAGGTCTTTGCGTCCGCGCCGCCGGTGATGTGATGAACCAGCGCGCCCATGGCGGTGGTGCCGGGGGGCGGGGCCAGGTCGCGCCCCTGTGCCTGCGCCGCCGCCATCCGCCCGGCCAGAAGGCCCATGGCGGCGCTTTCGACATAGCCCTCGACCCCCGTCACCTGCCCGGCAAAGCGGATATGCGGGCGGGTGCGCAGCCGCATCCGCCCGTCCAGCAGCGTGGGCGAGTTGAGGAAGCTGTTGCGGTGGATACCCCCCAGCCGGGCAAAGCCGGCATCCTGCAACCCGGGGATCATGCGGAACACCTGAACTTGCGCGCCGTATTTCATCTTGGTCTGGAAGCCGACGATATTATACAGCGTTCCCAGCGTGTTGTCCCGGCGAAGCTGGACCACCGCATAAGGCTTTTCGTCGGGCTTGTGGGCGTTGGTCAGGCCCACCGGCTTCATCGGCCCGTGGCGCAGCGTCTCGCGCCCGCGCTCGGCCATCACCTCGATCGGCAGGCAGCCGTCGAAGTAGCCGGCGGTCTCGCCCTCGTGGAACTCGGTCTTGTCGGCGGCCAGCAGCGCGTCGATGAAAGCGTCGTATTCGGCGCGGGTCAGCGGGCAGTTGATATAGGCGGTGCGCTCGGCCTCGGTCTCGCCCTTGTCATAGCGCGACTGGCGCCAGGCCATGGACATGTCGATGGTATCGGCATGGACGATGGGGGCGATGGCGTCGAAGAAGGCCAGCGCTTCGGTCCCCGTTTCGGCACGGATCGCCTGCGCCAGCGCGTCCGAGGTCAGCGGCCCGGTGGCGATGATCCAGTTGCCGCTGTCGGGCAGGGCGGTGATTTCGCCGCTTTCGATCGAGACCAGCGGGTGGGCGCGCAGGGTGGCGGTGACTTCGGCGGAAAACGCGTCGCGGTCCACGGCCAGCGCACCGCCCGCAGGCAGGCGGTGGCGGTCGGCCGCCGCCATCAGCAGCCCGCCCGCCGCGCGCATTTCCCAATGCAGCAGCCCGACCGCGTTGTTCACGTCGTCGTCCGAGCGGAAGCTGTTGGAACAGACCATTTCGGCGCAGTTGCCGGTGCGGTGGGCGAAGGTGCCGACATGGGGGCGCATTTCATGCAGCACGACGGGCACGCCGGCCTGTGCGGCCTGCCAGGCGGCCTCGGACCCGGCCATGCCGGCGCCGATGATATGGATGGGTTCGGTCATGGGGGTGATCTAGCAGCAGCGCAGGTCGCGGGAAAGGCGGAAGCCAAGCGGGGCTCTGCCCCGCACCCCCGGCTATTTGGGGTCAGAAGATGAGGCCGGGGAATGGAAAAGGGCGGCGCCGCAGCACCGCCCCCTGAGTTCATGCGCGCTGGGGAGATCAGCCCTCGGCGGCTTCTTCGGCTTCTTCGTTGTCGTCCGAACGCAGGCCCGAGGGCGCGGCGAGGTTGGCGATCACGAAGTTGCGGTCGATGGTCGGGCGCACGCCCTTGGGCAGTTCCACGTCGTTGATGTGGATCACGTCGCCGATCTTGCGGCCGGCAAGGTCGATAGTGATCTGCTCAGGGATGTCCGCGGCGGTCACGACCAGTTCGACCTCGGGGCGCACCACCACCAGCGTGCCGCCGCGCTTGAGCCCGGGGCTGTCTTCGTGGTTGATGAACTCGACGTTGACGAACAGGTTCACGCGGCTGTTGCGGTGCACACGCATGAAGTCGATATGCGTCGGCAGGTCCTTGACCACGTCGCGCTGGACGCCGCGGCAGATGACGCGCACGTCGTCCTGCCCCTCGACCTTCAGGTTCCACAGCGTGGACATGAAGCGCCCGGCACGCAGCCTGGTCAGCAGCGGGTTGAAGTCGAGCTGGATCGGCTGCGGGTCTTTCCCGTCGCCGTAAACGATACCGGGCACCTTGCCTGCGCGGCGAGCTTGGCGGGCGGCCCCCTTGCCTGTCCCCGCGCGTGCCTCGGCCACCAGATCAGGGATCTCTTTGGCCATTGCGAATTTCCTTTCAGGTTGCTGCCGGCCATCCTCCAAGGGTGCATGGCCGGAAGCCGCGCCTATACACGCGCGAGGGCGGAAAGGAAAGCGCGTTTCAGCGCCAGGCGTCGGTCCAGCCGGCGGGGACCATGACGTTGTGGCGCCCGACGTTGCGGATGTCGCGTTCGCCGCACAGCGCCATGGTCACGTCCAGTTCCTTGCGGATCACGTCCAGGGCGGCGGTCACGCCCTCTTGCCCCATGGCGCCCAGCCCGTGCAGCCAGGCGCGCCCGATCCAGGTCGCATGCGCCCCCAGCGCCAGCGCCTTGAGCACGTCCTGCCCCGAGCGGATGCCCGAATCGAGATGCACCTCGATCTGGTCGCCCACCGCCGCCACGATTTCGGGCAGCATGCGGATCGAGCTTAGCGCCCCGTCCAGTTGCCGGCCGCCGTGGTTCGACACGATGATCGCGTCGGCTCCGAAGTCGGCGGCGATGCGGGCGTCCTCGGCGTCGAGGATCCCCTTGAGGATCAGCTTGCCGCCCCACAGTTCGCGGATGCGGGCGATCTTGGTCCAGTCAAGCTGCGGGTCGAACTGCTCGGCCGTCCAGCTGGCCAGGTTGGCGGTGTCGGTCACCCCCTTGGCGTGGCCGACGATATTGCCGAAGAATCGCCGTTTCGTTTGCAGCATTTCCAGCCCCCAGCGCCAGCGCGTCGCCAGGTCGGCGATCGAGGACAGGGTCAGCTTGGGCGGCGCCGACAGCCCGTTCTTGAGGTCCTTGTGGCGCTGCCCGAGGATTTGCAGGTCCAGCGTCAGCACCAGCGCCGAGCAGCGCGCGGCCTTGGCGCGGGCGATGATGTTTTCCAGGAACTCCTGATCCTTCATCACGTAAAGCTGGAACATGAAGGGGGTCGAGGTGTGCATCGCCACGTCCTCGATCGAGCAGATCGACATGGTGGACAGGCAGAAGGGCACGCCTGCTTTCTCGGCCGCGCGGGCCGCCTTGATCTCGCCGTCGGCGCGTTGCATCCCGGTCATCCCCACCGGCGCCAGCCCCACCGGCATCGACACCGGCAGCCCCGCCATGTCCGAGGAAAGGCTGCGGTCGGTCATGTCCACCGCCACTTTCTGGCGCAGGCGGATCTGCTGGAAATCGCTGGTGTTTTCCCGAAAGGTCTGCTCGGTGTAGCTGCCCGATTCCGCATAGTCGTAGAACATCCGCGGGGTGCGTGCCTTGTGCAGGCGCTTGAGGTCTTCGATGCAGGTGATCACGGGCATGGGGGCTCTTTCAGTCAGTGGGGCGTGCAGCCCGCGGCTTTGGGGTCGGCGGTTCCGGGCGGGCAGGGCGGCAGGTCGCCGACGGGCGTATCCAGCATTTCGCGGGCGCGCTGGCGCAGGGCCTTGGCCCGGGCGGCGGTTTCCGGG